>NZ_CAUQWC010000200.1:0-6487 GCF_963521695.1 uncultured Microbacterium sp. | reverse complement strand
CGCGTACGCCGCCGTGGCGGCACCGGTGCGACCGTCGCCGGTCGCGCTCACCGACGCGTCGCCGGCGGGGACCGAGGCGGCGCGGGTGGTGAAGGTGTGGAACACGGTCGCCCCGGGCTGGACGGCGGGGATGAGCTTCTCGCCCCACGTCGTCTTCAGCGTCACGTCGACCGGCACCGTATCGGTGTTGGTCGCACGTACCGTCAGCGACGCCTTCTTCGCCATGCACCGCACCTCCGCGGAGGCCGTCACCGCGAGGGGAGCGGGCTCGTCGATGTCCTTGATGCGGACGTTGCGGTACGACACGGCCTCTCCGCCTCCGTGGTTCTGCAGGCCGATGAAGCCCTGCGAGAGGTCACGGGCGGGATCGGTGCTGGTGAAGTCGTTCACCAGCGTGCCGTTGAGGAAGATCTTGATGTTCTGCCCCTTCACGACGATCTCGTACGCGTTCCACGAACCGACGGGCTTGAGCGAGGACGTGACCGCCGCGGCATCCGCACCCTGGAAGGTGTAGATCGCGCCGGTGGTGCGGTCGGCGGCGTCGGTGGCATCGATCTGGATCTCGTAGCCCTGGTTCACCGCGACCCACGGGTCGCCCTTCGGGTCGGGGAAGCCGACGAAGACGCCGCCGTTGTGATCGGCGATGAGCTTCCAATCGAGCTTGAGGCTGTACTCGGACAGCTCCTCGGCCTTGTACCAGAGCAGGCCCAGGCCGCCCTCGCCCCGGATGCTGCAGTCGTTCTGGCGACCGAACCCACCGGGACCCGCCATGCGCCAGCCGGCGTTGAGGCTCTCGAGCGTGCCGTCGAAGATCGACCGATACCCGTCTTCGACCTGCGCCGGGGCGCAGATGTCGGCGGTGCCGATCGACAGGACGTCGACGTTGATGTTGCCCTTGTTGCCCGATTCGTACTTCAGCGCGACGGTGTTGGACCCGGCGACCAGCGGCATGTCCCGCGTGAGCGTCGCCCAGGTCTTCCAGTCCCCCGTCGAGGGGAAGTCCCATTTGCCGAGGTTCTGGCCGTTGACGTAAAGGTTCACGTCCTTAGAGCCGGGTGCGGGGTTCGGGCCGTTGGAGTAGCGCACGGTGACCGGGACGGTGCCCGCGGTCTCGGCGTTCACGGTGAACTCGAATGCGGAACCCGCCTGCCACATGCCGCCCGCGAAACCGGCACCGGAGTAGCCGCTGTGCTCGGAGTCGAACTTGGCCCCGCCGCTCAGGCGCGCTTCCTCCGCCTCATACCAGCCCTGGTCGGCGGGCGAGACATAGCCGGGCAGCGAGTTGAGGGTGTACCAGGCCTCCGTGCTCCACAGCTTCTCCCCGTTCGCCGCGGCGAACGGCTGCGGCGAACGCAGGTGCACGACGCGTCCCTGCTTCAGACCGTCGAAGGTGACCGTGACGGTCTTTCGATCGGCGGATGCCGTGGCGCCGGTGACCGAGAGGATCTCCTCGTCGATCTTGGGTCCGCCGTAGGTGGAGGTGGGCAGGTACCGCCACTGCTCGGCACGGTACGCCGAGCCGAGGTTCGCCACCGTCTCGTCCGACAGGGGCTGCGTGTAGGCGATCTCGAAGCCGCCCTCGACGACCTTCATGGAGGTCATGTCGAAGGTGTTCTGCGTCGCCTTCGGAACGAGCTTCTGCAGACCGTAGGTGAGCTTGCCCGCCTCACCCCAGTTGCCGCCCTCACCGGTGCCGCCGATGTACAGCGACTTGTCGGGACCCTCGATGACGCGGTTCACGCCCACCTCGAAGCCGGCCGAGTGGCGGAAGACCGCACCCTGGAACTCGCCGTCGACCTTCTCGAGGAAGGCGCGCTGCAGGCCGCCGTAGGTGACGTCGCCGAACATCATCTGACCGGCGAAGGGACCGTTCTCGATGAGGATCGGCGTGCTGGGGGAATTGCCGATCTCGTTCTGCGGGATCCACACGGCCGGCGGGGTCACGGGGTTCTGATCGAACGGCCCCGCGGGGGTGGTGTAGTGATTGAAGAAGCGGTCCTGTTCGATGTGGACGAGCTTGTTGGAGGGAAGCCACGCGCCCTGGTTGTCCATCGCGAACAGTTCGTTCTCAGGGCCGAAGGCGACGCCATTGGGCGTGCGCAGACCGCCCGCGACGTAGCTGATCGCCCCCGTCGAGCGGTTGATCTTGACCGACGTCCCGCGGTTCTTCGCCGGCTGGGGGGTGGTGGTCGCGCCGCCGTTGTCGATGGCGACCGACAGGTTGACGTAGAAGTTCTCGTCGTCGTGGATGAGGCCGAACGCGAACTCGTGGAAGTTGTTGCCCGAGGGGTACTCGGCGACCTTGCGCTTCGTCTCGTACGACCCGTCGACGTTCGTGTCGCTGAGCTCGGTGAGCTGGTAGCGCTCCGACACGTAGATCTTGTCGTCGATGACGTCGATGCCCATGGGGTTCTGCAGACCACTGGCGGCCTCGACCACGGTGACGTCCTCCGGGCCGTCTGCGGCCTGCGCGCCCTTCAGCACGAAGACCTTCCCCGGCACCGAGGTGTCCCAGCCGCCGGAGTTGACCGACCCGGTGGTGAGCACGGCGAGGTCGCCGCTGCCCAGGAACGCCAGACCCGACACCTTCGGGTTGAACCCCTCGGGGCGCAGGTTCACCAGCGTGTAGTTCGGGTTCACGGCATCCAGTCGGAGTCCGTCGCCCGCGGAATCGCTGCTCCCCTCGCAATACTTCGTGCCGGGGGCGGTCACGCGCACGACGCCGGCCTCGGTGCTGAGCACGCTGGTGGGGATCACCGTGAAGCTCGACGAGCCGGGGGTCTTCCACTCGACCGTCAGTTGCTGACCGTTGGTGGCCTCGAACATCTCCACGAAGAGGTCGTGCACCCCCACGTCGAGTGTCGCCGTCCCCTCCACCGATTCGGCACCGTGAAGGCCGTCGTTGTCGATGATCTGCGTTCCGTCGAGGGTCAAGCGCGAGCCGTCGTCGCTGGTGAGGCGGAACGCGTACTGGCCGGGCTGGCTGACGGTCAGATTCGCCAGGGCGTGCGTGACGAAGTTGTCGCCCGCGCCGAACTGCTCGTCGGTGCGCCAGTCGATCGTCGACATGAGCTTGTCGACGTTGGGCGTCTGGCCCGACTTGAGCGTGCAGAGCTCGGTCAGCGGCGGCGTGGAGTAGGTGCGAAGTGTCACGCCGGGCTCTTGCTTCGGAAGATCCGCGGGGGTGTTGACGAACGGGGTGACGGCCGCGCCGGCGGGCAGGATCGCTCCCGTCGCCACCAGCGCTCCACCGAGAAGTCCGGCCGCGAGGGTCCTCGCGACGCGGGTGCTGCGCCGGCGGGGGCCGGACAAGACAGCGGGTACGGGCATCGTTGCTCCTTTGAGTGATCGGCGGGGGCGGCGTCGACCGATGGGATCGCTCAGGTCGCCCTCGACCGTCGTCACTGTAGGAGGCTTTTGTCGATACGTCTACAAAACATGAGGTATTTCTGTTAAGTACTGCCGAAAGTGGCCGCACCGTCATCTCATAACCTCCTCGGCGCACGCTGCTGGCGGTCGGAGATGCTGTTATTCCGCCTCGAAATTGTAGCCAAGGCGGCCGTCGACAGACCGACAACTTTTGCTTGACCGCGTGCATGATGCGCACTACTGTCGCATCGAACCCGCTAAGACCGCCTCGTGACAGCGCCGCCACGAGGCTCCCCCGAGCCTGCGGCGACACGCGAAACGACCTCCTCCCCTCGTTCACCGACCGGCCCGACGCCGGCCGATCCGACCCATCCGCCGGCACCCACCGGCAGCGCCACCGTTTCGACGGTGCAAGAACGGAGCATCCATGACCCCCACCTCTCGGCGCGGCCTCTCGGCCCGCCTCGGCGTCGCCGCCCTCGGCGTCGGCATCCTGGCCGCCGTCGGCGGCGGCAGCGCGTTCGCGGCGGACGAGGACACCGTCGACGTGAGCGTCGAGATCGACCCGGCCGCCGAACCCGGCGTCCTCGCGCTCACCGTCGCCGCCGAATCGGCCGTCCTCACCGAGGATGATGCGGCGGGCACGAACCGCACCTTCTCTGGCACGTTGCCGACGGTGACGGTCACCGACACCCGCCTGCCTGAGGACGTCGACCCCGCCTCGTTCTGGTACGTCATGGGTTCGATCACCGACTTCGTCGGAAACGCCGGCCAACCCGACATCGTCTCGGCCGACGCGTTCGGGTGGTACCCGTCGATCCTCGCGGGCAACCCGTCGGGTGGCGACCAGGTCGTCGCCCCCGGCGACGACGTCGACCCCGGAACCGGCGGATTCCTCGATGCCGAGCTGCTCGCCAGCGTCGACAGCGCCGTGGATGCCGCCGGGGGCGCGTACTCGGCCACCGCCGGCCTGCTGCTGGAAACGCCCGCATCCGTGACCCCCGGTGCGTACTCGGCCACGATCACGCTGACCCTCCTCCAGGGGTGAGCTCTCCCGTCGCGTCGACGCTGGCGCGACGGGATCACCGGCGACCGACTGGCCCTGCTTCCGGCGGGATCCGTGAGGTGCGCACCGGGGCTCCGGCATGACCTCTGGTGCGGCGGCCTGCCGACATCGGCGCGGAGGCCGTGGCGGCCCACTCGACCCTGACGGCGCTATGCGGCGGGAACGGCGTCACCGCGCGTCTCGGGCGACGCGTGGCCGATCCCGCCGTCGGTCGACGCGGCGAGCCCGCGGCGGTGGCGGCGCTCGATCGCCTGACCCGCGTAGGAAGCGGCGATGATGAGCGCGGCCCCGGCGAGTCCGGGGAGCCTCACGACCTCGCCGCCGATCGCCACGCCGACAGCCAGAGCCCAGACCGGCTCGGTGCCCATGAGGATGCTCGCGCGCGTCGCCGACGTGCGCCGCACCGCCCACAGCTGTACCACGAAGGCGAAGACCGAGCACAGCAACCCCAGGAACAGCACGTTCGCCCACCCCGAAGCCGTGAGGCGACCGACCGCCGCGGGGAGGTCGGCACCCGCCACGGCCGACGACGTCACGGCGCAGACGACGAGCTGCACCAGCACGACGGCGAGCGTGCTGTCGCGACGACCGCGGGTGAGACGCGCACTGGCCGTGACGTGGAACGCGCGCACCACCGCGGCGGCGATGACGAGCGCGTCGCCGACGGCGGGCGCACGCAACCCGCCGCCCGACACGAGCAGCGCGACCCCGACGACCGCGGCGACGGCGGCGACGAAGTACGACCGCGGGAGCCACGAGCGCGAGGCGATGCTCTCGAGCACCGGGGTGAAGACGAGCGCGAGGCTGATGAGCAGACCCGCGTTGGTCGCCGAGGTCAGGTGCACCCCGGCGGTCTCGAGCCCGATCACCGCCGCCTGAGAGCACCCGAGGAGGGCCGCGATCGCGAGGCCCCGGCCGCGCGGCATCCGTTCCCGTCTGGCCAGGCAGATGACCCCGAGGGCGCCCGCGGCGACGATGAACCGCAGGGCCACGGCGGGAGCGACTCCGACCTCGTCGGTCAGTTCTTTGGCGGAGAGGAAGCTGGCGCCCCACACCGCCGCCACGGCGATGAGCAGAACATCGACGACGATCTCGGGGGCGCGGCGGGTCATGTCTCCACCGTCGCTCGACCAACCCTGAAGAACAACGGTCATCTTCTTCCGCATCACGTAAGTTCAGACTTATGGATGCCGCTCACCTCCGCCTGCTGCGCGAGCTCGGCGACCGGGGCAGCGTCGCCGCCGTCGCCGCAGCCCTCCACATCTCGGCCTCCGCCGTCTCCCAGCAGCTCGCGACCCTGCAGGCGCGCGTGCCCGTGCCGCTCACGATGCGGCGAGGACGCGTCCTGGCCCTGACCCCGGCGGGCGAGGCGCTGGCCGCGGCGGGGACCCGTGTCGACGAGGCGCTCACCGCCGCACGGGAGGCGGTGGGGGCATTCCTCGAGAGCGACCATCGGCCCGTGCGCGTATCGGCGTTCCACAGTGCGGGGCTGACGCTCTTCGGTCCTCTCCTGCGCGAGCTCGACGGCATCCCCCCGCTGCATCTCACCGACGCCGATGTCGCCCACCGCGACTTCCCGGGGCTCACCGCCGACCACGACCTGGTCATCGCGCACCGCCTGGCGCACGACGCGCCCTGGCCGCGCGATCGCGTCGTGGCGACCCCCCTCCTCGAGGAGCCCCTCGACATCGCCCTCCCGGCCGGTCATCCCCTCGCGTACCGCGACACGGTGCACGCCGCGGATCTGGCCGATGAGCGGTGGGTGTCGGTGCACGAGGGTTTCCCCCTCGCGGGCGTGCTCGATCACGTCGCCGCGCACGTCGGACGACCCCTGCGCATCGCGCACCGCATCAACGAGTTCTCGGTGACGGCCGAGGTCGTGCGCGCGGGAGCCGCGATCGCGGTCATGCCGAGGACCACGACGATCCCTCTCGCGGTCGACGGCGTGGTCCTGCGCCCGCTCGCCGACCTCGAACTCGTGCGACACGTCGACGCCCTCGCCCGCCCCGACACGCTCGCCTACTCCGCGGTCCGGCGCGTGCTGCGGGCTCT
>NZ_CAUQWC010000199.1:0-6488 GCF_963521695.1 uncultured Microbacterium sp. | reverse complement strand
CTGCACGAGGATGCGGAACTCCCGATCGAGCGCGACGGCGGCGTAGTCGTTCGCGTCGTCGAGACGCACCTGCGCGCGACCGCTCAGCACCAGCACGGCACCGCGCAGGGCGACGAGGGGCCAGAGCGCCGTGATCTCGCCGTCGTCGAGGTCGCGGAGACGGTCGAAGGCGCGGACGGCGGGCAGCGCGGTCTCGGGCGAGGCGCCGTCGTGGTGCAGCACCGACGACACGGTCGTGGCGATCTCGCCGACGCGCCACGAGGAGCACACGTCGCCGAAATCGATGACGGCGTCGGGGACGAGCGCCCCATCGGCGCGCAGCACGTTGTCGTCGGTGACGTCGAAGTGCCCGGCCTGGACCGGCAGGGCGTCCTGCACCGGAGCGAGGGCGGCGCGGGCGGCGTCGGCGGCGCGCTGCACGATCGCGCGCACCTCGGCATCCGGTTCGGCGGGCAGGAGGGTGTCGATGACGCGACCCGCGTGGCGCAGATCCCACTGCAGCACGCGGCCGCTCGCGGGATGGACGAAGTCGGCGAGCGACAGGCTCACCGCACCGGAGAGGGCTCCCATCGCCTCCACCACGGCGGGGGAGAGGTATCCCGATCCCATGAGCGTGGAGCCCGAGATGTTCTCGATCACGCGGGCGTGGATGCGCCCCTGCGACGAGTCCCACCACGCCGACATCGCCCCGAGGGGGCCCTCCACGAGCTTCGGGATGCGCACGTGGGGGCTGCGCGCGGCGACCGTGGCCGCGGCGGCATCCTGCATCTCGATCTCGGCCTCGCTGAACACCGGGTTGCTCAGCTTGAGCACGCCGAGGGGCTCGGTCGAGTCGCGGGGGAACACCCGGAAGTTCTGATCCTGCTGACTTCCGAGCCCGCGCAGGTCGACCTCGACGCCGAACGCGTCGGCGAACAGGCGCCGCACCTCGTCGTCGCCGAGGGTGGGGGTGGGCAGATCGACCTGCGTGAAGTAGTCGAAGACCTCGGTCATGGCTGTTCCTCGGGACTCGGGTGTCAGAGGGGGGAGGCGGCGGTGGTGGCGAGGTCTCCGGCCACGGCGCCCGCGTCGTCGCGGACGACCACGACGACCAGGGGTCCGTAGGGGGCGGTCCACGGGCTCACCGGGGTCGCGTGATCCGCGGTCGGGACGCGAGAGGCGCCCCGCAGAAGACCGCCGTCGAGATGCGTCTCGACGCGCACGCCGTCGACGTAGGCGGCGCCGTCGCGCGCGGACCCGCCGGTGACGCTCGCGCGGAACCGCACCACGGTCTGGTCGCCCTCCGCCTCGGTCTCGACGGTGTCGATGCTCACGCGGAGCGCCGTGTCGCCGACCGGTCGCGCGGTCGGGAACACCGTCTCGTCCGGCAGCGCCGGCGTTCGCGGCGGCGTCGTGCGGCGCTCGCCGAGAGCGGCCACGGCCGAGCCCAGCTGCACGAGCCGGGTATCGCTGTACGCGGGACCGGCGATGGTCAGGCCCGCCGGCATCCCGGTGTCATCCATCGTGCCCATCGGCACGGTGACGGTGGGGATGCCGAGGTGGCGCGGCACGAGGTTGCCGTTGGATACCCACACGCCGTTGCGCCACGCGATGTCGGCTGCGTCGGGGTTCACGTCGGCGTCGGTGGGGCCCACGTCGGACTGCGTCGGGAAGATCACGGCGTCGAAGCCGGCGGCATCCATCCACTCCTCGAAGTCGACGCGGCGCGTGTGCTCGAGACCGCGCAGGCCCTCTTCGAGACTCGCCACGTCGCGCCAGTCGGGCTCCCACTCCTTCGCCCGGGGCACGTAGGCGGCGATGTCGTAGGAGATGTCGTAGTGCCAGATGCCGTAGCGGTCGGGGAGGGCGCCCGCCGGGTGCGGGAAGATCAGCGCGGCGTCGACATCGGCGAGGCGGTTGAGCGCCGGGTCGTCATTGTGGCGGAGGAAGGCGTCCATCGCCCAGACGGCCAGGTCGCCCACCTCGTCGTCGAGGAAGCGCTGGGTGACGAACCCGCGGTCGAGGAAGTCCTCGTCGCCGGGGTGCAGCTTCTCGTAGCGATCGACCACGGGGAAGTCGGTCTCGACGACCTCCGCGCCCGCGGTCTCGAGGTCTGCGCGCAGGTCTTCCCACAGCCGCATGACGCTCTCGCGCGTGACGATGGGCGAGGCGTTGTCGGGGTCGCCGTTGACGTAGATGCGCGGCACGGCCAGGCGGAGCCCCGCGAGCGGCAGCGGCTCGAGCTCGACGAAGGACTCGGGCCGCACCTCGGAGGGGCGCGGCAGGGAGATGTACGGCTGCGTCCGCCACAGGTCACCGGTGGTGTCGGGGTCGTCGGCCACGACGGCATCCAGCACGTGCTGCAGATCGGCGACCGACCGGGTGTGCGGGACGACGACGTCCATCGTGGGCACCAGCGGCCAGTTGCCGCGGACCGAGATGACCCCGCGCGAGGGGGTGTAGGCGACGAGGGCGTTGTGCGAGGCGGGGGCGCGGCCCGACGACCAGGTCTCTTCGCCGAGTCCGAAGGCGGCGAAGCTGGCCGCCGTGGCGGTGCCCGAGCCGTTCGAGGAACCCGAGCCGAAGGCCGACGAGAGATAGTCGCCGTTGTAGGGCGACTCGGCGCGGCCGTAGACGCCGCGCTGCATGCCGCCGGCGGCCATCGGCGGCATGTTCGTCAGGCCCAGGAGCACCGCTCCGGCCGCGCGCAGCCGTTCCACCGCGAAGGCGTCGTCCTGCGCGACGAGATCGCGGAAGGCAGGAGATCCGGATGCCACGGGCAACCCCTGGGCCCGGTAGCTGTCCTTGGCGGTGAAGGGGATGCCGTCGAGCGGTCCGCGCGCCTCACCGCGGGCGCGGCGCACGTCGGAGGCGCGGGCGTCGTCGAAGGCGCGGGGGCTCAGCACCGGCACGGCGTTGAGGCGGATGCCGGCTCGGTCGTAGGCCGCGATGCGGTTGAGGTAACGCGCGACGAGCTCGACGCTGGTGACGGTTCCGGAGTCGAGGGCGGCGCTCAGGGCGGAGACGTCGGCTTCGACGACGGTGAAGGCCTCGGAGGTCATGGCGGTAAACATACACCGTTTGTTTTGAGTGTGCGAGAGTGGACGTGAGAGTCCGGCACGTAGGCTCGCACCGACCCGGGGAGGCCGCCATCGTCAGACCGCACACGCCGCTGCTCAACCGCGAACTGATCGCCCAGACGGCCCTCGCGCTGGTCGACCGGCACGGACCCGACGGCGCCAGCGTGCGCCGCGTCGCCGCCCGCCTCGGGGTCAACCCCGCGTCGCTGTACAACCACGTCCCCAACCGCGCGGCCATGATCGAAGACGTCCGGGCGCTCGTCTCGGCGCACATCGACTCGAAGCCGCTCAGAGAGCTGCCTTGGGAAGAAGCTCTGCGTGCCTGGGGGCGGTCGTACCGGCGGGCGTTCGCCCGTCACGCGCGCGTGGTGCCGCTCCTGATGACGGAGCGCGCCTCGGCGCCCGTCCTCCTCGCCCAGTACGAGGATTTCGCCGCGGCCGCCGAAGCCGCCGGCTGGACGCTGCGCGACGTCATCCCGTTGCTGACCGCGTTCGAGTCGTTCATCCTCGGCAGCGTCCTGGACATGTCGGGACCCTCCGTCGTGTTCGACCCCACGGGACAGGAAGAGGTGTTCCCGCGCTTCTCCGCCGCCTTCGAGACGCTCGCCGAGGAAGACCCCGCCGACCCGGTGGCCACGCGGGCCTTCGAGCTCGGTCTCGACATGCTGATCGCCTCCGCCCGGCCCCGCTGACGGCGCCGCCGGGCCGATCGCCCGCCGTGCGAACGCCGGCGTGCGGCGCGTGCGGCGCGTGGGGTGCGTGCGGTCAGTCGTCGTCTCCGTCGTCGTCGACGTCGTCATCCGTGTCATCGTCGTCGTCGTCATCGACGGGAGAGACCGGGACCGGGGCCGGAGGGTCGACCGGCTGCGGCGCGGGCGGTGCGACCGGCTGCGGGTCCGTGGGGGCCGCGGGTTGTTCCGGGGCCGGAGTCGCCTGCTCGGTGGGGACCGCCGACGGGTCGACGACGGGCGTCGGCGACGGCGTGGCCGGAGCGGGTCCACCGGTGAGCGTGCCGCCCGGGAGGACGCGCTCGGTCGCGGTGCGCGGCTCGAAGGCGGTGGCGACGGCAGCGGTCGCCCCGATGGCGGCGACGGCGATGAGGGCGGTGCCGATCCAAGCGCGACGAGACATTCGAGGACTCCATCCGTGGTGAGGTGATTCGAGTCTGTCGTCCGCCGGTAAGGGCGCGGGAAGACGATCGTGAGAGCCTTCTTATTTCGACGGGTCGGGGGTCGCCGCCCCGGCATACTGAAGCGCATGGGAACGGCGCCCGCCTCTGCAACGGGCGGCGGGTGGACCGTTCGAACACGCATCGTCGTGGTCATCACCGTGGTCGCCGCGATCGGACTGATGTCGGTCGGCGCCGCCGTCTACCTGGTGGAGCGCACACGCATCCTCGCCGACGTCGACACCCGCCTGGAGGCGGCATTGCAGTCGGCCCGCGCGCTGGTGGCGGCGGGGAACGGGGATAGCGCGTGGGCGTCGTCGACCGCGGCGCTGGAGGCCACGGTCACGCGCATCAGCCCCGACGACAACACCGGTGCCCTCGGCGTCATCGACGGCGTCGCCGCCTTCATCCCCGGGGTACCGCTCGACGTCGACCTGCAGTCCGCGCCCGGCTTCGTGCCGTACGTCACCTCGGTGGCCCAGGGCGACCCCGTGATCGGCACCTACGCCGAGGAGGGGGTCGCCTGGCGGTACCTCGCCGCTCCGATCGCGGTCGAGGGGTCGGCGCCCCCGTCGCCGGTGATGTTCATCACGGCCTACGACCTCGAGGGCGAGCTCGCCGAGATCGACGACGCCGCCCGCGTCTACCTCGTGGCCGCCGGGATCGCGCTCGTCGTGATCGCGGCGAGTGCGGGCCTGGTGGCCGCACGGCTGCTCCAACCCCTGCGGCGCATGCGCGAGACGGCGGCACGGGTGTCGGCGCGTTCGCTCGCGGAACGGCTGCCCGTCGAGGGGAACGACGACGTCAGCGCGCTCGCCGCGACGATGAACGACATGCTCGACCGCCTCGACAGCGCGCTCGGCGCGCAGCGCACGCTCCTCAGTGACGTCGGGCACGAGTTGAAGACCCCGGTGACCATCGTGAGCGGTCACCTCGATGTGATGGACGCGAGCGATCCCGCCGACGTGCGAGCCACCCGCGAGCTCGTGCTCGACGAGCTGGGGCGGATGGGACGCCTGATCCAGGACCTCACCCAGGAGGCCGCCCTGCGCGGACCGAGCCCGCTCCGCCCGCAGGCGACCGACATGACGGCACTCGTCGAGCAGGTCGTCGTCAAGGTGCGCGGGATCGAGGGGGCGTCGGTGCGGCGGGGACCGGTCGCCCCGATCCACGCGGTCGTCGACCGGGCGCGGATCACCCAGGCCCTGCTGCAACTGGCGCAGAACGGTGTCAGCCACGGCGGGGGCGACCTCGTGCTGGGGATCCGCTCACGCGGCGAGACGATGGAGGTCTTCGTGCGGGATCACGGGCCCGGGGTCCCCGTCGACGAGCGCGAGCGCATCTTCGAGCGCTTCCACCGCGGAGCGGCCGACGACGGTCGCGGCGGCAGCGGCCTCGGCCTCAACATCGTCGCCGCCATCGCCCAGAACCACGGTGGTGCCGCCACCGTGCGGGATCCGGCGACGGGACCGGGGGCCGAGTTCGTGCTCACGATCCCGATCGTCGCCGAGATGCCGACCGATTCCGTTCCCCCGCGACCGCCGCTGCCCCGCGGCATCCCCGCACATGATCGCCCGGAGGGCTGACGTGGCATCCATCCTCATCGTCGACGACGAGACCCGCATCTCGTCCTTCATCGAGAAGGGCCTGCGCTCGGCGGGCTACGCCACCCGCGTGACCGGCGACGGCCGCGAGGCCCTCGGACTCGCCCTCTCGGGGGAGTTCGACCTCGTCGTGCTCGACGTCAACCTGCCCGGGATGACGGGATTCGAGGTGCTGGAGCAGCTTCGCGGTTCGGGCTCCGCCGTGCCCGTCATCATGCTCACCGCGCGCGTCGAACTCGAAGACACCGTCGCCGGCCTCGAGGGGGGAGCCGACGACTACCTCGGCAAGCCGTTCCGGTTCGATGAGCTGGTGGCCCGCATCCGGCTCCGCATCCGTCGCGAGCCGACGTCGAAGGGCCTGGAACTGCAGCACCGCGACATCGTGCTCGACGTGCGTCAGCGCACGGCCTCCGTCGCGGGCAGGGAGATCGTGCTGTCGGCGCGCGAGTTCGCGCTCGCCGAGGAACTCGTGCGCCACCCCGGCCAGGTGCTCAGCCGCGAGCAGCTGCTCAGCCGGGTGTGGGGCTTCGACTTCGACCCGGGGTCGAACGTCGCCGACGTCTACATCGGCTACCTCCGCCAGAAGCTGGGCGCGGATCGCATCGAGACCGTGCGCGGCGCGGGGTATCGGCTGGTGTGAGGAGGGCGGGTGGCGGG
>NZ_CAUQWC010000198.1:0-6531 GCF_963521695.1 uncultured Microbacterium sp. | reverse complement strand
CCGACTCCGTGATCGCGTGCCGCGGCATCCCCGCCGACCAGGCCGGGGACTGCGCGCGCTTCGTCACCCGCGAGGACATCGTGGGCGAGGTCTTCGTGACGGTGTGGCCGCCCACGCACTGGGGCGGGCACTGACACCCGCAAGTGGTTGAAATCCAGCGAAAGGGCGCCGATATAGTGGATCTTCATCGGTTGAGGGGCATGACGAAACCGCGCCAGAGGGGGCTTGACCCCGGTTCTTGGACACGCTGAATCCAGCACCTGCTGGGGAAGCGAGATGATCCAGGAATCATGGCCAGGAAGAACTACTCCGAGGAGATCCGTCGTCAGGCCGTCGACTTGTACGAGTCCACCCCGGGCGCCACGGTCCGCGGCATCGCCGAGGATCTCGGCATCGTGCGCGGCACGCTGCGGCACTGGCTCGAGGTCTACGGGACCGGCAAGAAGACCGCCGCTGACGGGACATTGACCTCCAGCCCACTGCAGTCCAAGCCGTCGCCGACAAGCCCTACGGGTCCCGCCGGTGAGACGCCTGAGCAGAAGATCGCCCGGCTCGAGGCCCGGGTCAACGAGCTCGAGGTCGAGACGACGAAGCTGACCACCGAGCGGGAGATCCTCCAGCGGGCGGCCAAGTATTTCGCTGGGGAGACGGGCTGGTGAGTCGCTTCCAGTTCGTCGCCGACAACTCCGCCACCTTCGAGGTGAAGCGACTGTGTGAGCTCGTCGAGATCGAGCGCTCGTCCTACTACGCCTGGCTCAAGGCTGCCCCGGCCCGAGAAGCCAGGGCAGCTGACGACGCGGCGCTGGCAGAGCGGATCAGGGCTGTCCATGCCGAGGACAACACCCAGGGTGCGCCACGGATCACCGCCGAGCTCAACGACAGCGCGCCTGCCGGTGAGCGGGTAAACCACAAGCGCGTCGCCAGGGTGATGCGGCTGCAAGGAATCCGGGGCTATGTGAAGAAGCGGCGGGTGCGGACCACGATCCCCGAACCGTCTGGCCAGAAGTACCCCGACCTGCTCAAGCGCGACTTCACCGCCCCGGCGCCAGGGCTGCGCTACGTCGGCGACATCACCTATCTGCCGATCGCCGACGGCACGAACCTCTACCTGGCGACCGTGATCGACTGCTACAGCCGTCGGCTTGTCGGGTGGGCCATCGCTGACCACATGCGTACCGAGCTCGTCGAGGACGCGTTGAAGGCCGCCGCCGCAACCCGGGGCACCCTCAAGGGCAGCGTATTTCACAGCGACCACGGGTCGGTCTACTGCTCGAAGGACTACGCCAAGCTCTGTCGCAAGCTCGGCGTCACCCAGTCCATGGGCGCCGTCGGGTCCAGCGCGGACAACGCGTTGGCCGAGTCGTTCAACGCCACCATGAAGCGCGAGGTTCTCCAAGACGCCGCCTGCTGGAGCAACGAACTGGTCTGCCGCCGGCAGGTCTTCAGGTGGCTCGTCCGCTACAACACCAAGCGACGCCATTCGTGGTGCCGCTACGTCCCGCCGGTCCTCTACGAGACCGGCAACACCGCTACGCTGCCGACGGCTGCGTAATCACACCCCGTGTCCAAGATCCGGGGGTAGGGCCCTTGCGCGGTGCCGTCTACTACACCGACGGTCAGCTCGAGGTCGACGCCCGCCTCGTGATCGCGCTGGCCCGCACCGCCGCGGCGCACGGCGCGGACGTCCTCACCCGGTGCGCCGCGACCGACCTGCGTGAGGACCGACTCACCCTCACGGACGAGACGACGGGCGAGAGCGTCGAGGCTCGGGGCACGGTCGTCTCGGCGACCGGCGTGTGGGCCGGTGAACACGACCCGTCGTTGCGGATCTCGCCGAGCCGCGGATCCCACCTGGTCGTGCGGGCCGAGGCGCTCGGGTGTCCCAGCGCCGTGTTCACCGCGCCGGTGCCGGGTCACTTCGGCCGGTTCGTGTTCGCTCTGCCACAGAGCGACGGCCTCGTGCTCGTCGGCCTCACCGACGACGCCGCTCCCGGGGTCGACGGCATCGCTCCGCCGGTGCCGGAATCCGACGAGGACTTCCTCCTCGCCACGATCAACCGCGCGCTGGAGCGCCCCCTGACCAGGCAGGACGTGGTGGGCCGGTTCGCCGGGCTGCGGCCGTTGGTGCTGCCGACTCCGTCGGGCGGGTCGACGGGAGGGACGAAGAGGCGGATCGGGAGGCACGGGTTCGGGGAGAGGCGCGAGCACGGCGCGTCGGGGGATCTGTCGGAGGGCGCGGAGCGCGCACTCGTCGAGGCGGGCGCGACCGCCGACGTGTCCCGACGGCACCTGCTCATCGACGAACCTGGCCGGCCCCTGACGATCGCCGGGGGCAAGCTCACGACCTATCGCACGATGGCCGAGGACGCCGTGGACGCCGCCTGCCGTCGTCTCGGGACGGACCGGGAGTGCCGGACGAGGACGCTCCCGCTCGTGGGCGCGGCGCCGCGGGAGGTGCTGGCCCGTCTCGAGGAACCGACCCGTCTCGTGCGCCGTTACGGCACCGAGGCCGGTCGTGTCGCGGAGTTGGGCCGTCGGTACCCCCGGTTCGCGGGCCCCGTCGCCGAGGGCGTCGCCTACACCGGTGCGGAGATGCTCTTCGGCGTGCTGGCGGAGGGCGCCCTCACGGTGGAGGACCTCGTCGAACGCCGCACCCGCACCTCCTTCGTCGAGTCCGCCGTCCCCGCCGCGCGCGAGGTCGCCGCCCAGGTCCTGGAACTCGCGACCACCTGACCCCCGCCCCCCGGATGACGTCATCGGGAAAGGGGGAGAGGAGGAAGGGGCAGGGGGCCATCAACACGGCTGAGCGCGTCGAGCGCGTGCTCGCCCTCGCGAGGTCCGAGGGCGCGGACGGCCCCAGAGCCACGGCGTTCCGACTCGAGAGGCCCCCTCCCGGGTTGGGAGGGGGCCTCTCGCTCATCGCCGGTGCGGACGACCGGGCGAGCGCCGGTCTCGATCCGCCGGCCTGGTCAGCTCTCCCAGCCCGCGTCGGCGATCCAGCGGAGGGCGGTGAGGGAGGGCATGAACATGTATTCGCCGCCGCGGAGGCGGTTGAACGTGGTCACGCCGTCGACGCGCTTGCGGACGGGGCGGTCGGGGATGGTGAACCGGCCCGGTTCCTCGTGGAGTCCGACGACGGGGTCGCGTTCGGTGCCGAGGTCGACGAAGTTGCCGCGGTTGATCCACTCCTGCTGGAGGAACTCGACCGTGTCGTAGGCGCGGGCGCTGATGAAGATGAAGAACAGGCCGCGCTCGTCGTCCTTGTCGTCGGCGGCGGTGAGGTCGGGGTCCCATTCGGGGCCGAACGTCGAGGAGCGGCGGATGATCCGGTGGATGTTCTCGTCCGTGAGGATCGTCAGCTCGCTGCCGCGCGGGTTCATGCGGCGCACGTGCGCCGAGTGGGGGCACATGAGGCCGCGGCGGTCGTCGGAGTAGTCGAAGCCGTCGTTGCGGGACTGATCCATGCCGAGGTCGACGTCGTCCTTCTCGGGGGAGAGGACGAGCGGCGCCCCCGACCGCCACCGGCCGACGAGCTTCGCGCCGAGGGCGTCGCGGGACTCCTGCGTGTCCTCCTCCGCGTGCTCGCGGAGGAAGTCGTTCCAGGCGCCGACACGGCTGTCGTACTTGCGGAGCACGACGAACGAGCCGTTACGACCCAGCACGTCCGGCGAGGGCATGGCGACGGGCGAACCCGTCTCGCTGTCCTCCCCGAGGATGAACTCGCCCGCCGCGATGGCCCGCTCCTGCCCCGGGAGGGCGTCGACGCCGGCGCCCGCGACGAGCGGCTGGCTGAGCGAGTCGTGGTAGCCGAACGGGTTGGCCGCATCCGGCGCCCCGAACGCGTGCGTGCCGAGCAGGGTGACCCCGTCGATCTCCTCCAGGTACCCCAGAGCCTTCTCCACGGCGTCCGCCAGGGACTCCTCCGAGTCGGCGTAGATCGTCACCGCGACGTGCAGGGAGTCGTCCTTGTAGAACTCCTCCCACGTCTCCGGGGCGTTCTCGCCCGTGTCCATGAGCTGGCCCGCGCGGGCCGCCATGCCCTGCCGGAACGGCAGCGGGAAACTCGCGAGGGACTCCTCCGGCAGGCCCATCGCCTTGAGGCCGGCGTGGCTGATCGCCACCCCCGTCCAAGCGTGCATGTCCGCGGTCCAGTCCTGCGCCGAGGGGACGTACTCGACGAGCCGCCCCAGCAGGGCACGACCCCCCTCGGGGGTGTCGACCCGCAACCCCGCGTGGATCCCGACGTAGGGCTCGGGCCGCGACCGCAGGATGAGGGACTGGATGTCGTCGAGCTGCAGCGTGACGCTCTCCCGACGGAACCGCTTGCGCAGCTCCCTGAGGTGCTCGAACGGCATCAGTAGTCCACCCCCTGCGGCGTCGCCACCGCGTCCGACAGCGCCGACAGGGCCTCCCGGGTCGTCGCGTCCATCGCGGTGTTCGCCGCCATCGCGTCGAAGAACGTGTCCAGGGCCTGCTCCATGCGCTGGTACCGGCGCACGTCCACGACCGTCACCTGCGGGTTCGCGACGAACCACGCGGCGGCGTCGATCTGGTGGTCGGCGATGAAGTCCTTGACCTTCGGGGAGTCGATCCCCGGCCAGCCCTCGACGTTGGCGAACAACAGGTCCATGAGCTCGGGGATCTTCGTCGCGAAGTCGTCGATGTAGGTGTCCCAGTCGCCGTCGTAGGCCGTGGCGAACAGCACACGCGTGTCGTCGTCGAGGAACACGAACCGCATGTTGTGCAGCGTCGAGACGCGCTTGGCGCCGTCGAAGTCGCCGCCGGTGAGGCCGAAGATGCGGCGCAGCCGGTCGGCGCCGCCGGGCCTGAGGTCGGCGATGGCGGTCAGCTCGGACACGTTGCCGGAGCGGGCACCGGCCCGGCCGGCCGACTCGTACGTGCCCTCGTGGAGCGGGTTCTTGTCGGTGAGCAGGGAGTTGATCGCGATCTGGGAGATCGTCGGCGCGTCGGCCGCGACCTCCTTGACCACGCGGCGGAACTCCTCCATGCGGCTCTCCTCCGAGAGGCGCGGGTCGATGCGGGTCTGTTCGGACGTCAGCTTCTCGTTCATGGGGTCCTCCAAGGGGGTGAGGGGTCAGGCGGTGAGGTCGGCGAGGGAGTCCGGCTCCCGGCGGGCCACGGCGTTGAGGTCGTGCCGCTGCCGCGAGGACGACTCGTAGGCGAGCTTGCGGACGCGCATGATCGAGCCGAGCGGCCGGTGCGCCTCGACGCCGTTCCACGGGTTGAACGCGAGCCGGTCGTCACCGGCGACGCGACGTTCGGGGGTGAACACGTCCTGCCGGTCGAACCGGACGGTCGCGACGGTGCGGAACGGGGAACGGTCCTCGCGCCACAGCACCGCGGCGTCCTCGACCGGCATCTCCTCGAGGTCGGTGCACAGCTGCACCCGCAGCTCGTACGTCGCGCCCTTGGTCATGAAGTGGCGGACGACCGCGGTACGCATCGCGTCGAAGTCGTCGCCGACGTCGACGCCGGTGAGCTCGGCGACCTCCCCGGTCGGCGCGAGGGACATCTTGGCGACGTGGTCGCCGTAACGGATCGCGGCCTGGGTGTAGAAGGTCTCACCGAGTATGTGGGAGTAGTCGTTCGCGAGGCCCTGGACGGTCGCGCCGGGGGTGCGACCGAGTTTCTCGGTGATCGAGGCGATGCCCCGGGCGGCGGCGGAGACCGCCTTCTGCGCGGCGGCCGGGTTGCTCGCGTTCTTCTCGAGGATGTCGAGCATGTCCTCGTACTTGGTCACGGTGCCGAACGCGAGCGTCGGGAAGTTCACCATGAGGAAGTCCTGGTTGGCGCCACCGAGGTCGGGGGACAGGCGCTCGCCCTCCACGCCGATGATCTTGAGCGCGAAACCCCGCGGGGCAGGGATCTCGTCGGAGTGGATGTCGCCGGGTGCCGACGAGAGGCGGGCGACGACCTCGTGGGTGCCGGGGGTGGCGAAGATGCCCTGCGCGAGCTCGTGCGGCAGGTCGTCGTGGACGGTGAGTTGCCCGGTGATGATCGCGTGGCTCTTGGCGTGCGCGTCGCGGTGGGCGTGGCGGTGACGGTCGGCGTTCTCCGCCTGGGTGGCGGCCATTCGTTCGACGATTCGCTGGGAGATCTCGGCCTCGTTCTCGACGGGGACCTCGACGTCATCGTGGTAGCGGATGGGGTTCATCGGTATGCCTCCTCGACATCGTGACAACAATATTGTACTGGACTCAATTTGACGCCAGACGATTCGAAGATCGTCGTGGTCCAGGACCTCCTTGAAGAGGGGCTCCGTGGACTTCATCAAGAATTGTCCACAGAGCGGAGAGAGTAAGACGCGTTGCCCGGGGATCTGTACCCGCCCTTATCCAGCGGCATCCCGCGGAACGCGTAGTACAGGGGCGTCGTCGGAGCGGGCTGTGGGGCGGCCCGGGTCAGAGAGCGACGTCGACGAGCCCGTGCTCGGCCAGTGCGGTCAGGGCGGCGGCCACCCGGGCCTCGGCGTCCTCGGGCACGGGTCCTTCGGTGCGGAGGCAGGCCACC
>NZ_CAUQWC010000197.1:0-6554 GCF_963521695.1 uncultured Microbacterium sp. | reverse complement strand
GCGCCGGCGCGCGCGTGGTCTCGGCCAGCGACGCGTCCGCCCGACTGAGCGGGTACTCCCTCGTGCTCGACGGCATCCTGGGGATCGGGCGCCTCCGCGACCGCCGCCTCCGCGGCTCCGCCCGCGCGCTCGTCGAAGCCCTCCTCGCCCTCCCCGAGCGTCCGCAGGTCGTCGCCGTCGACCTCCCGAGCGGCCTCGACCCCGACGACGGGACGGCGGAGGGCGCCGTGCTCCCCGCCGACGTCACGGTCACGTTCGGGGCCGTCAAGGCCGGTCTGGTGCTCGGCCGCGGTCCCGACCTCTCGGGTCGCGTGCACCTCGTCGATCTCGGGCTCGAGCCCGCGCTGCGCCGTGCCCACCCCGCCGTGACCGCGCCGATCTCGGTGGTCCGGGTCTCCGCGCGTCACCGGCTCTGAACAGGCGCTCGTCCCTGCCCGGGGCAGGCTAACGCGCCGGTTGGCGTGAGCATGGGCCAACGGCCGCGCCCGTCCCCGGGAGCAGCGGCGGACGACCCCGCATGTTCCGCGAGTGGGGCGGGCTACCTCGCGTAGCGTTCAACGAACGTGCGCAGCATGCGCGACGGTGCCGTGACGGGCGCGCGGCGTACGGCCGCGAGGGTGGTCTGCAGCTCGTCGGCGGCGAAGTAGCCGTAGCCCGCGTACGCGTGGATGCGGGTGACGATGCCGTCGACGTCGAGCTCGGGATGGAACTGCGTCGCGTAGACGTTCCGCCCCACCCGGAACATCTGCACCGGGCACGTGGGGGAGGACGCCAACAGCACCGCTTCCCCGGGGAGTGCCGTGATCGCCTCCTTGTGCCCCACGAACGCCGAGAACGTATCGGCCAGTCCCGCCGCCAACGGGTCGCCGCGCCCCTCATCGGTGAGGGTCACCTCGACCACGCTGATGGGTTCTGCGAACGTGCCGTCGATGGTGGCATCCAGGTGCGTGCCGAGGGTGCCGACGCCGTAGCAGGCCCCGAGGAACGGCAGGTCGCGGGCGACGACCTCGTCGAGCAGCGCGGCCATCTCGGCCTCCACTCGTCGCTGCACCGACGACTTCTTCTCGAGGGGGTCGGAGGCGTTGAAGGGGCTTCCCCCGACCATGATGCCGGCGACGTCGTCGAGATCGAGAGCGGGCATCGGTTCGCTCTCCAGGCGGATGCGGAGCAGGCGCTCGGGCGGCAGCCCGGTGTAACGGAGGAAGAGCGCGTACTCCTCGTCGGCCGGGAGATCCTCGGCCCGGGTGGCGAGCAGGACGAAGGGGCGGTCGCCGGGCAGGTCCGTCCATGTCACCCGAGCGATTCTAGGCGAGCACTGTCAAGGCGCCGGGCGGTGTCGGGGTCGCGGTCTACGCTTTCAGCATGGCTATTGCACGACTGACCGGAGGCCCGCTCGACGGGCAGGTCCTCCCTCTCGAGAACGACTTCGACGACACGCTGATCATGCCCTACAGCGAGGGCCAGCTGGTCTACCGCCGCCAGGGCGAGCCGACGAACACCGGCGAGTCCGACGGCCCCACCGAGGCGGTCTTCGCGTACACGGAGGAGACCGAAGACATCAACCCCGACGTCGACGGACGCGACGATTGAGCGAAGCCGCCCACGGCGCGTCGAGCGTCGAGGTCGAGGCGAAGTACGACGTCGGCGACGCCACGCCGCTCCCGGACTGGTCGGCGCTGCCGGGTGTCGCGCGGGTCGGTGACCCCGAGCCGCGTGACCTCGACGCACGCTACGTCGACACGACGGACGCCGAGCTCGCCCGCGCCGGTGTCGCGGTCCGCCGTCGGAGCGGCGGTCCCGACGAGGGGTGGCATGTGAAGGGCCCGGCGAAGGGCGCCGGGCGCACCGAGCGTCAGTGGCCGCTCGGCGATATCACCGATGACGAGGCCGACCCCGTGGTGCCTCCGGCGGTTCAGGATGCCGTCGCCTCGATCGCCGCGCCGCCCTTCACCCCGCTCGCGCGCGTGCGCAACAACCGCACGGCGTACGACCTCCTCGACGCTGACGGCAACAAGGTTGCGGAGTTCGTCGACGACCGTGTTCGGGCGCGCGACGAGCGTCGCGGCGTCGAGTCCGCGTGGCGGGAGTGGGAGGTCGAGCTCGGCCCCGCGGCCCCCGAAGACGATCAGGGACGCGCAGAGTTCTTCACCGCGGTCGACGCGGCGGTGTTCGCCGCGGGCGGTCGACACGCGGCATCCGGATCCAAACTCGCCCGCGCCCTCGGTCACTGACCCCCGGCGACCGTCGATGCGGCATCTCGCCGGGCATCGACGGTGCGCGCAAGAGAGATGGATGCCGGGCTTCCCACCCGGAGAACGACAGAAGGCCCGACCGGCGTGAACGGGGCGGGCCTTCGTCGCTCTGTCGATTAGAGGTTGATCATGTGACCCGTCAGGCCGTGGAACGCCTCCTGCAGGCCCTCCGACAGTGTCGGGTGCGTGTGGACGTTGCGGGCAGCCTCGAGCGCGGTCAGGTCCCACTTCTGCGCCAGCGTGAGCTCGGGCAGCAGCTCGGACACGTCGGGGCCGATGAGGTGGCCACCGATGAGCTCCAGCGTCTCGGCATCGGCGACGAGCTTGACGAAGCCGACGGGCTCGCCGAGGCCGTTCGCCTTGCCGTTGGCCGAGAAGGGGAACTTCGAGACCTTGATGTCGTGGCCGGCGTCGCGCGCCTGCTGCTCGGTGAGACCGAACGAGGCGACCTGCGGGTTGCAGAACGTCGCGCGCGGCATGTTGCGGTAGTCGCCCAACGTCTGCGTCTCGGCCTTGCCGATCGTCTCGGCGGCGACCAGACCCTGCGCCTCGGCGACGTGGGCGAGCTGCAGCTTGGCGGTGACGTCACCGATCGAGTAGATGTGCGGCACGTTCGTGCGCATGTGGTCGTCGATGTCGATCGCGCCGCGCTCGGTGAGCTTCACACCGGTGTTCTCGAGTCCGAAGCCGTCGACCTTGGGGGCGAAACCGATCGACATGAGCACCCGGTCGGCGTCGATCGAGCCCTGCGCGCCGTCCTTACCGGTGTAGGCGACGGTGACCTTGTCGCCGTGGTCGGTGACCGACTCGACCTTGGTGGAGGTGAGGATGTCGACGCCGTAGCCCTTGTACTGCTTCTGGATCTCTTTCGAGACCTCGGCGTCTTCGTTGGGGAGGGCGCGATCGAGGAACTCGATGATCGTGACCTTCACGCCGTAGTTGGTCATCACGTAGGCGAACTCCATGCCGATGGCGCCGGCGCCGACGATGACGATCGACTCGGGGAGCTCGCGGGTGAGGATCTGCTCCTCGTAGGTGACGACGTTCTCGCTCAGGGTGACGCCGGGGAGCAGGCGCACGGTCGAGCCCGTGGCGATGATGACGTTGTCGAAGGTGACCTGCTCCTTCGAGCCATCGGTCTTGGTCACATCGATCGTGTGGTCGTCGGCGAAGTAGCCGCGGCCCTCGTACTCGGTGACCTTGTTCTTCTTCATCAGGTAGTGGATGCCCTTGACGTGGCCGGCGGCGACGCTGCGCGAGCGGTCGAACGCCTTGCCGAAGTCGAAGTGCACGTCGCCCGAGATGCCGAAGAGGTCGGCCTTTGCGTGGAACGTGTGCGCGAGGTCGGCGTTGCGCAGGAGCGCCTTCGAGGGGATGCAGCCCACGTTGAGGCACACACCGCCCCAGTACTTCTCTTCGACGATCGCGACCGACAGTCCGAGCTGTGCGCCGCGGACGGCGGCGACGTACCCGCCGGGACCCGCACCAAGAATGACCAGATCGTAATGAGGCATGGCTCCAGCCTATCGCCCGGCGGTGCCGCCTCCGGCGGTCTTCCGCGCTCCCCGCGACGCGAAGACGTACACCAGCACGCCCGCCACGATCACCAGCGCCACGACGATCAGGATCCATGGCAGCGGAGACGCCGGAGCCGCCGTCTCGACGGGTGCCGCGGTGGGTTCGGTCGACGCGGCGGGCGTCGCCTCCTCGCTCGCCGACGCGGTGGGGGAGGCGGTCGGGGATGCGGACGGTGTCGGGGTGGGGGAGGCGGTCGGGACCGAGAAGGCGAACTCGCCGTCGATGGGGTGGCCGTCGCTCGACACCACGCGCCAGCGCACGGTGACGGCACCGGATGCCGGGCCCGCCAGCGCCTGGGTCACCTCGGTGCCCGCGGCCTCGGGCGTGCCGTCGGTGAGCGACGCGCCCGAGGCGTCGGTCACCTCGATCACCGTCGCACCCGCGTCGGGGAGCACGTCGGCGCTGAAGGACAGTGTGATCTGCGCCGGCAGCGCCTCGAGCACCGCGTCGGCGGTCGGGTCCGTCGCGATCAGTTCGTCGTGTGCGGCAGCAGGGAGGGCCGGCACGAGCAGGGCTGCGGCGGCCAGGAATGCGGTGGCCAGGACGGCGGGAGGGGTGCGCCGGCGCGGCGCCTGGGAGGACCTCATGCTCCGACCCTAATGAGGGCATCCGAGGAGGGGCCTGGGAGCCGTGCCGTCTTTCCCCGGGTCCGGAGCCCGACGCGCACCGGCTCCTCGGACTCGACAGGGGCGTGCTCGGGTCGATAGGTTCGAGTGTCCCGTCGACCGTTTCGCGCCCCGAACCGCGGTGCCGGTATCGACGGGCCGAGACACATCACGCATCATCATGGCCCGCTCGAGGCCGGTCGCCCTTTTGGTGCGAACCGGTCGGTTATGGTGAATGAGAAGGAGAAGCCGTGGACGAGACCAGCCGATTCGAGCGAGACGACATCCGGCGTGCAGGCGAAGCCGCCGCCGCCGGTTCGCACGACACGACCCAGACCCACGACGCCGATCTGTCGTTCGTCCCCTTCGGTGCCGACCTCACCGAGGCAGAGGTCGAGGCGATCGGCGCCCTTCCGTCGGGTGCCGCCCTGCTGATCGTCCGATCCGGGCCGACCACCGGTGCCCGCTACCTGCTCGACACCGACATCACCACCGTCGGCCGCCACCCCGAGGCCGACCTGTTCTTCGACGACGTCACGGTCTCGCGTCGACACGCCGAGATCACGCGCACGGGAACGGCCTTCGAGATCGTCGACCAGCGCTCGCTCAACGGCAGCTACGTCAACGGCGAGCGCGTCGACCGCGCCGCGCTCGTCAACGGCAGCGAGGTGCGCATCGGCAAGTTCCGCCTGAACTTCTTCGGCTCGCCCGTCGATCTGCCCGCGGCAGAGCACTGATGGCGGCAGCCCCGTCCCGTAGTCGTCAGACGGCTGCGGGGCTGCTGAGTATCGGGCAAGTGCTCGCGCGGCTCACCCCCGACTTCCCCGCGCTCACCTCCAGCAAGCTGCGCTTCCTCGAGGTGCAGGGCATCGTCTCGCCCACCAGAACCGAGTCGGGATACCGCAAGTTCTCGCCCGCAGACCTCGAACGCCTGCGTCTGGCTCTGACGCTGCAACGCGATCACTACCTGCCGCTCGTCGTCATCCGCGACTATCTCGCCGACCTCGACGCCGGCCGGAATCCCGCGCCGCCCACGTCGATCCCGTCGATGACGAGCGCCCCGCGCCGGTACCGTCGCGACGAGTTGCTCGCCGCCGCCGGTGCAGGACCGCAGCTTCTCAATGACGCCGTGAGCACCGGCGTCATCATCGGCGCCGACAGCTACCCCGAGCAGACGGTCGCGCTGCTGCGTGCCCTCGTCGCCCTCGACCGACACGGCATCGAGCCGCGCCACGTACGGGCTCTGCGCCAGAGCGCCGAGCGCGAGGTGTCGCTGGTCGAGTCGGCGCTGTCGGCACTTCTTCGCCGTCCCGATGCGCCGTCACGGGCGCGCGCGAGCGAGCTCGCTCCCGAGTTGGCGGCTCGCCTCGACGAGGTGCGCACCATGTTCGTCCGCGACGCCCTGGACCGAATGCTCTCCTGAGCGCGACACGCCGCGCATCTCGGAGCGGATGTCATTGCCGGGGAACCCTCGCTGATCTAGCGTGGAAGCAACGAACCGAACAGGAGGGACGCGAGCATGAACGCTGGCGACGCACTCGGTGAACCTCGGTTCGCCGCAGACCTCCTCTTCACCGACGGTCTGCCCGAGATGGACGACGACACCGGTTATCGCGGGGCCGTCGCCGCGCGTGCGGCCGGCATCACCTACCGCCAGCTCGATTACTGGGCGCGTACCGAACTGGTCGTCCCGACCGTCCGAGGTGCGAGCGGATCGGGCTCGCAGCGCCTCTACGGTTTCCGCGACATCCTCGTGCTGAAGCTCGTCAAGCGCCTGCTCGACACCGGCATCTCCCTGCAGCAGATCCGTACCGCCGTCGAGCAGCTGCGCGCCGCCGGCATCCGCGATCTGGCGGGCACGACGCTGATGAGCGACGGTGCCTCGGTGTACCTCTGCACCTCGAACGACGAGGTCATCGACCTCGTCAGCCGCGGCCAGGGGGTGTTCGGCATCGCCGTCGGCAAGGTCCTGCGCGAGGTCGAATCCACCCTCGTCGACTTCGAGACCGCTCAGCCCGACGCCGTCGACGAGCTCGCCGCGCGCCGCGCCGCACGCACCGCCTGACGTCATCGGCTGTGGGCGCCGCGGCCTCGGTGGTCCGCGCACCGGATGCCACCG
>NZ_CAUQWC010000196.1:0-6628 GCF_963521695.1 uncultured Microbacterium sp. | reverse complement strand
GTACGGCGTCGCGCCACCGACCTCCGCCGCGCCGCTGCGCGACCTCGATCGCGAAGACGTGCGCGTCTCGCCGTCGCGTCTGCATGCCCTCGAAGAGTGCGAACTCGACTGGGTGATCGCCGATCTCGGCGGCGACCGTGGCGGGACGACCGCCGGTATCGGCACGATCATCCACGCGGCGCTCGAAACAGCGTCGTCGTCCTCCGAAGACGACCTGTGGGCCGTCGTCGAGGAGCGCTGGGGAGAACTCGCGTTCGATGCCGTATGGAGAGAACGGGCTGAGAGAACCCGCGCGCGTGACCTCGTACGACGGCTCGCCACCTATCTGCGGCGCTTCGACGACGCCGGCGGGCGGCTGGTGGGGGCCGAGCGGCATTTCGAGGTGCCGATCCCTCTCGTCGATGCCGGCGAGCACGGCGCCGTGCTGAGCGGCGACATCGACCGTGTCGAGATCACTCCGGCGGGCGAGGTCGTGATCGTGGATCTCAAGACCGGCAAGAACGAACCGCAGACCGACCAGAAGGTCGCCGACAACCCGCAGCTCGCCGCGTATCAACTCGCCTTCTCGTCGGGGGCGATCGAGCAGGTGGCGGGGTTGCCGTCGGGTGGGGCGAAACTCCTCGTGCTGCGGCCGAGTGCGACGAAGAAGGACTATGCCGAGCCGACGCAGCAGCCGTTCGACGATGTCCAGCGTGAGGAGTTCGTCACGCGCGTCCAGCGCGCCGTCGGCGTCATGCGGGGCACGAGCTTCGCCGCCCCGTACGAGGTGCACTGTCGCGACGAGTTCTCGTACGGTCTGTGCCGCATCCATACGGTCTCGGCGGTGAGCGCTTCGTGACCGTCGGTCTTTCTGCCGCGACCATCGCGGCCGCACTGGGCCAGTTCCCGCCCACCGCCGAGCAGACGGCTGTCATCGAGGCACCGCTCGCCCCGGCGCTGGTGGTTGCGGGTGCCGGCAGCGGTAAGACCGAGACGATGGCCGGCCGCGTCGTCTGGCTGGTCGCCAATGCGCACGTGCGTCGAGACGAGGTGCTCGGTCTCACGTTCACGCGAAAGGCCGCGGGTGAACTGGCCGAGCGCATCCAGAAGCGATTGCAGCGTCTTTCGGAGTTCGAGTCGCGCGGCCTGCTGTCCGCCCTCCCGGCCCTGCACGCCGCGGGCAGGCTCACCGTCTTCGGCGACCTAGCGTCGGCCGAGGGCGCACGCGGCGACGCCGCGCGTCGCGAGGCGCTCGATGCCCTCGCCTCCGAGGTCGGTGTCGCCGCCGCGTCGGCGGCCGACGCCGATCAGCTCCTGCACCGCCCGACGGTGTCGACCTACAACAGCTTCGCCGACTCGATCGTGCGCGAGCACGGGCTGAGGATCGGGCGGGATGCCGAGTCGGCGGTGCTGTCGGAATCCGCGGCCTGGCTGCTCATGCGACGCGTCGTGTTCTCCTCCGACGACCCCCGCCTGGAGGAGCGGCAGGAGTCACCGCGCACGCTCATCGACGCGGCGCTGCGAATCGCCCGCGACGGCGTCGACAACCTGGTCGACCTCGATCGGCTCGCGGCCTTCCCCGACGAATTCGGGCGCGTCGTCGAACGCCCCTCGACCTCCAACCGCGTCGATGTATACAGAGAGGTCGCGGATGCCGCGACGAAGGTGTCGGCGCTCTCGCTGCTCGCCGACCTCGCCGCGGCGTACGACCGCGAGAAGTCGCGCCTCGGCGTCATGGATTTCGCCGACCAGGTCGCCGGTGCGCTCCGCATCGCCCGGGAGCATCCGGCCGTCGTCGAGGAACTCCGCGCGCGGTACCGTGTCGTCCTGCTCGACGAGTACCAAGACACCTCGGTCGTTCAGACCGACCTGCTCGCGACACTGTTCGGGGGGACGGGGGTCATGGCCGTGGGCGACCCGCACCAGGCCATTTACGCCTGGCGTGGTGCGAGCGCGGGCAATCTGGGCGGTTTCCCCGGCGCTTTCGCGCCCGCGGGCGGATGCCGGCACTTCTCCCTGCTGACCAGCTGGCGCAACAGCGCGCGGGTGCTCGACGCCGCCAACGCCGTCCTCGCGCCGCTCGCCGCCCGCGCGGCTGTCGCGGTCGAAGAGCTGCGATCACGGCCGGGTGCGCCCGACGGTGTCGTCGAGACGGTGTTCGAGAACGACCTGGACGCCGAGGCCGACCGCGTCGCGTCATGGTTAGTGGGCGTACGCGCCGCGCGCGCCGCAGAGGGACGCCTCACCACGGGGGCACTGCTGTTCCGCAGCAAGAAGCACATGGTGCGCTTCGGCGACGCGCTCGGCCGTCGCGGCATTCCTCATCGCATCCTCGGGCTGGGAGGTCTGCTCACGACACCCGAGGTGGTTGACGTGGTGTCGGTGCTGCGGGTTATGAGCGACCCCGAGGCGGGGTCCGCCCTCATCCGCCTGCTGTCGGGACCGCGATGGGCGGTCGGCCTCGCCGACCTCCGCGCGCTCGCCCAGGTGGCGCGCCGCCTCGCCACGCACGACGTCGCGCTCCAACCGCTCGCGGCCGACGTGGTGGACCGCCTGCGTTCGACGCCGGGCGCCGACCGGGCTTCGCTCGTCGACGCCCTCGACTTCGTCACGCGCCAGACCGACGGTCACGGTTGGTTGGCCGACATCACGCCCGAGGGGCGCGCGCGTCTGCGCGAGGCGGGGGCCGTGTTCGCCGGGCTCCGCCGCAGTGCCGGCGCCCCGATCCCCGAGCTGATCAGGCTGATCGAGACGGAGCTGCGACTCGACATCGAGCTCGCCGCGAACGAGTCGCGCGGACCCGCGCGCGTCGCGTCGGCGCAGCTGCGCGCCTTCGTCGACGAGATCCGCGGCTTCCTCGCGGCCGACGAGTCGGGGTCCGTCGCGAGCCTCCTGGCGTGGCTCGACCACGCCGAGCAGGCCGACGAGTTCGCCCCGCGCACCGAGCCCCCCGAGGCCGACGTCGTCCAACTGCTGACCATCCACGGGTCCAAGGGACTCGAATGGGATGCCGTGGCGGTGGTGCGGCTCGTGACCGACGAGCTGCCGTCGCTGGCGCGCGACACCAAAGGCTGGTTGGGCTTTGGCATCCTGCCCTCCGAGTTCCGCGGCGACTCCGCCTGGCTACCCGTCTTCGGCTGGCGTGGCGCCGAGACGCAGCAAGACCTGAAGGCGGCGATGGAGGCGTTCGTGTCCGACAATCGCGCGCGTCAGCTCGACGAGGACCGACGACTGGCGTATGTGGCCTTCACCCGCGCCCGCGATCACCTTCTGCTCTCGGGGTCGAGTTGGTCGGGCACCAAACGTCCGCGACGCCCGAGCGTCTTTCTCGAGGAAGCCGCGGAAGCCCTAGGCATCGACCTCGAGGTCGGCGAGCTCGACGATGACCCGTACGACGGAGAGCGTCGGCTCCTGCACTGGCCGCTCGACCCTCTCGGCGCACGCCGCACCGCCATCACGGCGGCCGTGGCGACCGCGACCGCCGCGCGTGCGAGTCCTCCCGCGCGCGCCGACGACGACCTGAAACTGCTGCTCGCGGAGCGCGCCGACCGCCTGCGGCCGTCGCACGCCCCCGCCCCCACGCGCATTCCGGCGTCGAAGTTCAAGGATTTCGTCGCGGACTACGGCCGCGCCGTCGACGACCTGCGGCGGCCGATGCCCGAACGCCCGTACCGCCAGACGCGACTCGGCACGCTCTTCCACGCCTGGGTGGAGCAACGCTCGGGCTACGTCGGCGCGGGGATCGGACTGGACGACGACGGTCTGTGGGATGACGACGAGATCGGGGCGTCCGCCGCCCACGCGGCAGACCTGCAGCGGCTGCGTGAGTGCTTCGAGCGGTCGGAGTGGGCGAACCTCCGCCCCCTCGAGGTCGAGACGGAGATCGACTTCGTCACCACGCGACTCGACGGTCGCGAGCACGTCGTCATCTGCAAACTGGATGCCGTGTACCGCCGCGGCGACCGCTACGAGATCGTCGATTGGAAGACGGGTCGGCCGCCCACCACCGACGCCGATCGACGCGCGCGCATGCTGCAGCTCGAGCTCTACCGGGAGGCGTACCACGCCAAGCACGGCATCGACATCGACCTCATCGACGTGGCGTTGTTCTACGTCGGCGACGAACTGGTGCTTCGGGGCTGAGGGACACCCGCGCGGGGGGCTTATCGGTACAGGCGGGGGTGCCTGGGCTCTGCCGCGCGCGAGGGCGTGGCGCCTCGCCCTGGGTCGATCGTGTGGCTCAGGCGGAGTCACTCGGGGCCCTGTCGAGCGGCGGGGCGTGGCGTGGCGCTTCGCCCTGGGTCGAGCGTGTGGCTCATGCGGGGTCACTCGGGCCCGTCGAGCGGCGGGGCGTGGCGTCTTGCGAGGATCGAGCGTGCGGCTCGGGCGGGGTCGCTCGGGGCCTGTAGAGCGGCGGGGCGTCACGCCTTGCGAGGCAGCGGGCGCCGGGGCGTGTGGTTTGGGGCGGATCCGTACGTTCGGGGCGGCAGTTTCGCGCCCCAAGGCGCCGATTCCGCCCCAAACCAACCGATTCCGCCTCACACCAAGAGGAGGCGAACGCGAGCGGCTCGGCGGGGTACGGTCCGCGCCTGAGGGGAAGTGGATGCCGGGGGCTGAGCGCGCGGATCAGGCGGGGTCACTCGGGCCCTGTCGAGTCGCGGGGCGTGGCGTCTTGCGAGGGTTGAGTGCGCGGATCAGGCGAGATCGCCCGGGGCTCCGTCAAGTTGCCGGGCGTGGCGGGGCGGCCGTGCCCGGGGCGAACGCTCAGGCGGGGTCGCCCGAGACCCCCCAGCGGCGGAGAGCGGCCCGGCTCGCGCGAAGGGCGTCTTCGTCGTCGTCGACGATCGCCTCGGGAGTCGAGTCGGCGCGCGACGACTCTTGCCCCGGGGCCGCAGCGGTGCGAGCCGTGGCATCGCCCTGGTCAGACGCGTCTGCAGCGGCGCCGCGCGGTGCGTCGTCGCCCCAGCCTTCCAAGTCGACGGGGGCGGTGGCGTCATGGTCGATGCCGTCGGGCGCGGGCAGCTGGTCGACGTGGAGGGCGCCGGTGGCGGCATCCGGATTCGCCCGGTCATCCATCGCGGCGGCGAGTGCATCTGCGGCGGCCGCGCGGTCCCGCTCGACCGCGAGGTACAGCGACAGCGCCTCGGGATCGTAGGCGTCGGTCTGCATCGACGTGTCGACGCGACCGGGCGCCGACACGGGCGGCACGCTCTCGACGAGTGCCATAGCGTCGTCGATGTCGCTCCGCGTGTCGGACACGATGTGATCTCCGCGGACGCCGTCGGCCAGGGCATCGAGCAGAGCGACTGCGTCGTCGACCACATCGGCCTGTCCGGCGTCGTGACCGTGGACGAGCCACCGGGCGAATTCCAGTTCGGCGTACAGGCGGGCGCGCTCACGCAGCAGGGGATCGGGTGACCGCTCGCCGGCCGCCGCGTAGCCCTCGTGCACGTCGTCGGCGGCGGTGGGGGCGGATGCCAGCCACCGCAGGTCGACCGCCGGGTCGCCGACGCTGAGGCCGGCCCAGTCGAGGACTCCCACGACGTGCGGGATGCCGTCGGCGTCGTCGGCGAGGACGATCGACGCGCTGGTCGCGCCGCCCAGGACGACCGCGGATTCGAACCGCCACAGGTCGTCGACGTCGAGGGCGCGCCGCCAGCGCAGCATGAGGTCGTCGCTCACGCGCCCCGTGGCGTCGGCGCGGTCGAGCAGGCGCCGGATGTCGTCGCGGACCTGCTCGGAGGTGCGGACCGGGAGACCGTCGGTGCGCACGATGGATGCCGGGAGGGCATGAACGGCCGCGAGTGCCCCGCCGATCGCGGGTGCGTAGCCGGGCCCCTTCGGCAGCTGCGCGGGATCGATGCGGTAACCGTCGATGCGATCGACCACGAGCACGCGCTGCGCGCCGGACCCGCTCTCGCCGAGGACCTCGGGCACGGCGAACGGCAGCAGTGCCCGCACGCCGGCGGTGAGGGCGTGCAGGGCTCGCGACTCGGCTGCCAAGTCGTGGGCGCCCTCTTCGCCGGCCGGCATGCGCACGACGACCTCGCGGCCGTCGTCGGTGCGCGCGAGAGCCGAGTCGAACCGTCCGCCGGCGTTCTCGGTGAGGACCCGAGCGCTGGTGAACACGGTGCCGGGCAGAGCCGTCGTCGCCGACGCAGCTAAAATGAGGGGCGAGCGTGCCATGTCTCCCAGGGTAGGTGGGCCCCTCGCCCCGCCGTCCACGCCACGCCCTTGGGCGGGGGAGCTCGCGCCGGAACCGCCCGCCCCGTCCACTCGTGAGAGAGGTGCCTCATGTCGCGCTCCGCAGTCACGCCCTTCGACGCAGATCCCGCCGCGGGGCCGGAGATGCGTGTCGACAGGTCGGCCGCGGAGCGGGACGAAGACGATCTGCTGCTGCGCCTCCTGAACGACCCCCTCACCCGCGTGCTCGCCGTGCGCCGCGATGCCGCGCCTGTCATCGGGGGCCATCTCGCCCTTGCCGAGGTGGGCCGACTTCGGGGGGCCTCCCTCGAGAAGACCGGGATCACCGTGCCGGGCGTTCACGAGTGGGCTTTCCTGGGCCGTGACGGCGACGGGGGAGCGATCGTGCTCGCCGTCCTCGCGGACGACGTCCCCGACGACCTCGTCGCGGACGCCGCTTGGGCGC
>NZ_CAUQWC010000195.1:0-6641 GCF_963521695.1 uncultured Microbacterium sp. | reverse complement strand
GGCGCAGGCACCGTCGCGGGCCGCGCACGGGCTCGACCGCGGTCACCGACCCCGCCCTCGTCACGGTCTGGTCGCCGATAGCCCGCCTCTCGATGCCCGACTGCGTCGTACGACCGCGACCGTCGACGTTCGGCACGACGTCGTCGCCCCGCGCGTCGCACTGACGCGTCATTCCCTCGGTTGCCGCAGGTGGTCGATTCCTGGCATGTGGGGCGACAATGCGAGGCAAATGACGCGGGGCGCGAAGGGCTCGATTGTCGCAGGTGGTCAAAGTTGAGAGGGACCGACTGCCTGAGACGTGAAGTGGCGTCGCGGACGGGCTCAGTCGCGGCGGGCTCAGTCGCCGGCGGCGCGCAGGCTGCGCAGGTGCGTCATGAGCGACGACGCGAGGTTGTAGACCACGAGCTGTGCGCCGTCGTCGAAGGCGGTGGAGGCGGCGGCGGCCGTTCCCACGATGTCCATGCGCATCTTGCCGGTCGCCGCCACCGCCCGATTGACGATCGCGGTCGCCTCGGCCACGGGGAGGTCGTCGGGTCCGGAGGAGGCGGCCAGGTCGGCCGGGCCGATCATGATCCCGTCGAGCCCCGGGGTGCCCGCGATGGTGTGCGCCGCGGACACGCCCGTCGGCGACTCGATCATCGCGAGCACGAGCGTGTTCTCCCGGTACCAGTCGCGGTGCTGGTCGGGAGTCGTCTCGCCGAAGAATCCGGCGCGGCTGTAGGTGGCGAAGCCGCGGGCGCCGAGTGGGGGGTAGTGCGCCGAGGCGACCACCGCGGCCGCCGCCTCGGCATCGTCGACGTGGGGGACGAGCACGCCCTGCGCCCCCTGATCGAGCACGCGGAGCACCATGCCGGGGTCGTCCTCGCCCACCCGGACGATGACCGGGACCCCGTGCAGACCCGCCACGGCGATGTGCTGGCGCAGGGCGATGACGTCGGCGGGGCCGTGCTCGGCGTCGATCAGCACGAAGTCGAAGCCGGCGACGGCGAGCATCTCGACGAGCTCCTCGCCCGGCATGCGCAGCAGTGCGCCGATGAGACGCTCTCCCGCCTCCGCCCGGGCGCGGAGGGACGCCGGGCGAGGCGCTCGAGAGGACGCGCTCACGCGATCATCCCCGCCGAGAGGTCGACGTCGGCTCCGCACATCCCGGGCATCGACAGCATCGCCACCACGGCGGCGCCGACCTCGTCCTCGGTGATCATGCGGCCCAGAGCCGCGCGCGAGACGAAGGCGGTCTCGGCATCCTCGATGCTCTTCCCCGAGCGTTCCGCCTCGAGCCGGAAGTTGCGCGACATGCGTTCCCCGGCGACGGGCCCCGGCGACAGGGTGTTGACGTTCACGCCGGCGGGCCCCACCTCGAACGCGAGGGTCGAGGTCAGGCCCAGGACCGCCATCTTCGACGCGGTGTAGGGGGTGCGGTGCGCCAGAGGCCGTTTGCCCGAGACGGAGGCGATGTTGATCACGTCGCCGCCGCCGCGCTCCACCATCGCCGGCAGGAACGCCCGGCACAGCAGGAACGTCCCGCGCACGTTGACGGCGAACACCTCGTCCCATTCGGCGACGCCGATGTCGGTGAGAGCGGCGACGGGCCCGGCGATCCCGGCGTTGTTGACCAGGATCGAGATCTCGGTGTCGGCGAGATCGTCGCGCAGGCGCGCGACCGACGCCTCGTCGGAGACGTCGCAGACGAACGCGCGGGCGGAGTCGGGCAGCTCGGCCGCGACCGCATCGAGCTTGCGCGCATCACGACCGACGACGACGAGATCAGCGCCGGCACGCGACAGCGCGCGGGCGATGGCCGCCCCCAGACCGCTCCCACCGCCGGTGACCAGCGCCGTCCGCCCGCGGAGCTCCGTCATCGTGCGCCCGCCCGGCTCTCCTCGATCCAGGGGAACGTCGCGCCGCCGTGACGCCATGCGCGTGCGTCCCCCGAACGCGCATGTCCCTCGAACAGCTCCACGCGCGCAGCGCGGCCGCAGACCTCGCCGAGCATCGCCGAGGAGGCGGGGTCGGTGATCTCCTGGTACGTGATGGTGCGCAGGTACTTGCCCACCCACAGGCCCCCCGTGTAGCGCGCGGCGCCGAGGGTCGGCAGCACGTGATTGGTGCCGATGACCTTGTCGCCGTACGACACGCAGGTGTTCTCGCCGAGGAAGAGCGCTCCGTAGTCGTGCATCTTCTCGAGCGCGGCGCGGGGGTCGTTCGTGAAGATCTGCACGTGCTCGAAGGCGAACGAGTCGGCGAGGGCGTAGGCCTCGTCGAGGTCGTCGACCACGATGACCTGTCCCCAGTCGCGCCACGCGGGTTCCGCGTAGTCCCGGGTCGACATGCCGGGGAGGATCTCTTCGACCAGTTCCATGACGCGCTCGCCGAGCGCCCGCGAGGTCGTGATGAGCACGGCCGGCGACTCGGGTCCGTGCTCCGCCTGCGACAGCAGGTCGACCGCGGTGAGGAACGGGTCGGCGTCGTCGTCGGCGACGATGAGGATCTCGGTGGGGCCGGCGAACAGGTCGATGCCCACCTCGCCGAACAGCTGACGCTTCGCTTCGGCCACGTACGCGTTGCCGGGCCCGGCGATCATGTTGACGGGGGCGATGGTCTCGGTTCCGACGGCCATCGCGGTGACCGCCTGCACGCCGCCGAGGATGTAGATCTCGTCGGCCCCGGCGAGCTTCATCGCCGCGACCGTGGCCGCGGGGATCTCGCCGCGGATCGGCGGGGTGCACGCGACGACACGGGGGACTCCGGCGACCTTCGCCGTGATGATCGTCATGTGCGCGGAGGCGGTGAGCGGGTACTTCCCGCCGGGGATGTACGCGCCGGCGGCGCGGACGGGGACGTGCTTCTGCCCGAGGTGGACGCCCGGCAGCGTCTCGACCTCGATGTCGACGAGGGAGTCCCGTTGCGCCTGGGCGAAGCGTCGGACCTGATCCTGGACGAAGCGGATGTCATCGATCACCTGGGGTTCCAGCGTCGCCATGATCCGCTCGACATCGGCGTCGTCGAGCCGGAACGGCCCCTCCCACCGGTCGAACGTCGATGCGTATCGGCGGACGGCATCGTCGCCGTGTTCGCGGATGTCACCGATGATCGTGCCGACGGTCGCCGCGACGTCGCTCTGCGCGGTGTCGGTGAACGACTTGGTGGGCGCCTTCTTCAGGTACAGGGGCATCATCGCTTCCTTCGTTTGCATACGTATGCCTCATCATGACTGCGTATGCATGCGAGGTCAACCTTTCGCTAGACTTCGACCCTCAGCACCCGATCGCCAGGGGGGTCCATGGCCGTCACGAGCAGAGACGTCGCTCGACTGGCCGGCGTCTCCCAGCCCACCGTGTCGCGCGCGCTCCGCGACGACCCCCGCGTGTCGGACGAGACGAAGAAACGCGTCCGCGACGCGGCCGTGCTGCTCGGCTACGTCCCGAGCGAGGCGGGGCGCGCCCTGTCGTCCGGGCGCACGCGACGTATCGGTCTGCTCGTGACCGACCTCGAGAACCAGTTCTACGCCCACATCATCGCGCCCCTGCATCGCGAGCTCGAGTCCTGCGGGTACCAGTTGGTCCTGCATACCGAGACGGCCGACGAGTCCGTCGCGGAGCGCCTCATCGCCAACGGCCTCGACGGCGTCATCCTGGCCACCACGACCGTGGAGTCGGTCGTGCCCCTTCGCCTGCGCGACCGGGGGCTGCCGTTCGTCTACTTCAACCGCACGGCGGCACTGGTCGACGCGGATGCCACGGTCGTCGCGCCCGGACCGGGGTTCGAGGTCGCCGTCGACCGCGCGCTGGCGCTCGGCCATCGACGCATCGGGGCCGTGCTCGGCCCGCAGAACACCAGTACGGGACGTTCGAGAGAGGTGGCGCTGCGGGCGGCCCTGGCCGCGAAGGGCATCTCGCTCGAGGCCGGAGTCGTGCGCCACGGCCCGTTCGACACGGCGGCCGGCGACTCCGCGACCGCGGAACTGCTGGCCCTGCCCGATCCGCCGACCCTCATCTTCTGCGGCAACGACGTCATGGCGTACGGCGCACTGAACGCGGCTCGCCGGGCCGGCGCATCGGTGCCCGACGACATCTCGATCATCGGATTCGACGATCTGCCCCCGGCATCCTGGCCCATCCTGGAGCTTTCCACGATCGCGTACGACTACGTGCAGATGGCTCGCGAGGCGGGTCGGCTCATCGTCCAGCGCATCGAGGAGCGTCCGGAGGAGTTCGCGCACGTCGAGTTCGCCACGACGTTCGTCGAGCGGCGGACGTTGAGCGCACCGAGCGCCCACTGAGCCGACGACCGCGCTCTCTCCGCCGCGGGTGATGCTTGCGTCCGTGTTGTGCATACGCATACACTGCCGACATCGCCCCGCGCGTCCCCCGCGACGCCGCAACCCGAAGGAGCCCAGAGTGCCTCTCGACCCGGTCGCCTACCAGCCGTATGCGGATCCCGACGACTTCATCCGCGAGGTGACGGATCTGATCTGGGTGGATCGGTCGATCAGCTTCATCCGCGACAACTACGAGCCCGACTCCATCGTCCACGGCGCCTACGGAACCTCGACGACCCGCGACGAAGTCATCGAGGGCACGTTGATGCGCATCTCCGCGACCCCCGACCGCACCGGGCAGGCCGAGGACGTCATCTGGGAGGCCCGCGGTGACGACGCCTTCCTCAGCTCGCACCTCGTACTCTCGGGGCACCTGCAGTCGTCCGAATACAGCCGCACCATCGCCAACTGCCTCTACCGTCGGGGTCGCATGGTCGAGGAATGGGTGGTACGCGACACCCTCGCCGGGGCGCTCGTGCTGCAGAGCGACCTCGACGAACTGGCGCGGGCGCAGGCGTTCCGCGGCTACACCGGCACCTGGACCGAACCGGCACCGGCCGACCCCATCGCCGCGGGCGACTCCGGCCCCCGCCCCGACGAGTACCGCTCCGAGGTGGAGCGCGTCGTCGAGATGATCGAGACGGTGTGGAACGACCGCGACCTGCAGAAGGTCGAGCGCTACTTCCACCGCGACCTCGTCCTGCTCACGGTGGGCAACCGCCTCGTCATCCGCCCCGAGGGTTACCGTCGTGCCCTGCTCCGCTTCCTGGAGTCGTTCCCGTCGGGACGCTTCGAGATCCGCGACATCCAGACCAACTACGACGTGCGCTACGCGGGCCTGCGGGTCGCGGTGACGTGGAAATTCGTCGGCGACTACAACGGCGTCGCGAACTACGGCCCGCTGACGGGCCGTCCCGTCGACGTGCTGGGCATCTCGCAGTTCACCTTCCACCAGGGCTCCCTCGTCAAAGAGGTGCGGCTGTGGGACGACATCGCGCTGCGCGCGCAGATCGCCGGAATGCGGGGCGACGAGCCCGTCGTCCTGGGAAACATCTACTGATCCAACGAAGGAAGAGAAAAATGAGCACGGACCACCTGAGCCACGACTCCGTCGTCGACGGGGCCGAGATCGAACGGCGCACCATCCGCAAGAGCGACTGGGCGCCGCACAACGCCGCCTTCATCGACTGCCGCACACCCGGCTCCGACCGCAAGCAGAACTACGCCTTCATCGGCGGAGGGGTCTCGCAGAACGCCGGCCAGGTCATCAACCTGACCGAGGAGCACGGCTTCAACACCGGCGCCGCCGGCATGCCCAACGGGATCTCGAACAACCTGCACCTCCACTTCACCGCCGAGGTCTTCGTCAACCTGGGGGGCGAGTTCCGCCTGCGCTGGGGGATCGACGGCAAGCAGGGCGAGTACGTCAGCACCGACGGTGACATCATCTCGATCCCGACGTGGATCTTCCGCGGCTTCACCAACGAGGGTCCCGACGACGGCATCCTGTGGACCGTCCTCGGACGCGATGTGACCGGGGGCATCATCTGGGGCCCGTCGGTGCTGAAGGAGGCGGAGTCGTACGGTCTCCACCTCACGGCCGACAACCAGCTCATCGACACGGTCGCCGGCGACGAGCTGCCGACCGACGTCGCGCTCATCAAACCCATCCAGCAGCGCTACATCGACGGGCTCACACCCTTCACCGTCGACCAGATGCGCGAGCGCGTGATCCAGCCGGGTGACCGCGTCTACAGCGACAACGCCCTGCTGTGTGCGAGCCTGCCCGGGGGCGCCGCCGAGCTGAGCCTCGCGATCGGTTACGGCATGACCGAGGACCGTCGTCAGGTTCCCCGCATCCACGAGCCCCACTCGTTCAACATGGCGTGGGTGCGCGCCGCGGCCGACGAGGGGCTGCTCCGTCACCGACACGACAAGAACCAGGCGGTGCTGGTCAAGAGCGGCCGGTGGGCGGTCACCCTGAACGGCGACCCCTCCACCACGGTCGAACTCGACCCGTCCGACTCGTTCTCGGTGCCGGCCGGCGCGTGGCGCGCGTTCCGCTGCATCGACGGCGGCGAGGCGGGCGCGGGCGAACTGCTCGTCATCAACTCCGGTGACGACCGCGTCTACCTGGAGTGGGCCCCCGAGGTCGTCGACGCCGCACGCGACGCCGACTGGATGCTCGACCCCAACGGCTACCTCGCGCCCGTGGGCGTGATGGTGACGGCGACGGAGGACGACTGATCGGCGAGCGGGAGCACACGGTCGCCGCGACCTCCCCCCGCATCGACGTGGGGGAGGTCGCGGCGAACATCGACGC
>NZ_CAUQWC010000194.1:0-6699 GCF_963521695.1 uncultured Microbacterium sp. | reverse complement strand
GCGGGGGGTCCGGGGGGCGCCACCACCCAGCCCCCGACCCCCGCGGCCACGCCCGCGGGCTGACCACCCACACCCCCCCGCCGGCGCACCGCATCCGCGGGGCGCCGGCGTCGTCGTACGGCCGGCGAGCCCGCCGCCGTCCCAGCCTCCGGCGAGCCCGCCGCCGTCGCGGGACCCGTTGAGTGTCCAGGACACGCCGGTCGCCGTGCTCCTCAACGGCGAGTCCTGGACACTCAACGGAAGTGGTGGCGCACCCGTGTCCGTCCCGTCCGCGACCTCACGCCGCACCCACGCGCCCGTCGAGTGTCCACGACACTCTGCATTCCGCCCGCGGGTGCGGCGAGTCTTGGGCACTCAACACCGTGTGGGCGCCAGACGGGCGGTCCGGGCATCTGGGACACCCGCAACGCCGCCCCGCTCAGGGCGCGGTGGCGCGCTATGCGGTGAGGAACCACCACCAGATCAGCAGCATCGTCGTGCCGAAGCCGGCGATCTGGTTGAGCCAGAGGAAACGGTTCCATCCCGCGGTGGCGCGGTCGCTCTCGGCATCCGTCACGTTCCGATACGGCCAGCAGACCACGAGGTACGGGATCACCAACACGGCCGCCAACGGCCCCGGCCAGGCGGTGAAGAGCATCGCCACGCCGGCCAGCGCGTAGGCGGTGAGGGCGAAGCGCACGGTCCACCGCGCCCCTCGGGCGGTCGCGATCGACGAGATGTCGGCGGCGCGGTCGGCCTCGACATCCTGCACGGCTCCGAAGGCGTGCGACGCGATGCCCCACAGCGCGAAGGCCACGAACACGAACACCAGCTGCGGCGTCCAGACGGCCCCCGCGAGCACGAAGCCGTACACGGCGGGGGAGAAGAAGTGGATGCTGCTGGTCATCGAGTCGAGGAACGGTCGTTCCTTCAACCGCAGCGGGGGAGCGGAATAGAACACGACGAAGAACAGGCTGAGCGCGAGCACGAGCCACGACAGCGGCGAACCGATGATGACCAGGTACACCACGAACGGCAGACACGACAGGGCCGAGGCCCACAGCGTGATCGGGTGCATCTGTTTGGCGAGCACCGCGCCGTGTGTGCCGCCCTTACGGGGGTTGCGCAGGTCGGACTCGTAGTCGAACACGTCGTTCACGCCGTACATCGCGAGGTTGTACGGCACGAGGAAGAAGATGATGCCGACGATCAGCGGTGCATCGATCTGTCGGGTCGTGAGCAGGTACGCGGCGGCGAACGGGAAGGCCGTGTTGATCCAGCTCACCGGACGAGACGACACGAACAGCTCGCGAACGATGCGAACAGGTGTCAGCGCGGGCAGAGTCATGCGGCATCCTTCGACGACGTGTGGGGGGAGAGCAGCGTGAACACCGCCGGGACGAGGAATGCGGCGCACAGCGGATACGCGAAGTCCTCGATCGGGGCGAGCCCGATGCGCAGTCCACTGAGGTGCTCGGCGGGGTAGGTGAAGAGGTCGACCGCGATCATGACGTTGTCGAACACCAGGGTGAGCGCGACCAGTACCAGGGCGAGAAAACCCGAGGATGCCATACGCTCACGGAACCGCGGGCGCTCTCGCGTCGCAAGAGTCACCAGCACCGTGACGATCACGAACGGCAGGACGATCAGCGGATACGTCACGCGCGCCCCCGGACGCCGGCGCGAGCCCGCGCGCGCGCCCGTCGCTCGAAGACCGCGAACATCACGACCGACAGGTAGCTCAGGAACAGGAGGAAGAAGACCTCTTCGAGCGGCAGGTGGGGGGCGAGCTCGACCCCCACGAAGAGCGGACTCTCGCCCTTCACGAACACCCCCGTCACGATTCCCACGGCGTCCCACACGAGGAAGAACGCCGTCGCGATGAGCACCGTCAGGGTCGTGCGCAGCGGGGCCACGCGCAGCGCCAGCGAGAACTTCACGTCGATCGCGATCATGCCCGCCAGCGAGAACAGGATCGCGCCCAGGTAGATCCCGGGCACCTCAGACCGCCGCGCGGACGGGCTCTGCGAGGGGGCCGGCGGAGGTATCGCCCGTCAGGCGCTTGACGACGAGTTCGGCCGAGATGAGGCACATCGGCAGGCCGATGCCCGGGAGCACCGAGGTTCCCGCGTAGAACAGGTTCTTCACCTTGCGCGAACGGTTCTTGGGGCGGAAGATCGCGCTCTGGGTCAGCGTGTGCGCGAGTCCGAGCGAGTTGCCGTGCCAGGCGTGCAGGTCGTGCGCGAAGTCCTCGGGTGCGATCGTCTTGCGCACGACGATGCGCTCGGCGAGATCCGGGATGCCGGTCCACTCGGCGATCTGCGCGATGACGCGATCCGCGGCCTTCTCGATGCGCTCATCGCCGGCGCCCGAGACGCCGCCGCGCCCGCTGGCGGGGTCGGCGGGAACGGGGACCAGGACGAAGAGGTTCTCGTGGCCCTCGGGCGCCACCGAGTCGTCCGAGGCGCTCGGCCGGCAGATGTAGATCGACGCGGGGTCGGGGATCATCTTGTTCTCGCCGAAGATGGCATCGAAGTTGGTGTGCCAGTCGTCGGTGAACAGCAGGGTGTGGTGGGTGAGCTGGGGCAGCTCGCCCTTGACGCCGAGCAGCAGCAACAGAGCACCGGGGCTCGGGACCTTGTCCTTCCACCACTTCTCGGGGTACTGGCGGTCCCTCTGCTCGAGCAGGTCGTTCTCGGTGTGGTGCAGGTCGGCGCCCGAGACCACGGCATCCGCCGAGATGACGCGTCCATCGGCCAGACGCACGCCGCGCGCGACACCCGATTCGGTGATGATGGCATCCACCGGGGTCGAGGTCTCGATGCGTACGCCGCGCTCGCGCGCGAGCTTCTCGATCGCGGTGATGATCTCGGTCATGCCGCCCTTGGGGTAGAGCACGCCGTCACCCAGGTCGAGGTGGCTCATGAGGTGGTACAGGCTCGGCACCTCGAAGGGGGACCCGCCGAGGAACACCGCCGGGTAGGCGAGGATCTGCTGCAGGCGGGTGTTCGCGAAGTCGGTGGTCACGCGGTTCCAGAGCGTCCGCGTGAGCAGCGGGATGAGCGTGGGCAGGCGCTTCACGAGCGCCGGGTCACGCAGTCCCTTCGTCGACGAGTACGGGTCGTAGAGGAACTTCGACGTCGAGAGCTCGTACGCGTCTTTCGCGGAGTCGAGGTAGGCGTCGATGTTGTCACCCGAGCCGGGCTCGTGCTCCTCGAAGAGCGCACGCACGGCCTCACGCCCCGAGACGATGTCGATCGGCTCGCCCTTTCCGGGAGGGCCGTAGACGCGGTACGCCGGGTCGAGGCGCACCAGGTCGAGCTGCTCCGCGGCGCTCGTGCCGAGCAGTCGGAAGAAGTGGTCGAACACCTCGGGCATGAGGTACCAGCTGGGGCCCGTGTCGAAGCGGAAGCCGTCGCTCGCCCACGATCCGGCGCGACCACCCAGGGCGTCGCGGGCCTCGAAGAGCTGAACGTCGTGCCCGCGGTCGGCGAGGAGGGCTGCTGTGCCGAGTCCGGCGATTCCGCCTCCGACGACGACAATGCGCTGGGCGCTCATGAGCGGGAACCTTTCGGAGGACGCCCGAGGAGGGCGCGGGCGGCAAGAGTGGCTTTGACACCGTCGGGGACGCGGACGCGAGGGGCGCCGGCGGGGGTGGAACGCAAGCGGCGCGACAGCTCGGCGAAGAGGTCGTGTGCGGTGGTGACGGCGGCCCGGCAGTCGGGCGGGAGATGCGGGATGACGGATGCCGCGGCGGCGAGGTCGGCGTCGATCCGGTCGAGCACGGCGGTGCGCCGCTCGTCGTCGGCCGCGCCGTCGAGGTAGTCGCGGCCGAGGCGGTCGGCGTCGTCGGAGAGGTCGCGCAGGAAGTTGACGTCCTGGAACGCCGCGCCCAGGCGCCGGGCGCCGTCGACGAGGTCGGCCGCCGGGCGGGCGGGAGCCGACATTCCGGCGTTGAGGAACACCTGCAGGCACATCAGCCCGACCACCTCTGCAGACCCGTAGACGTACGCGTCGTGCGACAGATCGTCGTGGGCGGCGGTGTCGATGTCGGTGCGCATCGAGGCGAAGAACGGGGCGATGAGGTCGGCGCCGATGCCGCACTCGCGGGCGGTGCGGGCGAAGGCGTGCACGATGAGGTTGGCGCTGAATCCGGTGGCGATGGCATCCATCACCTCGTTCTCGAGCCCGTCGAGGACGGCGCGTTCCCGCTCGGGGGTGAGGCCGGCATCGTGGGCGGGACCGTCGACGATCTCGTCGGCGACGCGCACCAGGGCGTAGACGTTGCGCACGTGCGGGCGCGGGCGCGCACCCAGCAGGCGCGTGGCGATGCCGAATGAGGTGGAGTACCGACTGATCACCGCGGCCGCGGCGTCGTCGGCCGTCTGCGAATAGAGTTCGAGTCCCGTGTGGGCGGTGCTCACGGAACGCGCTCCGCCACGGTGTCGACGAGGTCGAGCAGCATGGCCTTGCACGCCGACGGCAGCATTGCTCCTTCGACGATCATGGTGGCTTCTTCGAGCGTCTCGTAGACCATGCGCTCGAGGGCCTTTCGCGCTCCGGATGCCGAGAGCGCGGCTTGCGCTGCGCGGATGGCCACGGGACCGGTGTGGGCCTGTGCGAGCGCGAGGCTCACCTCGGGCCAGTCCTCGGTCTCGCGGGCGAGGGAGATCAGGTGCGTCTTCTTCGCTTCGCGCAGGTCGCAGCCCTCGTCCTTGCCGGAGACGGCGGGGGTGCCGAAGGCGCCGATGAGGTCGTCGATCAGCTGGTAGGCGAGCCCCAGGCGTTCGCCGAAGCGTTCGAGGGCGTGGAGCGCCGCGTCACTTGCGCCGGCCATCACGGCGCCGGCCTGCAGGGGAGCAGAGAACGAGTAGACGGCGGTCTTGTCGCGCGTGGCCGCCAGGACGGTCATCGCATCGACGTCGCCCGCGGAGACGGCGTTCTCGACGTCGGCGAGTTCGCCCGCGGCCGAGACGATCACGGCATCCTCGACGAGACGTAGGAGTTCGGCGCGCATGGCCGCCGGCACGTCGGCCAGGGCGACGAGTCGCCCCGCCTCGTGCAGGAGCATGTCACCGGCGAGGATTCCCGCGGCGTTCCCGAGCAGGGCGGCACCCGCTTCGTCGGCGCCTCTCTCGAGGCCGCGTTGGCGGAACTCGCCCCCGATGTTCGGGATGCCACGGCGCTCGAGGTCGTGGTCGATGACGTCGTCGTGCACGACGAAGGCCGTGTGCAGCAGTTCGAAGGCTGCGGCGACCTGCCAGAGCGCCGAGAGCGCGACAGCGTCACCGTCGAGGGTGTCGTAGGCGGCCGCGACGAGCAGGGGACGGAAGCGCTTGCCCCCGGTGGCAGCGCGGCGGATGGCGGATGCCAGGGCACGCGCGCCCTCGCCCAGCGGCCCGACGCGGTACTCCAGGCGTTCCAGGGCCGTCTCGATCGCGTCTTCGATCTCTTGCCTCGCGGTGGGGGCAGAGGGGACGGCGACGATCACGATGCTCTCCTCACGGCGGGTAGGGCGTCGAACAACGCGAGCTGCCGAGCCTGCATGACCAGCCACGGGCTGAACGCCCAGGGTGTCGCGGCGAGCGACGCGGCGAGTTCGAGGGGGTCCACCCAGCGGTGCTCGGCGACCTCGTCGGGGTGGGGCTGCGGCTCCTCGTCGGTGCGAGCCACGTAGACGGGGCAGATCTCGTGCTCGACGATGCCGCTCGCATCGACGGCGCGGTAGCGGAAATGCGGAAGGGCGAGTTCGAGATCGCGCACGCGGAGCCCGACCTCGAATCCGGCGCGGCGATGGACGGCCGCGATCATGGGTTCGCCCGGGGCGGGGTGCCCGCAGAACGAGTTGGTCCACACGCCCGGCCAGGTCTTCTTGTGCAGTGCGCGCCGGGTGACCAGCACCTGACCGTCGCCGTTGACGACGTGACACGAGAACGCGAGGTGCAACGGGGTGTCGGTATCGTGCACACTCGCCTTGGGCGCCGTGCCGATCTCGCCTCCGAAGTCGTCCAGAAGGACGACATACTCGGTCTCGCTCATCGTGCCTCCTGTTTGCTAGTTTAGCTAGCGATGTGAGCCTGACTATACCCAGGCGGAAAGGGGGTGTCCACCGTGACCAGCCCCGTGTCGACCTCTGCTAGCCGACCCCGTGTCGCCCAGTCGCTGCGCGCCATCCAGACGCTGAGCGACGCCCTCGATCGCATGCACAGCGGCATGAAGGGCGATATGGACATGAATGCCAGCGACCTCGCGACGCTGCGCATGCTCACCATCCGCGAGCATCGCGGGCAGATGGTCAGTCCGCACGACGTGGCCTCCCATCTGCGCATCTCGACGGCCTCCACCACCAAGCTCATCGACCGACTGGTGGCGTCGGGCCACCTCGAGCGTCGCCCGCACCCCTCCGACGGTCGCGCGCGCGTCGTCGTGCTCACCGACAAGTCGCGACGGGAGTTCTTCGAGCACTTCGGTGTTCACCTCGGCGCCATGCGCGAGATCGCCGACCGCTTCGACGACACCCAGCTCGCCACCGTCACGCGCTTCATGGACGAACTCACCGAGGCCATCACGACCGACGACTGACCGGCTCCTGCGCGAATCTCGCAGGGACGCCCCTGTCTCTGTCGGAGGATCAGGCCGCCGCCTACCGTCGCGGCGCCGGCCCTCGCGCCACGCGCACGCCGACGTCGTCGAACCCCTCCCGCGGCCGCCCTCCCCGAC
>NZ_CAUQWC010000193.1:0-6732 GCF_963521695.1 uncultured Microbacterium sp. | reverse complement strand
CCCCCCGCCGAACACACCCGCACCGCCGCCGCTCATCCCCCCCGCCCCACCGAACACACCCGCACCGCCGCCGCCGCACATCACCCCCGCCCCACCGAACACACCCGCACCGCCGCCGCACACCACCCCCACCGACGACACCCGTCCCACCCGACACTCACAACAAGAAAACCCCCCGTCCCGAAGGACGAGGGGCTCTCGAAGCGAATGCGCTGAAACTCAACGACCGCCGAAGTTCTTGAAGCGCTGGTTGAACTTCTCGACACGACCGGCCGAGTCCATGATGCGCTGCTTGCCCGTGTAGAACGGGTGCGAGGCCGACGAGATTTCCACGTCGATGACGGGGTACTCCACGCCGTCGAGTTCGATCGTCTTGTCGCTGGAGACGGTCGAGCGGGTGAGGAACGTGTCGCCCGAACCGAGGTCGCGGAACACGACGGCCTTGTACGTGGGGTGGATGTCAGTCTTCATGGAAGGTCCTTTGAGAAGTGGTGCCCTGGATTCTGCCAGGACGTCAAAGTCTGCGGTGCCGAGGGCACCAACGGGAGAGTCTACCAGGCCGGGGTCCGAGCGACGGCCAGCCGGGCATCGAACCACGATGCCGACACCCCGACATCCGGCACTCGGGCCCGCCACACATCAGCCGCCAGACCAGACCCCTGAACCGGACTCCCCGCCTCACACCGCCCGCGCGGCGTAACGCCCACCCTCGTGGGTGAGCGCGATCTCCAGGCCGAAAGTCGCCGTCAGGTTCTCTGCGGTCAGGGCCTCACCGAGGGGACCGGATGCCACGACCTCACCGTCGCGCAGCAGCAGCACGTGCGTGAACCCGACGGGGATCTCTTCGACGTGGTGCGTCACCATCACCATCGCCGGCGTCGTCGGAGCCTGCGCGTACCCGGACAGCAGGCTGAGCAGCTCTTCGCGTGCCCCGAGGTCGAGGCTGGCCGTGGGCTCATCGAGCAGCAGCAGTTCGGGGTCGGTCATCACGGCTCGCGCGATCTGCACGCGCTTCTGCTCGCCGTCGCTGAGCGTGCCGAACGTGCGATCGGCGAGGTGGTCGAGCTTCCACTCGGCGAGCACCCGCAGCGCGCGTCGCTCGTCGATGTCGTCGTAGTCCTCGCGCCAACGCCCCACGACCGAGAAGGCCGCGGTCAGGACGACGTCGAGCACCGTCTCCTCCGGCGGCACGCGACGTGCCATCGCCGAGGAGGCGAAGCCGATCCGCGGGCGCAGCTCGAACACGTCCGTTCGTCCGAGCCGCTCGCCGAGGATCGTCACCGCACCCGACGTGGGGTGCAGCAGGGTGTCGGCGAGTTGCAGGACGGTGGTCTTGCCGGCGCCGTTCGGTCCGAGGACGACCCAACGTTCGTGGTCCGCGACCGTCCAGTCGAGGTGGGACACGATGTCCCGACCGTTGCGGCGGACGACGACATCGGAGAACTCCAGCACCTGCGGCATGCGGCTAGCCTAGCCGCGCGCGACCCCGCCCCCGGTGAGACGCGGCGGCTTGGGGACAGCCGATCGGGCCCCACCCACCCTCGGCGCACGGAGCTCTGTGCGGAGCCCCGCGCGACACCCGGCTACTTCCCCGCGACCTCCGCGTACAGCGCAGCGGTGGTCTCCGCGATCGCCGCCCAGCTGAAGTCGTCGATCGCCCGCTGACGACCGGCCCGCCCATAGGCGCGAGCCGCGTCGGCATCCGTCACGACCTCGGCGAGAACGCGAGCCAGATCGGAGACGAAGCGCTCGGGATCGACGGGCGTGCCGGTACCGTCCTGCACCTGCTCGATGGGCACGAGTCGGCCGGTCACGCCGTCGACGACGACCTCGGGGATGCCACCGGTCGCGGTCCCGACGACCGCCGCACCGCACGCCATCGCCTCGAGGTTCACGATGCCCAGGGGCTCGTACACCGACGGGCACACGAACGTCGTCGCAGAGGTCAGAATCGCGCACAGCTCGTTGCGCGGCAGCAACCGGTCGATCCAGACGACACCGTCGCGCGTCGCCTGCAGACCGCGCACGAGCTCCTGGACCTCGGCCATGATCTGGGGGGTGTCGGGGGCACCCGCGCACAGGATCAGCTGCACGTCCTTCGGCAGGCGCTCGGCGGCGCGCAGCAGGTACGGCAGACCCTTCTGCCGCGTGATGCGCCCGACGAAGACGACCGAGGGACGCGACGGATCGATGCCGACCGACGCGAGGAAGTCGTCATCCGACACCGGATGCCACGACTCGGTGTCGATGCCGTTGTAGATGACGCGCACCTTGGCGGGATCCAGCGACGGGTAGCTGCGCAGGATGTCGTCGCGCATGCCCGAGCTCACCGCGACGACGGCGGCGGCGCCCTCGTAGGCGGTCTTCTCGATGTAGCTCGACACCGCGTACCCGCCGCCGAGCTGCTCGGCCTTCCACGGCCGCAGCGGTTCGAGGCTGTGAGCAGTGACGACGTGCGGGATGCCGTGGAGAAGGGATGCCAGGTGGCCGGCGAAGTTCGCGTACCAGGTGTGCGAGTGCACAACGTCGGCGCCCGCGACGTCGGAGACGATCTCGAGGTCGGTGCCGAGGGTCTGGATCGCGCCGTTCGCCGTGGCCAGCTCGGCCGGCACGCCGTAGGCGGTCGTGTCGGCTTCGTCGCGCGGAGCGCCGAAGGCGCGAACCTGCACCTCGGTGCCCTCGGAACGCAACGCCTTCACCAGTTCTGTGGCGTGGACCCCGGCTCCCCCGTAGATCTCCGGCGGGTACTCCTTGGTCACGATGTCGACGCGCATGAGACGAACCGTAGTACAGCGCGCGGCGCGCCGTACACGTATACCTGCATCCCCCCGCGCCCCCTAGTGTGGTGCCATGCCTGCAGCGCCGAAGGTCTTCGGAATCATCCTCGCCGGCGGCGAGGGAAAGCGACTCATGCCCCTCACGGCCGATCGCGCGAAACCCGCCGTCCCGTTTGGCGGCCAGTACCGCCTGATCGACTTCGCGATCTCGAACCTGATCAACTCGGGCCTCAGACAGCTGGTCGTGCTGACGCAGTACAAGTCGCACAGCCTCGACCGCCACATCTCGCAGACGTGGCGCATGTCACCGATGCTGGGCGCCTACGTCGCGTCCGTTCCCGCGCAGCAGCGCCTCGGCAAGCGGTGGTTCTCCGGTTCGGCCGATGCGATCCTGCAGTCGATGAACCTCATCCGCGACGAGAAGCCCGACATCGTCGCCGTCATCGGCGCCGACCACGTGTACCGCATGGACTTCAACCAGATGCTCGATGCGCACATCGCCTCCGACGCGCGCGCCACCATCGCCGGCATCCGTCAGCCCATCGGACTCGCGAACCAGTTCGGCGTCATCGACACCGATCCGACCGACCCGACGAAGATCCGCGAATTCCTCGAGAAGCCGCAGAACCCAACGGGGCTCGCGGACGCCCCCCACGAGGTGCTCGCCTCGATGGGCAACTACATCTTCGACGCCGACGCCCTCGTCGAGGCCGTCACCCACGACGGCGAGCTGCCGACCTCGGCGCACGACATGGGCGGCGACATCGTGCCCTACTTCGTCAACCGCGGCGAAGCGGCCGTCTACGACTTCCAGCGCAACGACGTTCCGGGCTCCACGCCGCGTGACCGCTCGTACTGGCGCGACGTGGGCACGATCGAGTCGTTCTACGACGCCCACATGGATCTGATCTCCACCCTCCCGATCTTCAACCTGTACAACACCGACTGGCCGATCTACTCGCAGACGTTCAACGCCCCGCCGGCGAAGTTCGTGCGCGACTCGGTCGGCCGCATCGGCAACGCGATCGACTCCATCGTCTCGCTCGGTTCGGTGCTGTCGGGCACGCACCTCGAGCGCAGCGTCGTCGGACCGTGGGCCCTCGCCGGCGGCGGCTCGACGATCACCGACTCGGTGCTCTTCGACAGCGTGCAGGTCGGCGCGGGAGCGCGCATCCACCGCGCGATCCTCGACAAGAACGTCGTACTCGAGCCCGGTGCGACCATCGGCGTCGACCGCGACCGCGACCTCGCCCGCGGCTTCACGGTCACCGAGACCGGCATCACCGTCGTCGGCAAGGACGTGCACGTCCACGCGTGAACTGAGCCGGATGCCAGGGATTCCGGATGCCAGAAGGGGCGGTGACCGCGATGGTCACCGCCCCTTCGGCATCCTGATCCGGCGGCGCTGAGAAGCCCACGCGCGCCAACGCCTCGCTGGCGACAGGACGCCCGCGCGTGCGAACGGATCGCGGCGGATCACCGCCTCCGCGCCGACGCCCGTTCAGACACCCGCACGCGCGAACGCGTCTCAGGTGATCACCGCCATCGCGCCGACGCCCGTTCAGACGTTCACGCACGCGAACGCGTAGCGGCTGCTCACCGCTTCCACGCGGTCGCCAGGTCAGACACCCACGCGTGCGAACGCATCGCGGCTGATGCCCTTCTCGAGCACGGCCTTCGACCACTCGCGGGCACTGTGCAGGCTGTGGTCGCGGTAGTTGCCGCAGCTGTACGCGTCGGTGCCGGGTACGTCGTCCCACTGCACGTCTTCGGCGATCGCGCGCAGAGAGTCGGAGATCGCGTCGACGAGGGACGCCACATCGGGCTCGCCCCACATGATCACGTGGAAGCCGGTGCGGCATCCGAACGGCGAGATGTCGATGAGTCCCTCGATGCGGTCGCGCACGAGGCTCGCGAGCAGGTGCTCGATGGTGTGGAGCCCCGCGGTGGGGATCTCTCCCTCGTTCGGCTGCACGAGACGCAGATCGAAGTTCGAGATGACGTCGCCGCGCGGTCCCGACTCGGAGCCGATCAGGCGCACGTACGGTGCCAGCACGGCGGTGTGGTCCAGGGTGAAGCTCTCGACGTCAGCCATGGGGGGTCCCTTCTCGAAGGTCTGGGGTACCGGAAAAGCCTACGCGCGCCCGCCGACATCCACGTCGGTGTGCGACACGGAGAGACCCGGAAGTCGCTGTGACGCCGTCCGGGCCCTTCCGGCGACCGGGCCCACCGGGACGCCGCCCCTTGCGATCGATGCCGATCCTCGCGACCCGCTAGGGTCGAGCGCGTGCCTGCGCCCGCCCGCTTCCTCGTCGTGCTCGACGCCGACTCCACCCTGATCCGCAACGAGGTCATCGAACTCCTCGCCGACGAAGCCGGTCGCGGCGCCGAGGTCGCCGCCGCCACCGAAGCCGCCATGCGCGGAGAGGTCGATTTCGCCACCAGCCTGCGTTCCCGGGTTCAAGCGCTGACCGGCGTCTCCACCGACGCGTTTGCCCGCGCGATCGCCCGTATCGAGCCCACCCCCGGCGTGCGCGAGCTCATCACCGCGGTCCACGAGCGCGGCGGAGTCGTCGGCGTGGTCTCGGGCGGCTTCCACGAGGTACTCGACACCATCGCCCCCGATCTCGGCGTCGACGTGTGGCGCGCGAACCGGCTCGCGGCATCTGAGGGAGCGCTCACGGGCGAGGTCGACGGGGGGATCGTGGATGCCACGGCCAAGGCCGAGACGCTGCGGGCCTGGGCCGCCGACCACGGCGTTCCCCTCGCTCTGACCTTCGCGATCGGCGACGGCGCGAACGACCTCGAGATGATGGGGGCAGCCGGCCTGGGGCTGGCCTTCAACGCGAAGCCCGCCGTGCGCGAGCGCGCCGATCTCGTGATCGACGCCGTCGACCTCGCCGAGGTCGTCGCTTTGCTGCCTCGCTGACGCGGTCGCGCGACGCCCGTCCCGGGACCTCCCCGCGCGAAGGACGTCCGCCCTCGCGATGTGCCGGCGCCCGCGGAAGCGCCCGCCGCCCGCTTCCGCCGGTCCGCCGGCAGCTCCTCTTCCCGATGTCGGAACCCCGTCCTACGCTCCGAGCATGGACATCATCCTCGTACCCGGACTCTGGCTCACCGCGTCGTCGTGGGACGACGTCGTCCCCGCTCTCGAGGCGGCAGGGCACAGACCGCACCCGTTGAGCATGCCGGGCCCCGCGGTCGGCGATCTCGTCATCGACGACTGGGTCGACGCCGTCGTCGCGGAGATCGACCGTCTCGATGCGCCCGTCGTGCTCGTCGGGCATTCCGGCGGGGGCAACGTCGTGTGGGGAGCCGCCGACCGGCGCCCCGAGCGCATCGCCCGCGTCATCCTCGTCGACACGATCGTGCCGCACCCCGGGGCCATGATCTCGGAGCTCCCCGTCGACGACGGTGTGGTGCACTTCCCGGGCTGGGACTTCTTCGATCACGACGACGTCGCCGACATCGACGACGAGACGCGTCGCCGCACCGCCGAACAGGTGGTCGACGTTCCCGGGCGCGTGCCGACCTCCCCGATCACCCTCGGTGACGACCGTCGGTTCTCCGTGCCCGTGACGATCCTGTCCGGTCAGCTCGATGCCGAATCCCTGCCGCGGGTGCTCGCGGACTGGGGCGCGTATGCCGAAGAGTTCGGTCGCATCGACGACGTCGAAGTCGTGCACCTCGGTTCGGGCCACTGGCCGCAATTCTCGCAACCTGCGGCATTCGCGAAGAAGCTGGTGGCGGCGGTGCGGTGACATCGCCGTCGGTGCTCGTCCGTAACCCCGTCCGCGAGATCTCCGGGTCCATCCGTCGGGCCTATGCCCTCAGGTCACGAGACCCCGGTGCCGTGCGGTCGCGAAACCTCCGCGTCCGCACGTCAGGCCCGTGCCTTGAGGGCCCGAGACCCCGGTTCCGAGCGGTCACGAAACCACCGCGACCGCGCCCCGGA
>NZ_CAUQWC010000192.1:0-6741 GCF_963521695.1 uncultured Microbacterium sp. | reverse complement strand
CTTCGAGGTCGAGCACGAGGACGTCGGCCGCCGTCTCGAGGCCGCCCGCGAGCGGCGAGCGAAGCATCCACGTGCGGGCGAGGTCCACACGCGCGGGGGCGGGGGCGGCCGAAGCCGCCCCCGCCGGGGTGTGCGCGATGGTCACGAACGGCTCCGAGCCGCCGCCTCCGCCTCCGCCTTGGCGCGGAAGGTGTTGAGCGTGTCGGTGTCGACGCGGGCGGGGCCGACGCCGGACTCGGCCGAGGCGATCTTCTTGGCATCCGCCGCAGTGTTGACCGATCCGTGGTCGTCGCCGGTGAGCAGGCTCTCGTCGAACGGGATCCGGCCGGCGAGCACCTCGCCGACGCGCTCTCGGTCGTACTGCTTGGTCCAGGCGCCGATCAGCATGGTCGCCACCGCGTTGCCGGTGAAGTTGGTGACGGCGCGAGCCTCGGACATGAAGCGGTCGATGCCGACGATGACGCCGACGCCGTTGACCAGGTCGGGGCGGTAGGCCGAGAGACCACCGGCGAGTGTCGCCAGGCCCGCACCGGTCACACCGGCTGCACCCTTGGAGGCGATGATCATGAAGACCATGAGGCCGACCTGCTCGGGGATCGACATCGGGGCGCCCATGGCCGAAGCGATGAACAGCGACGCCATGGTCAGGTAGATCGCGGTGCCGTCGAGGTTGAAGGAGTAACCGGTCGGCACGGTGATACCCACGACGGGCTTGGAGACACCGAGGTGCTCCATCTTGGCAATCAGGCGGGGAAGCGCCGCCTCGGACGACGAGGTGCCGACGATGAGCAGGTACTCGCGGCCCAGGTACTTCATGAGCGAGAAGATGTTGACCCGCGTGACGGCGTAGAGCAACGTGCCCAGGACACCGACGATGAACACGAAGCACGTCAGGTAGAACGCACCCATCAGGATGCCGAGGCTGATGACGGCGGCGAAGCCGGTCTTGCCGACGACGGCGGCGATCGCGCCGAACGCTCCGAGCGGGGCGAGCCAGAGGATCATGCCCAGGATGCGGAAGACGAGCACCTGGAAGTTGCGGATGGCGTCGACCATCTTGGCGCCGCGCTCGCCCATGCGCTGCAGGGCGAAGCCGACGAGCAGGGCGATGAAGAGCACCTGGAGGATGCTGCCGCCGGTGAAGGCCGAGAAGAACGTCGTCGGGATGATGCCCAGGATGAAGTCCTGCGTGGTGGTGGGTTCGGCCGCCGCCTCGTAGGTGGCGCCGGCGATGTTGAGGCCCTCACCGGGGTGGATGATGTTGCCGACGATGAGGCCGATGATCAGGGCGAACGACGACATGATCAGGAAGTAGACCATCGCCAGTCCACCGATCTTGCCGACCGTGGAGGCCTTGGCGATCGATCCGATGCCGACGACGATCGTGCAGAAGATCACCGGGGCGATCATCATCTTGATCAGGCTGACGAAGCCTTTACCGATCGGTTCGAGCGTCGTCGCGAACGCGGGGGCCACGAGACCCACCACGATGCCGCCGACGACGGCGATGATCACCGAGATGTAGAGCCAGTGGTTCGGGTCGATCTTCTTGCGAGGCCGGCCGTCGCGAGTGGTGCGGAGTGAAAGAGCCATCAGCGCCTATCTCCTCTTTCTAACGTCATTGTTAATTCCGGCGGGAGCGCCGGGCGGGTGAGATGTCTTGGTACTTCCGGCGGGAGCGCCGGACGGGTGAGATGTCTTCTGTCTCCGGCGGGCGCCGCCGGTGGATGTCATGACTGTGGTCGACGGCGAGCCCCACGACGATTTGTGGTCGTATTGTTCACGGCATGGAGGCGAAAGGGCGAGGGATGCGACTGAGCGTGGGTGGGCGTCTGGCCCTCGTGTCGCTCGGCATCGTCGTGCTCGTCGCAGGTGTCCTCGCCGCGCTCCTATCCATGCAGTTGAGCGACTCCGGGCAACGCGAGGCCGAGCAGGTGACCCGGTCGGTGGCCGAGACGTTCGCGCACGAGGCGGAGATCGCCACCCTCGTCGCCGCTCGCGACTCCGACCGTCTGCAGCCGATGGTCGAGCAGATCCTCCCCGACGCAGACCTCTCGTTCGTCACGATCATGACGCCCGACGGCATCCGTCTCACCCACCGCAACCGCTCCGAGATCGGCCTGCCGTACCAGGGATCGAGGGCCGAGGCTCTCGCGGGCGAGAGCTTCACCGAGGTGTACGTGGGAACGCTCGGCCCCTCGGTGCGCACCATCGTGCCGATTCGCGAAGGCGGTGACGAGGAGGGACCCATCGTGGGTCTCGTCGCCGTGGGCGTGACGCTCGGCGCCGTGCAGCAAGACCTCGCCGCCCGCGTTCCGCTGATCGTCGCGGCATCCGCGGCCATCGTCGGGTTCGGCGTGCTGGGCGCGCTGTTCGTGCGCCGGAGCGCGCGGCGCGTGACCGGTTCGTACACGCCCCGCGAGCTGTCGCGCCTCGTCGAGAGCTACGAGACCGTGCTGCACTCGCTGCGCGAGGGACTCGTGGTCACCGACCGCAACGGTCGCATCGTGCTCTACAACGACGAGGCCGCCGACCTCCTGGGCCTGCCGCCGGCCATCACCGGCCAGGTCTCACTCGATCCGCACGACGTCGACATGGACGCCGATCTGGCGGACGCCATCGCCGATGGTCGCCGCATGGTCGAGGAGACCGTCGTGAACGGAGACCGCGTGCTGCTGGTCAACCAGGAGGAGGCGCGGGATCTCACGGGCCGCCGCGCGCCCGAGCGTGGACGCGTGATGACCCTGCGCGACCGTTCCGAACTGCAGGCGCTGCTGGGCGAGCTGGAGGGCGTGCGCACGCTCAGCGACACCCTGCGCTCGCAGACGCACGAGCACGGCAACCGCTTGCACGCTCTGCTGGCGCTGCTCGAACTCGGGCGCATCGACGAGGCGCGGCGACTCATCGTGGCATCCACCGAAGACCGTCAAGAGCTCGCCGACCGCCTCGTCTCGGACGACGACGACGCCGTCGTCGTCGCCCTGCTGCTCGGCAAGCTCGACGAGGCCGCCGAGCGGGGCGTGCGCCTCGACCTCGATGTCATCGAGCCGGCCCCCCGCGTGCCGTTGGCGGCGCCGGAGGCGGTGACGGTGGTCGGCAATCTCGTCGACAACGCCCTGGATGCCGCATCCGCGGGCGCCGAACCGCGCTGGGTGCGCGTGTCCCTCACCGCGCGCCAGGGCGACGCGGTGCTCGAGGTCGCCGACAGCGGCGCGGGCTTCGATCCGTCTCTGCGCGACCCGTTCGCGTACGGCGCCTCGACCAAGCCCGCACACGCCCCGGGCGGACGCGGTGTCGGCCTCGCGCTCGTGCGCGACATCGTTTCCGCGCGCGGAGGGACCCTGCAGCTGGCGGCCGAACCGACGACGGTGAGGGTGTTCCTGCCCGTCGTGACGGAGCAGGTGCCGGCATGATCCGCGTGCTGGTGGTCGACGACGACGCCCTCGCGCTCGAACTGCACTCCGCCTACGTCGCGCGGGTCCCGGGCTTCGAGGTCGCGGGGCAGGCCGCGGGGGCCCGCGCGGCGCTCACGGCCCTCGCCGACCCCGAACGTCGCATCGACCTCGTCCTGCTGGACATGACCATGCCCGACGGCACCGGCCTCGATGTCGCGCGGCGTGTCCGGGCGATGGGCTCGCGCGTCGACATCATCGCCGTCACGGCGGTGCGGGATGCCGCGACCGTGCGCGCCGCGGTCTCGATCGGCGTCGTTCAGTACCTGATCAAGCCGTTCGCATTCGGGGCCTTCCGCGAGCGGCTGGAGGCGTACCGCGCCTACGTCGAGGGCCTCGACCGCGCCGCCGGCGAGGCGACGCAGTCGGAGGTCGACGCGCTGCTCGGCTCTCTCCGGACGGTCGCGCCGCCGGCCATGCCGAAGGGACTGAGCGACGAGACGCTGCAGTCCGTGGCGGAGCACGTGCGCACGGCATCCGGAGCCGTCTCCTCGACCGAGGTCGGCGAGAGCGAGGGGATGTCGCGGGTCACCGCCCGGCGGTACCTGGAGCACCTCGCCGACGTCGGGCGCGTGCGCCGCGAGCCGCGCTACGGCGGGCAGGGAAGGCCCGAGATCACGTACGCGTGGGTGCGGGGGTAGCCGCAGGCATCTGAGCCGCGCCAGGTCTCCGAGCTCGTCGAAGGGACCGGAGGTATCGACAAGCTCAGCCACCTCGCCTCCCCGACCCCGTGCCCCGATCCCCGACCCTCGGGCCCCAGGTCCCTGAGCTTGTCGAAGGGACCGGGACCCGCCGGCGTTGTCCACAGCCTCGACGAGCTACCCCGAGCGCAGTGCCATCATCACGGGATGCCATGGGCGTACATCCTGGAATGCCGCGACGGGTCGTTCTACGTCGGCAGTACGGGCCGAGAACTAGAGAGCCGCGTGTGGGAGCACAACCACGACGATGACCTCGCGGCATCCTTCACGAAGAAACGCCGGCCAGTGCGCTTGATCTACGCCGAATGGTTCGACGCTGTGGAGGCGGCGTTCGCCCGCGAGAAACAGCTTCAGGGGTGGCGCAGGGAGAAGAAGATGGCGCTCATCGCCGGACGTGGCCAGGATCTTCCCCGACTTTCGAGGGGCGGTTCGGGCTCGAAGGCTAGGACAGGTTCAGCCTCCACCCAAGGGCCTCCACCCAAGGGCCTCAGCCCCCGCCAATTCGCTGAGCCCGGCGAACGGGACCGGCGGCTTCGACAAGCTCAGCCACCTCCGCCGCAGCTGAATGATCGAGCACATCGACGGCTCGCTCGCCCCTCAGAGGCCGAAGGCGGCGCGGACGCCCTCGTTCACCACGACGCCGGAGCGCACGTTCAGGCCCTTGGCGAGGGCGGGATCGGCGGATGCCGCGGCCTCCCACCCGGCGTCGGCGATGCGCGCGATGTAGGGCAGGGTCGCGTTCGACAGGGCGCGGGTCGAGGTGTGCGGCACCGCGCCGGGCATATTCGCCACGCAGTAGTACAGCGCGTCGTGCACGCGGAAGGTCGGGGCGTCGTGGGTGGTGGGGCGCGAACCCTCAAAGCAGCCGCCCTGGTCGATCGCGATGTCGACGAGCACGGCTCCCGGCTTCATCGTGCGCACCATCTCGTCGGTGACGAGCTTCGGGGCGGCGGCGCCCGGGATGAGCACCGAACCGATCACGAGGTCGGCGTCGGCGAGCTGCTCGGCGATCTCGAGGCGGGTAGACGCGCGGGTCTCGATCGCCCCGCCGAAGCGCTCCTCGAGCTGGCGGAGCGTGGGCAGCGAGATGTCGACGACGGTCACGCGGGCCCCGAGGCCGAGGGCGTTGGCCGCGGCGTGCTCGCCCGCGACTCCGCCGCCGATCACGACGACCTTCGCCCGCGGGGTCCCGGGCACGCCGCCGGGGAGCAGGCCGCGCCCGCCCGAGGCGCGCAGCAGATGGTGGGCGCCTTCGATGATCGACAGGCGTCCGGCGACCTCGCTCATCGGAGCGAGGAGCGGCAACGCGCGGTCGGCGGTCTGCACGGTCTCGTAGGCCACCGCCGTCGTGCCCGCGGCAATGAGGGCGTCGGTCAGCGGCCGGTCGGCGGCGAGGTGCAGGTAGGTGAAAAGGGTGAGGTCGCGGCGGAGGAAGCCGTACTCGGGCGCGATCGGCTCCTTGACCTTGACCAGCAGCTCGGCGCGGGCCCAGGTCTCGTCGGCGGTGGCGACGATCTCGGCCCCGGCGGCCCGGTACTGCTCGTCGCCGAACCCGCTGCCCTCGCCCGCACCGGCCTGCACGAGCACCTCGTGACCGCGGTGGACGAGCGAGTCGACCCCGGCCGGCGTCATCGCGACGCGGTTCTCGTTGTTCTTGATCTCGGTCGGCACGGAGACGCGCATGGGTTCCTCCTCGAGCGGGTGAGCGTTGCGGAGAGAATCGCAGAATACGGTGTTTCCGTGGTGTTTCTCCGTAGATTCTTCGGAGACGACTCGCGACTGAGCGCTGTCGTCGACTCAACAGCACCTCCCTCTCCCGACAGAACGAAGGATCTGCGATGATCGACGACGACCTGCACCCGCTCGACGCGCGCATCATCGAGCTACTGTCCGCCGACGCGCGCATGACGAACGCCGCGCTGGCCGAGGCCTTGGGGGTCGCGGCATCCACCGCTCACGTGCGCGTGCGCGCCCTCGTCGACCGGGGCCTCATCACCGGGTTCCACGCCGCCGTCGATCAGAGCCGTCTGGGACGCGGACTGCAGGCGATCGTCGGGGTGACCCTGCGTCCGGGCCAGCGGCAGGAGAGCATCCGCGCCTTCGCGCACGACGTGCGCCGGCATCCGGACGTCATCCAGCTGTTCTTCCTGGGAGGGGCCGACGACTTCCTCGTGCACATCGCGGTGGATGACTCCTCGGCCGTGCGGCGCTTCGTCGTCGATCATCTCTCTGCGCGGCACAGCGTGGCATCCACACGGACGAGCATCATCTTCGAGTACCACCGCAACGCGGTCGCCGCCGACTTCGACTGAGTCCGTCGCGGGATCTGCTGCGGCCCCCACCGTCGGAATCCGGCGCGAGATCACACGATCCGCGCGAGATCGCACGCTCGGCCGCGCGCGGTGCGTGCGATCTCGAGCCGATCGTGCGATCTCGGGGCGTAAGCCGCGACCGGGCGCGGTCAGCGCAGGGCGGCGGCGATCGCGGCGATATCGGCGGGGGTGGAGCGGCAGCAGCCGCCGACGAGGCGTGCGCCCGCCGCGACCCACGCCGGAACCTCGTCTGCCAACGGGGCGGCGGGGCCGAGC
>NZ_CAUQWC010000191.1:0-6747 GCF_963521695.1 uncultured Microbacterium sp. | reverse complement strand
CCGCGGCATCCCATCCGTCGAAGAGGGCGGCGCATCGTCGGCGGAAGGCGGCTTCGCGGTCGGCCTGCGCGGCGTCGTGAAGGCGCCGGCCGAGGTCGTCGGCCGGCTCGGGGAACGCCAGGGCTTCCGTCGCCGAGAGGTCGTGGAGCTCATCGACCAGGGCGTCGCGTCGGCGATTCACGGCCTCGAGGTCGTCGGCGAGCGTTTCGAGCGCCGACCGCGCGCGGCGCAGGCCCGTATCGATCTCGGCGGCGGCGGGATCAAGCAGACGCAGACTCTGCCGCAGCTCGGGGGCTTCGGGGGAGCGGTACACGCTCGAGAGCAGCCCCCACGTTAAGAGGATGCGATCAGCCGAGGGTTTCGTGGCGGATCCCGCGGCCTCAACGGACGCGGCGAGTCGACGCAGTTCTTCGGGATCGACTGGGCAGACGGGGATGTCGTCGACCGATGGGATCATCGACGCACCCGCCCGAACCGCGCCGAATCGAAGAGAGCCGAATCGGCGCCGGCACGCGTCGTCGGCGCGGCCATGTCATCGTCAGCCTCGACGTAGGCAAGGACGACCGATCGGAGAACCGAAAGGGCCGACCGGCCTCGCGAGACGATGCCGCGCGCCAACTGGACACGGGTGCGGGCGACCTCGTCAAACGCCACACGCACGGACGGAAGCCCCGCGAGCGCGTCTGTCAGCGCATCGACGGCGTCGCTCAGCGCGTTCGATTGGTCGAGGGCGTCGTCGAGGGCGAGACGCACGCGGTCGGCGATGCCGACGATCTCATCGGGCTGGACGGAAAACGACATGCCCGGATGCTAATGAAAGCGCCCTCGCGTCCGTTTCCCGCCTGTGGATAAAGGCATGGAATTCACCACTGCGGTAGCCCACGGGCGAACGCGGGGTCAGCGTCCGGCGGCGTATCCCTGCGCACCCCGGGGGTTGGCGGCGGCCCACAGGACACCGTTTACATCACGCCCGACCGCGGTCACACGCCCGAGCGACCAGTCGCCCATACGGCGCACCCGGTGACCGCGCGCTTCGAGGGCGCTGACCACTTCGTCGCCGAGGCGATCCTCGACCGTCGCGCCTGCCGGCATCCAGGTGCGCGGCCAGAACGAGTCGATGAGCGCGGTCGTATTGAGCGTCGGCGCGTCGATCGCCTGCTGGCCGGAGTACCCGCCGACCAGCAGACGCAGCAGGACAGGCAACTGCCATTGGTCCTGCTGGTCGCCGCCGGGTGAGCCCATCGCGATGACTTCGGCGCCCCGCGTCAGCAGGGTGGGTGTCAGTGTGGTTCGCGGTCGTCGGCCCGGTTCGAGGGATGCCGGGTGATCCGGCATGAGCCACGTCGCCTGTAGCCGTGTACCGAGGCAGAACCCCAGTGAGGGCACCGTCGGCGACGACTGCAGCCACCCGCCCGACGGGGTCGCCGACACGGCGTTGCCCCACCGGTCGATCACGTCGATGTGGCAGGTGTCTCCGCGCGTCTGCCCCGAACGGTCGACGGTCGGCTCGCCCGTCGACCCGTCGGCCCCGGCCGCGTCGGTCCGAAGCGGAGGGAGACGCGGCGGTCGTCCATTGGGCGATCCGGGGCGCAGGTCGGTCGAGGCCTCGGGACCTATGAGCGTCCGCCGCGCGGCGATGTAGTCGTCGTCGAGCAGGGCGTCGATGTCGACGGCTCCGTCGGTATCGCCGAACCACGCGTCGCGATCGGCGTACGCGAGCTTCTGGGCCTCGAGCAGCAGGTGCGCGCCGTCGACCGTCGCGGGGTCGAGGTGCGTGTCGTCGGCGTCGTCGATGAGGCGCAGCGTCTGCAGCAGGGCGGGGCCCTGCGACCACACGCCGGCCTTGTAGACGTCCCACCCGCGGAATCGCACGGTCACGGCGGGCTCGTACCCCGCACGCCACGAGGCGAGGTCGTCGGCGTCCAGGACGCCGGGATGATCGCGGCCGTCGGCGTGCCGGTGCGGACGGCGGATGAACGCCGCCGCCTCGGGCAGCACCTCGGTCATCCACCGCGATCGCGCCGCGTCGATGCGCGCCTTGCGGTCCGACGCGTCGGATCCGGCGGCGACGAGACCGTCGAGGACGTCGGCCCACGCCGGGTTCGTCAGGACCGTGTCGGGCGCGGGCGGCGAGCCTGTCGGCATCCACCGCTCCGCCGATGTCGGCCAGTGCGCGCTGAACAGGTCGGCGACCCGCGCGATCGTGGCCGCGGCCCCCGCGACGAGAGGGTGTCCGTCACGGGCATAGCCGATGGCATAGGCGATCGCGTCGGCGAGCTCCCACGTGCCGTGATCGCGCAGGAGCAGCAACCACGCATCGACGGCGCCCGGAACGGCGGCTGACAGGCCGCCCGCTCCGGGGACGAGGTCGAGACCGCGCGAGCGGAAGTGGTCGATGCTCGCGGCCGCGGGCGCCGGGCCCTGGCCCATCAGAACCTGGGGATGGTCTTCTCCTGCCGGCCGGATCAGGGCGACGAGATCGCCCCCCGGACCGTTCAGGTGCGGCTCGACGACGTGCAGCACGAACGCCCCGGCGACGGCGGCGTCAAACGCGTTCCCCCCACGCTCGAGGACCGCCTGGGCGGTCGCCGTGGCCGTCCAGTGCGTGGACGCCGACATGCCGAAGGTGCCCCGCAGGGTCGGACGTGTGGTGAAGGATGCCGGTGGCGTGAACGTCATCGCGAGAGCCGGGCGATCCACTCCTCGACCTCGTCGGCGGTGCGCGGGATCGCCGCCGACAGGTTGACCGGTCCGTCGGCGGTCATGACGATGTCGTCTTCGATGCGGGCGCCGATGCCGCGGTACTCCTCGGGAACGGTGAGATCGTCGATCTGGAAGTAGAGCCCCGGCTCGATCGTGAAGACCATGCCCGGCGCGAGCTGGCCGTCGTAGTACATGTCGCGACGCGCCTGGGCGCAGTCGTGCACGTCGATGCCGAGATGGTGGCTCGTTCCGTGCACCATGTAACGGCGGTGTTGGCCGCCGGTGTCGGCGTCCAGGGCCTCTTGGGCGGTCACGGGGAGCAGACCCCACTCGGCCACGCGCGCGGCGATGACCTCCATGGCGGCCTCGTGCAGGCGGCGGAACGGCACCCCCACCTTCGCGGCGGCGAACGACGCGTCGGCGGCTTCACGGACCGCCTCGTAGACACGGCGCTGGACGTCGGTGAACGTGCCCGACACCGGCAGCGTCCGGGTGATGTCGGCCGTGTACAGGCTGTCGACCTCGACACCGGCGTCGACGAGGATGAGGTCGCCGGGCCTGACCGCACCGTCGTTGCGCGTCCAGTGCAGGTAGCACGCGTGCGGGCCCGACGCAGCGATCGTGTCGTAGCCGACGCTGTTGCCGTCGGACCGGGCGCGCTGGTGGAACACGCCCTCGACGAGACGCTCTCCGCGGGGGTGCTCGATGATGCGGGGGAGCTCGGCGACGATGTCGTCGAAGCCGCGCCCGGTCACCTCGACGGCCAGGGCCATCTCGGCCAGTTCGTACTCGTCTTTCACCAGACGCAGCTCCGAGACGAACCGGGTGACCTCGTCGTCGTCGCCGACGGTCAGATCGTCGTCGCCGGGTTGGAAATCGGAGAGGTGTGCTGTGGCGATGGCGAGGTCGGCGGCGACGCCGTCGAGCGCGGGGCGGGGTCCGATCCAGAATTCGCCGACCGTGGCGTCGGAGTAGAACTCGGCGGTGGTGCGGTCCGCGCGCTCGCGGAAGTAGAGCACGGCCTCGTGTCCCTCGTCGCGCGGCTCGAAGACGAGCACGGCGTCGGGCTCGGCGTCACGGCCCCAGCCCGTCAGATGGGCGAAGGCGGAGTGGGCACGGAACGGATAGTCGGTGTCGTTGCTGCGCTGCTTCAGGCCCCCGGCGGGTACGACGACCCGTCGACCGGGAAACGCCTCCGACACGCGCGCGCGTCGACGCGCGGCCCACGCGGACTGCTCCCGCGGGTCGGGAAGAGCGTCGGGACGCTCCGCCCAGCCGGTCGAGATGGTCTCGAGGAAGCCGCGGGGGAACGGCGCCTTGCGATTGCTCGGAGCGTCCAGAGGCTTGGTGTCGTCGGCCTGGGGCTCGGCGGTCGGCGCGGTCGTGTCACTGGTGGAGGGGGCATCCATCGTTCCAGTCTCGCACCGGTTCGCGACGGACGCGCGGATGCCACGGGTCTCCGCGGTTCTCCCGCGCCTGGGGAGGAGCGGCATCCGGTCCCTTTTACGAGCCGGGCATCTGGGTCCTGGCATCCTGTCGCTCCGGCGGGCTCGACAACCTGGGTCCCGGCATCCTGGCGCACCGACGAGTTCGGGGAACGTGGTCCTGGCATCCGGCCCTGTGACGGGGAACGGGACGCGGCGCGCTTCGGGAACCCGCTCAGCCGGAGGTGCGCTCGAGCTGGACGACGATGGGGCGGTGGTCGCTGCCCGAGCCGTCGAGCGAGCGCATGACGACCGAGCCCGACACGGTCCAGTCGGGAGTCGCCATGACGTGGTCGATGGGGGCGCCCAGCATCGCGGGGGCGTCCGTCGGCCAGGTGCCCACGCCGCCGTTGCCGCTCTCGGATGCCGTGTCGTGACAACGCCCGAGCGTGCCCCCGTCGACGCCCATCCCCGTCATGTGGTCGAGGGTCGCATTGAAGTCGCCCGCGAGGATGACGTTGTCGCTCGCGCACTGGTCGGCGAGCCACTGCAGGTCGCTGCGCCACTGCGTCATGTAGTCCCGCCGCGGAGCGACGGCGTGGGCTGCGACGATGATCGGACCGTCGCCGGAAGTCGGCATGGCGACCGCGCTCGGCACGGTCGAGGTGTTGCTGGAGCCGTCGAGCGACGATTCGATGACGGAGTAATCGCCCAACTCGGGACGGATCAGAACGGTGGTCGAGGTGGCATCCCATCCGGTGATGCCGTATTCGCCGTACTCCGCGTGGTGCGCCCACATCGGTTGGCCCATGTCGCGCATCATCTCCGCCACCTGGGCGCCGGTGTCGATCGTCGTCTCGGGGAGGGTCACGACGTCGGCCTGCATCCCTACCGCGAACTGGGCGATGGACTCGGCAGAGGTGGCCGACCCGGCGGTGTTCCAGGTCATGACGCGCAGGCTGGTTTCCGTTTTGGCGGGGAGGTCTTCGGACCCGAGGCCGCGCTGGGCGAGGACTGCCGCATTGACGCCGCCGGACACGCCGAAGATCAGAGCGAGCACGAGGGCCAGCGCCCGCACCGGGCGGATGAGCGCGAACAGCAGCATGAGCAGCGTCGCGGCGATCATCGCGGCAGCCAGGGGAGCGCGGAACGAGATCACCTGCGCGATCGGGAAGACGCGTTCCACACCGAATGCGGAGGGCCACGTCAGCACCGCGGCGCCCGCCGCCACGACGAGCGCGACGAGGGAACCGAGCAGTCGACGCACGCACCCGACCTTAGGTCAGCCGTCTGGGAGATCGACCGACGTCGGCCGGATGCCGCCTGCGTGGTGAGGACGGGTGCGGCACCGTCCGGGCGGGGGAGCGGAGCGCTACGCTCGTTGGGTGCCGCACGCCCCTCGATTCACCGGACCGAGCGACTTGCACCTGCACTCGTCGCACTCCGACGGCACGGAACCGCCCGCTCAGGTCATGGCAGCAGCTCACCGGTACGGCGTTCGCACCGCCGCCCTCACCGACCACGACACCACGTCGGGATGGGCGGAGGCGGCGGAGGCGGCGACATCTCTCGGGATGACGTTCGTACCCGGTATGGAGCTGTCGTCGCGTCACCGCTGGCGCAGCGTCCACCTGCTCGCCTACCTCGTGGATCCCGACGACCCGGCGCTGCGGGCGATGACCGATCGCATCCGGTCGTCGCGCGTGGATCGTGCGCAGATCATGGCCGAGCGCATCTCGCGCGACTACGACATCGCGTGGAACGACATCGTCGCGCAGACCAGCGATGGGGCGACCGTCGGGCGTCCGCACATCGCCGATGCCCTCGTGGCTCGCGGGATCGTGGTCGATCGAACCGAGGCGTTCGCCGGCATCCTGCATCCCGCGGGCGACTATTACGTGGCGCTGTACGCCCCCGATCCCGTTGCCGCGGTGGAGCTCGTCGTCGGCGCGGGCGGTGTGCCGATCATCGCGCACCCGGCCGGGCGGGCTCTGCTGCCCGACGGTGTACTGCAGTCGATGCTCGACGCGGGGCTTGCGGGTTTCGAGCTCGCGCATCGCGAGAACCTGCCCGAGCCGACCGCGTTGCTGGCACGGCTCGCCGCGGAGCGCGATCTCATCGTGACCGGTTCGAGCGATTATCACGGCCTCGGCAAGCCCAACGTGCCGGGCGAGAACACCACCGCCGATGACATGGTCGCGCGCATCTTCGCCCTCGGCCGCGGGACGGCCCCGGTCTACCCCTGAGGCGGTGCGCTGCCGCGCGGGCGGCACGGGCGGCATCCGTCTTGTCTGTTGTGGGACGCGGTTCGCGGCACGGGGCTGCCGTCCGGCATTCGTCGAGAAACGGGGTTCGCGGGAAGAAACGCGTGGACGGAGCGTTTATGCGGGCGGATGCCGTTTCTCGCGGCGTGCGCTCGTGCCCCGGACACACTCGGCGGATGCCGCGGGCACGCGGGAGGCGTGCAGCACCGCCGGGAGGAACGGACACGGCGCCGACCCCCGGAGGGTTCAGCGCCGTGTCGAGGTCCGGTGCGTCAGGCGACGGGGGCCGTCGGGGTGCCGGAGCTACCGCCGCTGCGGCGGCGACGGCGACGACGCGGGGCCGCGTTGCCGTCGTG
>NZ_CAUQWC010000190.1:0-6753 GCF_963521695.1 uncultured Microbacterium sp. | reverse complement strand
TGCACCGGGGCGGACGCCGGACGCCCCGCTGCACATTCCACGCCCCGTCAGGCTCACCCTCGCGCCACGCCCTCGCCAACGCCGCACCCGTGACCGCCGCGCCCCACCCGTCGTTGCCACCGCGATCAGCGGCAGGCGTACGCCGCCCTACTCGTCGTCGCCGTCGTCGATGCGCAGTTCCAGGCTCAGCTGGTCGGCGTCGAGCTCGGCGAGGGCGTGACGCAGGGCGGCGGTGCTGTAACGACCGTCGCGTCCCGCGTCGTGCAGGCGACGGCGCATCTCCTCGATCGAGGCGAGTCGTAGCTCGAGGAAGTCGCGGACGCGCGTCGAGGCGTCCTCATCCGGCGGTTGCACGATCCGAGCACCGGCGCGCTCCAGGAGCTCCGGGGGGAACGCCGCTCCATCGCGCCGCCGGAGCGTTCCCGCACCGAGAGCGTCGCTGGCCGCTTCGCGGAGCTCGGCGTCGAGGGCGCGCTGTTCCTCTCGCGTCGGTCCTTCGCCGCCGGCACCGGCGAGACCGACCGACCGCACGACGGCCGGCAGCGTGAGCCCCTGCAGCACGAGGCTGAACAGGGCCACCAGGAAGGCGACGAAGATGAGCAGCGGTCGCTGCGGGGTGTTCTCCGGCAGGGTCTGCGCGGCCGCCAGGGTGACGACCCCGCGCATGCCCGCCCACACGATGACGCTGCCGTGGCGCGCGCCGAGAGGGGTGTCGCGGTAGTAGTCGAGGTCGGCCATCGTGCGGGCGATGCGGGTTCGCATCCACCCGATCCGCCGCTCGGTGCGTACGGGATCAGCGCCGCGAGCACCGAACTGCTCCGGTGTCTCGCGATAGGCCGCTTCGAACCTGTCGAGGCGGTCCTGCGCGCCCTCGATGCGGCCTTGTTCCCGCGCGTGGCGGTGGCTGCGACGCCCCTGTACCCAGATCAGCCCGGCCACCCACAGACCGCGCACGATGAGCACGATCCCGAGGGCGCTCAACGCCAGCCACGTGCCGTGCCACAGCCCCTCGTGCTCGCGGAGGTTCGCGCCCACGATGTCTTTCAACTCGAGACCGAAGATGAGGAACACGCCGCCCTCGAGCACGAGCTCGACCGTGCGCCAGTTGAGGCGGTCGCTGATGCGCTGTTCGGGGGTGAAGCGGCGGTCGGCCCCCTGGCCGGTGACGATGCCCGCGACCACGGCGGCGACCAGCCCGGATCCGCCGAGGTGCTCGGTCGGCAGGTAGGCGATGAAGGGGATCGTGAAGCTGAGCGCGGTGTTGGCCGCGGGGTTCGCCAGTCGCTCGCGTACGCGCAGGTTCACCCAGCCGATGACGGCACCGACGACGAGCGCGACGGCGACCGCCCACGCGAAGTCGGCCACCGCGTCGCCGAACGCGAATCCGGATGCCACGGCGGCGACCGCCGTGCGAAGCAGCACCAGCGCGGTGGCGTCGTTGAGCAGGCTCTCGCCCTCCAGCATCGTCACCACGCGCGGCGAGATGCCCAAGCGTTTGGCGATGGAGGTGGCCACGGCATCCGTGGGGCTCAGGATCGCCCCCAACGCGATCGCGAGAGCGAGGCCGAGGCCGGGGATCACGGCCCAGAAGAACAGGCCCAGCAGCACGGAGCTGATGACGACCAGCACGACCGAGAGCCCCGCGATCGGTGCGAAGTCGCGGCGGAACTCGATGGCCGGCAGCTGCACGGCTGCCGAGTACAGGAGGGGTGGCAGCACGCCGACCAGGATGATCTCGGGGTCGATCGCGAACGGCGGCACGAACGGCAGCAGGCTCACCCCCGCGCCGACGGCGAGCAGCACGAGGGGCCCCGCGACGTTGAAGCGCGGCCCGATGACCGTGGCGAGGGCGACCACCACGACGCCGGCGAGGACGACGAGGAGGGGATCGATCATGCTCCGAGGCTAGTCCGGCACGGCGGCCGGTCCACGCCGCATCTCGGGCGATCGGCGAGACGGCATCTCGCTGACAGGTCAGCTGTAACCCGCAGACGAGGTGTCAGTCGGATGCCGTCTCGCCGTCGCCGCGTCGGCCGCACGGCCGCCACCTCGTCGTGCGCCCGGCTCGCCTCAGGTCTCGGCGCGCACCGCGTCGGCGACGGCGCGGAGGCCCGTGAGGGTCTCGGCGAAGCTCGTCGACAGCGGCGACAGGCCGATGCGGAGGCCGTGCGGATCGCGGTAGTCGGGGATGACGTCGCCCTGCCACAGGCGTGCGGTCACGGCCCGCATCGCGGGATGCGAGAGCGTCACGTGGCCGCCTCGTTCGGCAGCGTCGCGGGGCGAGGCGAGCCGCACGCCCAGAGGGCTCAGGATGCCGTCGGCCACCCGCACCGCGAACTCGGTCAGCGCAACGGACTTCGCTCGAATCGCGTCGATCCCGGCTTCCTCCAGGAGGTCGAGGGTGTCCTGCATCGCGATCATCGCCAGCACCGGCGGGGTGCCGGAGAGGAAGCGGCGCATCCCGTCGGCGGGGCGGTAGACCGGCCCCATCGAGAAGACGTCGGCGGCACCCATCCAGCCCTGCACCGGCTGCGTCAGGGCGTGCTGGTGGCGCGCGGCGACATAGGCGAAAGCGGGCGAGCCCGGACCGCCGTTGAGGTACTTGTAGGTGCAGCCGACGGCGAGGTCGGCGCCCCACGCGTCGAGCTCGATCGGCACGGACCCGGCCGAGTGGCAGAGATCCCACAGCACGAGCGCCCCGGCATCGTGCGCGATCCGCGTGAGACCCGCGCCGTCGGCGAGGTACCCCGAGCGGTACGACACGTGGCTGAGCAGCACCACCGCGGTGCGCTCGCCTACCGCGGCGCGGAGCAGGGCGGCATCCACCCCGCGGGAGGTGTCGACGTCGACCCACACCACGCGGGCGCCGCGCTCGGCCGCGATGCCTTCGACGAGGTAGCGGTCGGTGGGGAAGTCGTCGCGGCCCACGACGATCTCCACCCTCTGCGGGTCGAGATCCATCTGCGCGTCGAGGGCCGCCCGCAGCAGCTTGTACAGCAGCACGGTGGTCGAGTCGCCGATGACGGTCTGACCGGATGCCGCGCCGAGCGCGAGGGCCCCGATCCGGTCGCCGATCGCGAAGGGGAGCTGCATCCACTGCTCGTCCCACCCGCGGATGAGGCGGCCGCCCCACTCGTCGGTGACGAAGCGGGCGAGGCGATCGGCCGTCGCCCGCGGCGGGCGCCCGAGCGAGTTGCCGTCGAAGTAGACCAGCGATGTATCGGCACCGACGAAGGCGGCGCGGTGGTGCGCCAGCGGGTCGTCGGCGTCGAGGGCCGACGCTTCGGCCTCGAGAGAGGCGCGCGGCACCTGCAGCGCGTCGACGGATCCGAAATCGGGGGTGGGGTCAGTCGACACGCGTCAGCTCCTCGGTGGCGACGACCGTGCCGCGGCTGAGCCAGGTGGGCAGGTCGTCGGGATCGGTGGGCGCCGGACCCGGCACGAAGGTGGAGACCGCGCTCGTCGGCTCGACGTGCGGCCATGCATCGGTCAACGCGGCCACGAGCGCGTCGCCGCGCACGTCGGCATCGTGCAGGGCCAGAAGCTCGCGGCGGTTCAGCCCGACCGGCAGGGCGCCGTTGCCGAGGTCGGTTCCGTAGAGCACCCTCCCGCCGCGGGCGGCGAAGGCGCGGAGATTCGTGATCGCCTGCTCGCGGGCGGCTCCCCGGTGGATGTCGAGCGTCGAGATCCACGCCTGGCCCGCCTCGATCGCGCGCGAGAGGGTGCGGCGTGAGAGGGGTGCATCGAAGGGCGTGTGCGCCAACGCGGCCACACCCGCCTCGATCGCGCGCTCCACCTGCCCCGCACCCTGGGCGTGCGCGACGACCGGCAAACCCCGTTCTGCGGCGGCCGCCACGATCGCCGCGAGGACGTCGTCGGACACCACGGGCCCGGCATCGGCGTGCAGGGCCACCTTGATGACCGACGCCCCGGCATCCGCCTGTGCGTCGACGGCGGTTCGCGCGCCACCCGTGACGCCCGGATGCCGGGACGCATCGGTGACGAGGCGCACCGTGGCATCCGGAGCCCACGACCGCCCCTGCGGGTACCCGCCGGGTGCGGTCAGGAACGCCCCCGCGTACGAGACACGGGGGAGTCCGCGCGCACGCCGGGCGAGGGCCACGGGATCGCCACCCAGGTCGACGACCGCCGCGATGCCGCGAGCGGCCAGCGTCGAAGCGTCGATCAGGTGCAGGTGCACGTGATGATCGACGAACGCCGGCAGGGCCGTGCCGTGCTCGGAGGTGAGTGCGCGCCGGACGGGCCAGGCGGCGGAGACGGTCACGCCGACCCGATCAGATCAGCGACAGCTCGCGGAGCTTGGCCTCGACGTCGGCGTTCGAGGGCTCGACGTGGTGGCTGGAGTCGGGGTAGACGACCACGGGAATGCTGGTGCGGCCCGAGATCTCTTTCGCGACGTCGGCCGCCGCGGGGTCGGCGACGAGGTCGACGTACTCGTAGTCGATGCCCAGCTCGTCGAGCTGCTTCTTGGTGCGGATGCAATCGCGGCACCAGTCGGCGCCGAACATACGGATGGATGCGTCGGAAGACATGACTCCAGCGTACGCCGGTGCGCCGACACCGGTCGCGGCCGGGAGATCGGGCGGCGAGGGCGGGCGCGCTGTGCCACCTGTGCCACCGACCGCGGACGGGAGCGCTTGCCGGCACGGGAGGCGACGCGGGTCGGGAGAGTCACCCCCGATCCCCGTCGCAGGGGACGCGTCAGGCGGTGACTTCGTCTTCGAGGGGTTCGATGGCGCGTGCGACTTTGCCGATGCGGCTCTTCTTGGGGGCGTACACGACCAGGGCGTGGAAGACGAAACGCACCACGAAGGCGGCGATGAGGGTGAGCCCTGCGGCGACCACGCTCTGGAAGTGCGCCTGACTCACGAGCACCCAGATGACGGGGATGCGCACGATCGCCTCGACGCCGTTGAAGGTGAACGATTTGATGAAGCGGTGGCGCATGAGCCCGGACTCCGCGCGCATGTCGGCGAAGACCAGGTACTCGAGCGCGAGGAAGTTGGCGACGATGGTCACCACGCTCGCGATCACCGCGGCGATGATGTACTGCACGCCGACCATTTGCAGCGCCCACATGATGGCGAGGTTGGCGACGGCGCCGAGGCCGCCCACCAACGCGAAGGCCGACATGCGTCCGAAGCGCAGCATCGTCAGCTGCAGCAGGAACCGCATGCCCTGGCTGAACGAGGCCTTCGACTCACCCGCGAAGCGGGGCGCGAACGAGAACGGCACCTCGGCGATGCGCATCTGCTTGCGCGCGAGGATCTCGAGCAGGATCTTGAACCCTCGCGGCTGCAGCGTCTCGACCTCGAGGGCGCTGCGGTCGACGAGGAAGAACCCGGTCATCGGGTCGGAGCAGTTGTGCAGCTTCTTGGGGAACATCGACTTGGTGAGAAGGGTCGACGCGCGCGACACCATGGTGCGCACCGCATTGGCGAGGCCGTCGGAGGTGCCGCCGGCGACGTAGCGGGATGCCACCACCACATCGACGTCACCCAGCTCGGCGCGCGCGAGCAGGTCGGCGATCACCTCGGGCGGGTGCTGCAGGTCGCCGTCCATGACGACGCATCGATCGGATGCCGCCGCCTTGATGCCCTCGACCACGGCGCCGCCGAGTCCGCCCACCGGGTCGTCGCGGTGGATCAGGCGCACCGGAATACGTGCGTCCGCCGCGACCGCGCGGATGATGTCGGGGGTGTCGTCGGTGGAGTCATCGACGAAGATCACCTCGACCGCGCGATCCGCCAGGGCATCCGTCGTGCGACGCACGAGTTCGGCGACGTTCGGACCCTCGTTGAAGGTCGGAACGATGACGGAAAGATCCATGGGTACTCGCGATTCGTGAAACGTCAGGGGGAGCACAGCGTAATGCGCACGACATGTGCCTCCACAGGATTGTGGCGGACGTACCTGTGAGCTAGCGGATGCTCGCCCGGCGTCGACGCGCAACGGCGGCGCGGGTGCCGATGGGGCGGAATCAACCGATCTTGGCCTCGAGGTCTTCGACGGTCATGCCGTAGTCGATGCGGACGACGGGCAATGCCAGCTTATCCGTCCCGATGCGCACGTACCCGGGTTCGATGCCGCGACCGAGTTCGAAACCCGCACGGCGCACGCCTTCCTTGGTCGTGTCGTTGAAGTGGCCGAAGGGGTACGCCACGACCTCTTTGGCGCCGAGGATCTGGGCCGACGTCTCGAGGTCCGCGGCGATCGTGTCGGCGTCGTCGTTGACCATGCGGCCCTTGCCGTTCGCGCCGGCGCGGTGCATGTCGTGCGTGTGCGAGCGCTGGATCACGAAGCGGTTCGGGGTGGGTTCGGTGCGCGCGGAGGTGATGACGAACGAGGTGGTCAGCAGGTGGCGAGCGTCGACGATCGGTGCGGCCATCTCGAGCCAGGTGCTGTCGGCGTCATCGTCGGTGATGACGACGGAGCGCTTCGGCAGGTAGAGCGCGCCGTCGATGAACGCGCTGACCTCGTCCCAGGTGGGCAGGTAGAACTTCCCGTCCTGGATATGGGCCATCTGCGCGTCGAAGTCGCCGATGAAGGCGTAGTTGCCCCGGAGCCAGTTGTCCTCGCCCTCGGGGTTCCGCGTGAACTGGTGGTACATCAGGATCGGGAGTTCGGTGCCTTCGGCGCTGTTCGCCTCGGGCGTCGTCCAGGCGGCGTGGAGGGTGCGCTCGCGGTCGGTGCACGTGACGAGGTCGGCGCCGTTGACGCGCTCGGCGGTGT
>NZ_CAUQWC010000189.1:0-6758 GCF_963521695.1 uncultured Microbacterium sp. | reverse complement strand
GAGGGGAGGAGGGATGCCGTGGGCCCGGTCCTCCGTTCCCGGGTTTCTCCTCCGCTGCGCGGCGTGCGGTCGGTCCGTGGTCGCCGCTGCCTGCGGGAGGGGTTTCCGGGAGGGGAGGAGGGATGCCGTGGGCCCGGTCCTCCGTTCCCGGGTTTCTCCTCCGCCGCGCGGCGTGCCGCGCCGGCGCGTGACCGGCGGAGGGCGAGGGATGAGGGGAGGAGGGATGCGGCGGCGGCGTCCTCCGCTCGTCCCTGGTCCTCCGCTCGTCACGGCCGGCGCCGCGCGGCCGAAGCGTCGCCGTCGCCTCCGCGCGACCGGGGTCACACGGCCGCGACCGCCATCAGGACCACGGATGCCGCCATCGCGGCGATCTGTGCGCGATCGAGCCGCGCCGGCATCCGCCGCACGGCCGTAAGGGACAAGCCGACGTACCCGATCACGGCGACCGCGAGCACGGGCGCGAGCCCCGGACCGTGCGCGTGGGACGCGGCGTGCCCGCCCATGCCGAGCTGCAGCGCGGCCATCACCACCATCCCCAGGGTGGTGTGCGCGGTCATCAGCGCGGAAACTCTCGGTGCCCGCTTCTGGCGCGGTCGCCGCCAGATGGCGAGGGCCAGCGCGGCCGCGAGCAGCACCACCGTCCAGTACACCGGCGCGACGAGGCCCGACACCGCCGCATCCAGCATCGCCAGCAGCGTGAGCACGGATGCCACGACCTCGGGCGGCCGCACCCGCGCGCGGTCGGCTGCCAGACAGCAGGCGCCGATCGCGGCGGGCGCGACCGCCCAGGCGTGGAGGATCTCGCTCATCGCCTCAGCAGTGGCATCCGGATGCGGGCTCGTCAGACGCGTGGGGACCGTGCCCGTGCGCGTCCGTGTGGGCCATCGGGGCGCAGTGCGCGTTCGCCGGTGCCGGCACGTTCAGCACCGGGTTGCGCTCGAAGAAGTTGTACGGCTTCAACGTGAACTTCGCGTAGTCCATCGGCATGACCGGCCAGTCTTCGTTGCGAGGGAAGTGCGTCAGGCCGAAGGTGTGCCAGAGCACGACGTCCTCCCCGACCAGCGGCTCGTCGCCCGCGATGAAGGCCGGGATGCCGGCACCGCCCGGGTGCTGGTTGACGAAGTCGCCGGCGGCGTAGCGCTCGTCGGGGTCGTACTTCGTCACGAACAGGTTCTTCGTGGCGAAGGCGGCGCGCGCGGCGATCGAGGAGTCGTCGTCGGCGAGCAACACGGGCGTCTCGGTGGGGAAGAGCATGTACGACGTCGCCTGCCCGCGCTCGGTGGTCTTCTCGGTCGAGGCGATCTGCCAGACGCGGCTGACCGCGCCGTCGGCGAGACGGCCCGACACTTTCTCGGAGGTGATCGCCGTGACCTTTTTGGTGAAGGCGTTGCCGGCGGGGTTGGTCTCCGAGATCGGCACGCGCACGGCGTCGATTTCGTTGACGACGTTCGCGACGCCGTCGACGGTCATGTCGAGCCGGGCCGAGAAGAGGTGCTGGTGGTAGGGAGCGCCGAGTCCGGGCGCGACCTCCGACGCGTAGGGGTAGCCCTCGCCCGGGTAGGCCGACGTGAACAGGATGCCGGTGAGCTTCGCCTCGCACTCGATCGTGCCGTCGAGGTAGAGGTACCAGTAGAAGCCGTAGTCGTAGTTGCCCACGGTGGTGAAGAACGAGATGACCAGGCGGCGGGCGCGGCGGACCTCGCTCGCTCCGGTGAAGATGTCGGTGTGCTTCCAGAGGGTCCCGAAGTCCTCCTCGTGCATGCACACCGCGTTGCGGACGGTACGCGGCATCCCGTTCTCGTCCGACAGCACGGCGTCGACGTAGGTGATGTCGCCGACGCAGTCGCATCCGAGTTCGAGCTCGTTGGTGTAGCGGCCGAACAGGTACTCGCCGGTGTCGAAGTAGTTCTGCCAGAAGCGGTTCGGGGCGGGGTCGGCGTAGGGCACGACCATCTCGCTGATCGAACCGCGGTACATCACCGGGCGCCCCGCGAACGAGAGCTGACGCAGGATCAGGCCCTCACGGGTGTCGAAGCCGATGCGCAGATCCCACTCGCCCCACGTGACGTGCTCGCCGTCGACGGTGAAGCTCGACCCCTCGGGCTGGGTGATGACGATGGGCTTCAGGCCCTCCAGCGGCGGACCCTGCAGCTCGGGGTCGTCGTAGTTGCCGTGCGTCTCGGGCACGGTGAAACCGGGGGTGTCGACGACCTCGATCACGCGGCGGTCGGCGACGTCGATGTAGGCGGTGAGGCCGTCGACGGGGTGGGCCCACGGGTGATCGGCGGGGTGGTCCTGGCGGAACGCGAAGGTGCGCAGCACCCGTCGACCCACCTCGTTCTCGTAGCCGTAGTGCCCCGCCGACAGCGGTACGAGCACGACGTCGGCGGTGGTCAGGCCCCGCGCGGCGAGGGCGGCGACCCAGACCTCGCTCTCGTTCGCGATGACGCCGACCTCCTCGAACTCCGCGTCGAGGATGGGGAGCTGTCCGTCGGAGCCGTCGAGCTCGGTCTCGCGCAGCACCGCGCCCGAGGCGAGCGAGACGACGAGGTCGAGCGAGTGGGCCGTGCGCAGGTTCAGCAGCTGCACGCGGGCGCGGCGCTCGGGGGCCGGGGCCTCCCCGCGCTCCCACGCCAGGACCGCGCCCTTGGGAGCCTCTTCGAGGCCGACGTACGCGAAGCGGGTGGCCTCGTCGACGCCGGGGAGTCCGGCGACGACGGCGTGGACGGCGGTGATCTCGGCGGCGGTGAGGGAGGCGAGGGGGTGGGCGGGCGCGGCGGGGGCGGCGAAGGCGGTGGTGGTCGGATCGGTGAGGGTCATGGTGTCTCTCTCGGGTGGAACGGTCGGAACGGGGTCGGGCGAAAACAGCGGGGCCGGATGCCGCGGCGTCGGGCGAGGCGCCGCGGCATCCGGAATCATCCGGCGATGGTGTCGGTGAGCTTCGCGTAGGCGGCGGGGCGCCGTCGACGGATCCACGCCGCCTGCGCGTATCCGAGCAGCGGGAAGACGACGACGAGTCCGAGCAGCGACCACGTCACGGCACCGAAGACCGGAGCCCCGTCGCCGTCGACGTCGCCGACCATGATCGGGAAGTAGACGACGATGATCACCGCCGACGCCAGCAGCCCCAGGAAGCCCAGCGCGGGGGCCAGGATCGTGTTCCACACGCGGCGATCGGCGCGAGTGCGGGCGAAGTAGACGATCACCGCGACAGAGGTCGCCGCCATCAGCACCGCGATGGCGAGGGTCGCCACCCCGGCGAACCACGTGAACACCTGCAGCAGCGGGTCGAGGTTCAGCACGGCGAACACCACCGTGAGCACGCCCGCGGTCGCGGTCTGCACGATCGACGACACGTGGGGCGAGAGGTGGCGGGTGTGCACGGCGCCCACGCGGTCGGGCAGCACTCCCGCGCCCGCCATCGCGTGCTGGTAGCGGGTGAGCACGTTGTGGAACGACAGCACGCACGCGAACATCGACGTCAGCAGCAGCACGTTGACGACGATCTCGCCCACGGTGCCGAGGTAGAGCGCGACGGTTCGGAGCATGAGGGTGCCGGGATCGGCGGCGGCCTCCATGATTCCGCCGGGGCCCCAGGCCATCACCAGGCCCCACGAGGCCAGCGTGTAGAAGATGCCGATGCCGATGACCGCGCCGTACGTGGCGCGGGGGATGGTGCGGTCGGGATCGCGCGCTTCGTCGCGGAAGATGGCCGTCGCCTCGAACCCGATGAACGCCGCGATGGCGAACATGAGACCCACGCCGGGCGAGCCGCTGAAGACGTTGGCCGGCTCGAAGGGAGCGGCGCTCAGCCCCTCGGGTCCGCCGTTCACCACCACGGCGGCGACGAGCGCCAGCACGATGGCGACCTCGGCCACCAGCAGCACGCCGAGCACCTTGCTCGACAGGTCGATGTGCCGGTAGCCCAGGATGCCGACGAGTCCGACGGTCAACAGCGCGTACAGCCACCACGCCACGGCGGGCCCGCCGAGCGACACGACGGTGATGCTCAGGAGGTAGCCGATGTAGCCGTACACCGACACCTGGATGGTCGTGTAGGTCAGCATCGCCGTCCACGCGGCGGCGAGGCCCGACGGCCGGCCCAGGCCGTAGCCGATGTAGGTGAAGAAGGCGCCGGGCCGCGGCACGTGCCGGGTCATCGCGGCCAAGCCCACCGCGAACAGCAGCAGGATGACGGCGCTGACGGCGTACAGCGTCGGGAAGCCCGCACCGTTTCCGATCAGGATGCCGAGGGGGGCGGCGCCACCGACGACGGTGAGCGGTGAGGCCGCGGCGACGACCATGAAGACGATGGCGGTGACGCCGAGGGAGCCCTGCAGGGTCCGCTTCGCCGACGCCGCCACCCCCTGCGATTCGAGCTGGGTCATATCGGTTCCTCCGGGTTCGGGTGTGCAACCGACAGTGCTCCTCCGCCGTTGCGCGACCGTGAGGGGCGCGTGAAGGTGTCGTTCCCGCGACTGAGACCGACGGCGGCGGTCGTCTCATTCGGGGGACACGCCCCGGAAACACGGGTGTCGCCGAGCCGCAACCGCCGCGGCGTACCGTCGGCTCATCCCGACGGAGATGACATGACCGCACTCTCCCGCGCCATCGCGCGGCCCGCTCCCGTCGCCGGTTTCGGCGAGCGCTCGCCGTTGCACGGCCTGGAGCGGCGCCGCATCGGGGTCCTCGACCTGGCGGCGCAGTCGGTGGCAGCCGTGGCTCCCGCGGCCGCCGCAACCACGGTGGTGCTGCTGGTGGCCGGGGTGGCACCGGGCATGACCGTGGCGGCCATCGTCGCCGCGGCGGTGCTGAGCCTGGGCGTCGCCCGCACTGTCGCGCAGTTCGCGAGACGTTTCGCCGCGGCCGGCGGTCTGTACACCTACACGGCCCGCGGCCTCGGAACCCGCGCGGGTCTGGCCGCCGGAGCCGCGATCGTCACGGGCTACGCGGCCGTGGCCATGTTCGCCCTGCTCGGCGGCGCCTACTACGGCACGTACCTGCTCGCCGGGCTCTGGCCCGAGCTCGATCGACCGCTCGTCGCGGCGGGTGCCGTCGTCATCGAGACGGCGATCGTGGCGTTCGTGCTCGTCCGCGGCATCCATGTATCGGCGCGCGTCGCTCTCGTCGTGGAGGTGCTGTCGGTCGCGCTGATCGTGGTCCTGCTCGGCGTGCTCCTGCTGTACGTCGGCCCGCTCGACGTCGGCTCCGTGCTCTCGCTGCCCTCGACGGGCGGCGAGACCGTCGCGCTCGCGGCCGGCGCGGTGATCGCCGTCACCGCGTTCGTGGGGTTCGAGTCGGCCACGACGCTGGGGGTCGAGGCCGTCTCGCCGTTGCGCAACGTCCCGCGGGCGATCACGGGCACCGTCGTCATCTCGGGCGCGCTCTTCGTCCTCGCGGCCGTGACGCAGGTCGCGGGGTTCGATGCGCTGGGGGCTGACCTCGCCGCGTCCGCCTCGCCGCTGAACGACCTCGCCGCCGCCTACGGCCTGGGTGGATGGGGTGTCATTGCCGACGTCGGCATCGCCGCGTCGTTCCTCGCGTGCGCCATCGGCTCCACCACCGCGCTCGTGCGCGTGGTGTTCGCGCTGAGCCGCGACGGTGTGCTGCCGACGCGCTTCGGCGACACGCACCGGCGCTTCGGAACCCCCGCGGCCGCCGTCTGTCTCGCCCTCCCGGTCATCGCGGCCGTGCCGCTGCTGCTGGTGGGCGGGGGTGTCGACATGCGCGACGCGATGCACGCGACACTGTCGGTCGGGGCCGCAGGCTACATCGTCGCCTACATCCTGGTGTGCGTGGCCGCCCCGGTGTTCCTGTACCGGATCGGCGAGCTCACGCTCCTCCCGACGGTCGTGGCCGCCTTCTCGGCCGCGGCCCTCACGGCGGCCCTGATCGCGTTCTTCGTCGACGACACCGCGACCGGGGGCGTGGGCCTCGCCGTGGTCAGTGTGATCGCGGTGGTGCTCGCGGTGATCGTGATCGTGCTGCGGCGACGGCACGGGTCGGGATCGATCGGCGCGTACGACGAGCCGACCGCGTCCGAGGTCCTCGGGGGAGTACCCTCGCCGAGGCCGTCGAGCGATGCGTGAGCGCACGGCGCCGGCGCTCAGCGCTCGCCAACCGGGCGCCGTGCACTCGGCGCTGTCGGTGCTGGAGGCCGTCGCGCACCTCGGGGCGGGGGTCACGGCGCAACGCCTGTCGGCCGAGCTGGGCCTGCCGCGCGCGACGACCTACCGGCTGCTGAACCTGCTGGTCGAAGACGAGTACCTCGTGCGCACTCCGGATCTCGCGGGTTTCGCGCTGGGGGCCAAGGTCGCGCAGTTGGCCGCGGTGGCCGCTCCGCCCGTGCGCCTGTCGTCGGCCGCGCGGGCGGTGGTCGACGACGCCCGTCACCGTGTGCGCGGCGGAGTGCACGTCGTCCTCTTCATCGACGGACGCATCGTGGTCGTCGATGCCGACCCCGATTTCCCGCTGTCCGACCACGCCCGTCTCGCGCGGGAGCCGGGGCGCTTCGCGCTCGGGCGCCTGATGCTGGTCGACGATCCCTCCGCGCAGGACGCGACCGCCGAGACCGCCCGCGCGGATCTCGCGCGGTGGGGGGCGACGCGCCAGAGCGGCGAGCTGGCGGCGGCTTCCGGCTGTCTGGCGGTTCCCCTGCGCGACGATGCGGGTCGACTCGCGGGGGCGCTGGGCTTCTCGGGACCACGTCATCGCGTCGACGAGCCCGACACCGTGCTGGCGGCGCTGCGTCCGGCAGC
>NZ_CAUQWC010000188.1:0-6797 GCF_963521695.1 uncultured Microbacterium sp. | reverse complement strand
GGAGGATGCCGCGCGGGCGGCGCTCGCCGTCGCCGCGGCGCGGGTGCGCGACGACGACGTGGTGCGCATCGACCTCCCCGATCCGCAGAACTCCCCCGGCCGCCGCGTCTTCTCGATCGGGGATGCCGAACGGGAGTGGTTCGTGACCGGACGCGAGCGCGTGGCACTTGAGGGGCGCAACGGCAGCGGGAAGACGACGCTGCTCGAGCGACTCGTACACGGCGGTGGTGAGGGCTCGGCATCCGTCCACGTGATGGCGAGCGTCGAGCGCATCGGATATCTGCCGCAGCGTTTGGACGGCCTCGACGACGGGGCATCCGTCCTGGACGACGTCGCTGCTGCGGCGCCGACCGTTCCGGTGGCGCAGTTGCGCGACAGGCTCGCGCGGTTCCTCGTGAGGGGCGATGCCGTCAGCCGGCGCGTGGGCACCCTCTCGGGCGGGGAGCGGTTCCGCGTGGCGCTGGCGCGGGTGCTGTTGGCGGATCCGCCGCCGCAGCTGCTCGTGCTCGACGAACCGACGAACAACCTCGACCTCGACACCGTCGACCAGCTCGTCGCGGCGGTGCGTGCGTACCGGGGAGCCGTTCTGGTGGTGAGCCATGACGACGCATTCCTCGCGCGGCTCGACCTCGACCTGCGGCTCGAACTCGAGGAGGGACGACTGCGGGAGCGCGGGCGGTGACCTCAGCAGCCCCCTCTCCCCCTCCGCCGCCGCCGCCGTCGCTGATACCCGCGCTGTCGCCGCACCCGCTGTCTGAGCCGCCGGCCGTGCCGAACATCACGGCACCCCCGTCAGCGGTGCCGCGCCGGCGGCCCGTCGCGGGCAGCTGTGCGGTGTAGGCGGCCAGGGCACCGAAGAGGACCGCGAGGATGCCACCGATCGTGGAGCCCATCACCAGGTTCTGCGCTCCGAGCGCGATGGCCGCGCCGATGCCCAGCCCGACGGGGACGGCGACCAGCACGACAGTAACAGTGGCCCGGCGAGAGGATGCGCTGTTCATGCTCCGACGCTAGACCTCGACGATTCCGTCGGCATCCCTCCACCGGAGGACCCGCGCTCCGCCGCCGGGGGGAGCCGTTCCGCGACCGGCGAACGTCAACCCCGACCCGATGTCGGAGGTCCGAGAGAGGATGTCGGCATGGCCGACGTGTTGGAGAGATTCGGTCCTGCGACGCAGGACTGGTTCCGCGGTGCCTTCGCCGCTCCCACGAACGCGCAGAAGGGCGCGTGGGAGTCCGTGTCGTCCGGACGCAACGCTCTGGTCGTCGCGCCCACCGGCTCGGGCAAGACGCTCTCGGCGTTCCTCTTCGCGATCGACCGCATCTTCCGCGAGAAGTCGCCCGAGGTCGTCGACGCAGAGCCCGTCCGGCGTGCGAAGCGCTCGGCGCCGAAAGCACCGAAAGCAGTCCCCACGAACACGCGCGTGCTCTACATCTCGCCGCTGAAGGCGCTCGGTGTCGACGTCGAGCGCAACCTCCGCTCCCCCCTGGTCGGCATCGGTCAGTCGGCTCGGCGCCTCGGCATCGAGGTTCCGGGGGTGACGGTGGGCGTGCGCTCCGGCGACACGAGTTCGAGCGACCGGCGCAAGCTCGTCACCGCCCCGCCCGACATTCTCATCACGACGCCCGAGTCGCTGTACCTCATGCTGACCAGCCAAGCCGCCGAGACCCTCCGGGGCGTGCACACCGTCATCATCGACGAGGTGCACGCGGTCGCCGCGACCAAGCGCGGCGCCCACCTGGCGGTGAGCCTCGAGCGGCTCGACGCCCTGCTCGACAAGCCCGCGCAGCGCATCGGTCTCTCGGCGACCGTGCGGCCCATCGACGAGGTGGCGCGCTTCCTCGGTGGCGCGCAGCCCGTCGACATCGTGGCACCCAAAGCGACGAAGGCGTTCGACCTCTCGGTCGTCGTGCCGATCGAGGACATGCTGAACCCGCCCCCACCGCCGGGCTCCCCCGCGCCCGACGAAGCGGCCGATGGCGAATGGTTCTCAGAACGCCCGGAGAGCACCGAGATGGCCGGCTCCGTGTGGCCGCACGTCGAAGAGGCGATCGTCGATCGCATCCTCCAGCGACGCTCCACGATCGTGTTCTCCAACTCGCGCCGTCTCGCCGAGCGGCTCACCGGGCGGCTGAACGAGATCTACGCCGAGCGACAGGGCATCGACGTGCCCGATCCGACGGTGCCTGCCGCGCAAATGGCACAGGCGGGGTCTTCGGCCGGCGTTCCCGCGATCCTCGCCAAGGCCCATCACGGGTCGGTGTCGAAAGAGCAGCGCGCCCAGGTCGAAGACGAACTGAAATCGGGGGTCCTGCGCTGCGTCGTGGCGACGAGCAGCCTCGAGCTCGGCATCGACATGGGCTCGGTCGACCTCGTCATCCAGGTCGAGGCGCCGCCGAGCGCGGCATCCGGGCTCCAGCGCGTCGGACGCGCCGGCCACCAGGTCGGAGAGGTGAGCCGTGCGGCCCTCTTCCCCAAGCACCGCAGCGACGTGCTCCATACCGCCGTCGTCACCGAGCGCATGCTCGCGGGGCGCATCGAGGCCATCTCGGTGCCGCAGAACCCGCTCGACATCCTCGCGCAGCAGACGGTGGCCGCGTCGGCCCTGGGTTCCATCGACGTCGAGGAGTGGTTCGAGACGGTCAAGCGCAGCGCGCCCTTCCGTTCGCTCCCCCGCTCGGCATACGAGGCCACCCTCGACCTGCTCGCCGGGCGGTATCCCTCCGACGAGTTCGCCGAACTGCGACCGCGTCTGGTTTGGGACCGTGACGCGGGAACGCTCACCGGGCGCCCGGGCGCACAGCGCGTTGCCGTCACCAGCGGTGGCACCATCCCCGACCGCGGTCTCTTCGGAGTGTTCGTGGCGGGAGAATCGCAGAACGCGAGGGTCGGCGAGCTCGACGAAGAGATGGTCTACGAGTCGCGTGTCAACGACGTCTTCACGCTCGGCACGACCAGCTGGCGCATCGTCGAGATCACGCACGATCGGGTCAACGTGCTGCCCGCCTTCGGCCAACCCGGCAAGCTGCCCTTCTGGCACGGCGACGGCATCGGGCGCCCCGCCGAACTGGGCGAGGCCCTCGGCAAGTTCTCACGCGATGTCGCCGGCGCCGAACGGGCGAAGGCCGAGGAGCGTCTGCGCGAGTCCGGTCTCGACGACTACGCCATCACCAACCTGCTGTCGTACCTCGCCGAACAGCGCGAGGCCACCGGTACGCTGCCGACCGACCGCAGTCTCACGGTCGAACGCAGCCGCGACGAGGTCGGCGACTGGCGCATCATTCTGCACTCGCCCTACGGCATGCAGGTGCACGCGCCATGGGCATTGGCGGTCAACGCGCGCATCCGCGAGCGGCTCGGCGTCGAGGGCGCCGCCGTCGCCAGCGACGACGGCATCATCGCCCGGGTTCCGGATGCCGCGGCCGAGCCGCCCGGGGCCGACCTCTTCGTGTTCGAACCCGAGGAGCTCGAGCAGATCGTCACCGACGAGGTCGGGGGTTCGGCGCTGTTCGCCTCCCGGTTCCGCGAGTGCGCCGCGCGGGCGCTGCTGCTGCCGCGGCTGAACCCCAACCGTCGCTCACCCCTCTGGCAACAGCGCCAACGATCGGCTCAGCTGCTCGAGGTCGCCAAGCGCCATCCCGCCTTCCCGATCATCCTCGAGACGCTGCGCGAGGTGCTGCAAGACGTCTACGACCTGCCAGCACTACTGCGCGTGACGCGCCAGATCGGTGAGCGTCGCATCCGCCTCGTCGAGATCACGACGTCGCAGCCCTCGCCGTACGCCCGCGACCTGCTCTTCGGCTACGTCGGCGCGTTCATGTACGAGGGCGACTCCCCCCTCGCCGAGCGCCGGGCCGCGGCCCTCTCAGTCGATCCGGCGCTTCTCAGCGAACTGCTCGGCAAAGTCGAGATGCGCGAGCTCCTCGACCCCGAGGTCATCGCCCAGTTCGAACGCGAAGCACAGCGCCTCGACCCCGACCGCCGCGCGCGAGGCGTGGAGGGCGTAGCCGACCTGCTGCGCATCCTCGGCCCGCTCGATGCCGCCGAGGTCGCCGCGCGCCTCGACGCCGAATCCGACGCCCTCAGCGAGGCGGAGCAGCACCTCGCCGCCCTCGTCGACGACCGTCGCGCCATCCGCGTCACCTTCGGCGGCGTGCCGCGGGTCGCCGGGATCGAAGACGCCGGGCGCCTTCGCGACGCCCTCGGCGCGGCCCTGCCGGTCGGCATCCCGAATGCCTTCCTCGAACCCCTCGCCGACCCCCTCGGCGATCTCGTCGCGCGATTCGCCCGCACCCATGCCCCCTTCACGACCGACGCGGTGGCCGAGCGTCTGGGCGTCGGCATCGCCGTCGCCCGTCTCACCCTGCAACGCCTCGAGTCGCAGGGGCGTCTGGCGAGCGGCTTCTTCCTGCCGGAGGCGTCGGGGGGCAGCCGTGGCGACGACACCGAGTGGTGCGACGTCGAGGTGCTCCGGCGCCTGCGCATGCGCTCGCTCGCGGCGATCCGCGGCAGCGTCGAGCCGGTGCCCCCGGCGGCCTACGCGCGCTTCCTCCCCGTCTGGCAGCATCTCGGACGCCCGCTCGAGGGAATCGACGGGGTCCTCGCGGTGGTCGAGCAGCTCGCGGGCGTGCCCATCCCGGCGAGCGCATGGGAATCGCTCATCCTGCCGTCGCGCGTCGCCGACTACTCCCCCGCCCTCCTCGACGAATTGACCGCGACGGGCGAGGTCGTCTGGTCGGGTCACGGCACCCTGCCCGGCCGTGACGGGTGGATCGCCCTGCACCCGGCCGAGGCCGCGCCCTTCACGCTGCAAGACCCCTCCGACGCCGACGACCCCGCACCGGACTCGGTGGAGGCGCGGTTGCTCACCGCGCTGGCCGGGGGAGGTGCGTACTTCGCCTCGCAGCTGAAGCAGCTGGCCGGCGCCGACAACGAGCAGTCGGTCAACGACGCCCTGTGGGCGCTGACCTGGGCGGGGCGGGTCACGAACGACACGTTCGCGCCCGTGCGCACGCTTCTCAGCGGCGGTGGACAATCGCACCGCGTAGCCCGTCGCGCCCCCCGCGCCCGCATGTATCGGGGCGCCACCATGCCGCGCGCGACATCGGCCCCCCCCCCCCCCACCCCCGGCGGCCGGGGGGGGCGCCACCCCGCGCGCGAACCCGAGCGCCCCCCCCCCGCCACGGCCACGGCGAGCCTGCTGCTCGACCGATACGGCGTCGTCACCCGCGGCGCCGTGCAATCCGAGGGCGTGCCGGGAGGCTTCGCGCAGGTGTATCGCATCCTCGCCGGTTTCGAAGAGGCGGGGCACTGCCGTCGCGGCTACGTCATCGAGAAGCTCGGGGCGGCGCAGTTCGCCGCCTCCGCCACCGTCGACCGCCTTCGCGAATTCGCCGCCGTAGCCGATCCCCCTCCCCTGCGAACGGTCACCCTCGCCGCGACAGATCCCGCGAACCCCTACGGCGCCGCCCTCGGCTGGCCCGCCATCGAGGGCGTCACCCACCGCCCGGGTCGTAAGGCCGGCGGTCTGGTCGTGCTCGTCGACGGAGAGCTGACGCTGTACCTGGAACGCGGGGGCCGCAGCGCCCTCGCCTTCACCGACGTCGAAGCCCCCCTGCTCGCCGCCGCGCGCCACCTCGCCGAGACGGCGAAGAAGCGGCGCCTCGAGACCCTCACCGTCGAGCAGGTCAATGGAGAGTTCGTCTACGGCACCGCGGTCGGCCGCGCGCTCCGCGAGGCCGGGTTCGTCGAATCGCCCAAGGGCCTGACGCTCCGCAAACTCACCGCCGGAGACACCCTGCGGGAGGCCGCACGTGCGTGACACGATGTTCCGGAACAGCGAAAGGCCGGCACCCGTCGCCGCCACTCCGCGGCGGGGAGGTCGACGCGCCGATGTAGCCCCCGCTCCGTGGCCGGCAGACCGACGCGCCGGCTCCCCGACCGCGCCGCGCCCGAGGGCCGCGCATGCCTGAGGGCGACACCGTCTATCGAGCCGCGGCGAAGCTCACCGCGGCTCTGGCGGGCAAAGTCGTCACCCGCTTCGACATCCGCGTCCCGGGCAGCGCGACGGCCGACCTGCGCGGCGAGACGGTGCACGAGGTCGCGGCGCGCGGTAAGCATCTGCTGCACCGGATCGGCGGCTACACGCTGCACTCGCACCTGAAGATGGAGGGGCGTTGGGACGTGTACCGCCCCGGCGAGCGCTGGCGACGCCAGGCCTTCAAGGCCCGCGCGATCGTGGGTGTCGCAGGTTTCGACGCCGTCGGCTTCGACCTCGCCATGGTGGAGGTGCTGCGCACCGTCGACGAGCACACGGTGATCGGCCACCTGGGCCCCGATCTCCTCGCCGACGATTGGGACGAGGCCGAGGCGGTCCGCCGCGTGGCCGCCGACGAACGCGCTGCCCACGTGGCGCTCCTCGACCAGCGCAACGTCGCCGGCTTCGGCAACGTCTACGCGAACGAGCTGTTGTTCGTGCGCGGGATCGCGCCCACGATACCCGCGACCGAGATCGACGTGCAGGCGACGATCGCCCTCGGCGAGCGCATGATCCGCGCCAACCTCCCGCGGCCCGAACGCACCTTCACCGGCGACACCCGCCCCGGGCGGCGCTTCTGGGTCTACGGCCGCGAAGGCGCGCCGTGCCGACGCTGCGGTACACCGATCCGTGCGACGAGCCTGGGGGCGTCGGCGACGAGCGAGCGCAACGTCTACTGGTGCCCCACCTGCCAGCCCGGTTGAACGGCGCGACGCCAACGCGTGGTGGGCTCGAGGGGCGCGACGCCGGCGCCTGGTG
>NZ_CAUQWC010000187.1:0-6929 GCF_963521695.1 uncultured Microbacterium sp. | reverse complement strand
CGGCCGCACCGGTCTCCCTCGCGCCCGCGGGCGCCGGTGGTCAGCGCTTCAGGCGCAGCGTCACCAGCTGGAACGGACGCAGGTCGATCTCGACGGCGCCGCCCGAGACGCTCGACACCGCGGCGGGGTCGACCTCGCGCTCGAGCAGGTCGGTCTCCGCGACGCCCGACACCTCGAAGCCCGCCTCGAGGTGCGCGCGCGTCCGCTCGCCCAGCGCCTCGTACAGCCGCACGACCACGTCGCCCGAGCCGTCCTGCGCGAGCTTGACGGCCTCGACGACCACGCCGGGCACGTCGATCGCGACCAGCGGCGCGACCGTGGTCTCGGCGGCATCCGTCAAGACGCGCGTCGGCAGATTGGTGCGGTAGCCCTCGGCGACCGCGTCCGCGACCTCGGCTCCCACGACGATGCCGACCTCGAGGTGATGCGCGCCCTGGTCCTGGCCCGGGTCGGGGAACATCGCCGAGCGGATGATCGACAGTCGCACCAGGGAGTACGTGCCACCGGCCTCGCGTTCGTGGCGGGTGATGTCGTGCCCGTAGGTGGAGTCGTTCGTCACGGCGACGCCGAAGCCCGGCTCGGCCACCCGCACCCAGCGGTGCGCGGCGGTCTCGAAGCGCGCCGAGTCCCACGACGTGTTCGTGTGCGTCGGGCGCACGATGTGCCCGAACTGGATCTCGGATGCCGCCCGGTCGGTGTGCACGTCGACGGGAACGCCGAGCTTGAGCAGCATCTGCTGCTCGTGCCAGTCGACGTCGAGCGACAGGCGCACCGTGCGGGAGCCCTCGGCGAGCGCGATGCGCTGGCCGATCGAGGAGTCGCCGACGGTGCGCTCGACGACGATCGCGTCGCCGTCGACCCGCACGCTGTCGGCGGAGTCGAGGGGCGTCGCGTGACGGCGGTAGGTCTCGTCGATGTCCCACGCATCCCACTGGGTGGGGGTGTCGCGGAACACCTCGAAGAGTCCGGCGGTCCGGCCCGCGGGAACCACCTCTCTCCCGGATGCCAGATCCACCAGCGAGACGATCAGGCCACGGCCGTCGATCTCGGCGCGGACGATGCCGTTGTCGAGGACGAAACCCTCGCCCTCGACGCGCGGGGCGACGTCGGCCGCCGGGGTTGCCGGGGCGATCGAGAGGGCCGGAGCCCCGGCGCGGCCGTGCGGGGCCGCGTTGGCGACGACGGCGCGGTCGCCCGTGCCCACGAGGGCGCGGAGGCTGTCGGCGATGACCTGCTCGAGCTCGGTCGCGATCGCTTCGTAGTTGCGCTCGGCATCCCGGTGCACCCAGGCGATCGAGGTGCCGGGCAGGATGTCGTGGAACTGCTGCAGCAGCACCAGACGCCACAGTCGCTGGAACGTCTCGGCCGGGTAGGCCGCTCCCGTGCGCACGGTCGCGGTGGCCGCCCACAGTTCGGCCTCGCGCAGCAGGTGCTCGCTGCGACGGTTGCCCTGCTTCGTGCGCAGCTGGCTCGTGTAGGTGCCGCGGTGGAACTCGAGATACAGCTCCCCCGCCCAGACGGCCGGGTCGGCGTACTCGGCCTCGGCCGTCTCGAAGAACTCCCGCGGGGTGGAGTGCTTCACGATCGGGGCACCCTCGAGCGAGTGGGTGCGGGCGATCGTCGCGGTCATCTCCCGGGTGGGCCCACCGCCGCCGTCGCCGAAGCCGTAGGGAAGCAGCGAGGTGCGGGCGCGGCCCTTGTCGGCGAAGTTGCGCTCGGCGTGCGCGAGGTCGGCGGCGGTCACCTCGGAGTTGTACTTGTCGACGGGCGGGAAGTGCGTGAAGATGCGCGAGCCGTCGATACCCTCCCAGCGGAAGGTGTGGTGCGGGATGCGGTTGGTCTCGTTCCACGAGATCTTCTGCGTGAGGAACCAGCGGGCACCCGCGGCCTTCATGATCTGCGGCAGGGCGCCGCTGTAGCCGAACGAGTCGGGCAGCCACACCTCTTCGGTGTCGATGCCGAACTCCTCGAGGAAGAAGCTCTTGCCCTCCACGAACTGGCGGGCCATCGCCTCACCGCCGACCATGTTGGTGTCGGACTCGACCCACATGCCACCCACGGGCACGAAGCGCCCCTCGGCGACGCGGGCCTTCAGGCGCTCCCAGAGCGCCGGGTAGTGCTCCTTCATCCAGGCGAACTGCTGAGCGGAGGAGCTCGCGAAGACGAACCCGGGGTCTTCGTCCATGAGTGAGAGCACGTTGCTGAACGTGCGCGAGACCTTTCGGGCGGTCTCGCGCACGGGCCAGAGCCACGCGGAATCGATGTGGGCGTGACCGACGGCGTGCAGCACGTGAGCACTGGATGCCGCGGGCGCGGCCAGCAGAGGGGCCAGCACGTCGCGACCGGCCTGTGCCGTGCCGGCGACGTCGTGGGGATCGACCGCGTCGATCGCGGCATCCATCCCCTCGACCAGGGTCGCGCGGCGGGCGGAGGTCGCATCGAGCTCGGCGATCAGCCCGTGGAGCAGGCGGAAGTCCTGCAGCAGATCCCACACCGCCACGTCGCGCAGGCCGATCGACATCTCGCGGAGCGTATAGAGAGGTGCGTCGCCGGCGGTGGCGGGATCGCCCACCGGCGTCGGCTCGAACGTGAAGAGGCTGCCCACGTCGGGATTGGAGGCGGCCTCGACGAGCACGTCGACACGTCCCTCGGCGTCGATCGCGGCGGCGGTGGCGTTGTTGAACGGCGACACGCCCTTGATGGGCGCGCCGTCGCGGTTCCAGATCAGCGCCTCGCACTGGAAGCCGCTCTGGCCGGCCGTGAAGCCGAGGTCGACGACGAGCTCGGCGACAGTGCCCTCGGGCAGGGCGCCGTCGGCGTCGCGCCAGTCGGCGGGGACCTCGCCGGAGACGGCGAACCACGTGGTCCCCCATGCCCGGCCCCACGGCGTTCCGATCGCGAACGGGCGGTACTCGGCATCCCGAGCCTCGTCGAAGGGAACGGGCTCGCCCGGCGCCTCCCACGCGGAGACCGTCAGGGGAAGGCGGGCGCGGTAGACGGCGGGGGCGAGGCGCTCGCGGATGAAGCGGTCGATGCGCATCTCGGTGAGCGCGGTGCGGTCATGCATGAAGAGTTCCTTGTCTGGGGGGACGGGTCAGCCCTTGACCGCGCCGGCGAGAGCCGACGGGCCACCGAGTCCGCGCTGCACGAGCACGTACAGGCCGAGGACGGGCAGGGAGTAGACGATCGAGTAGGCCGCGAGCTGGCCGTAGGCCACCGCCCCGAACGACCCGAAGAAGTTGAAGATGCTGACGGCGGCCGGCTGGTAGTCGGGGCTGAGCAGCAGCACGAAGGGCACGAAGAAGTTCCCCCACGCCTGGATGAACGTGAAGATGAACACCACGGCGATCCCGGGACGCATGAGCGGCAGCACGATCTGCACGAGCGTGCGCAGGGAGCCCGCGCCGTCCATCCAGGCCGCGTGCTCGAGCTCGACGGGCACGCCGTCCATGAAGTTCTTCATCATCCAGATCGCGATCGGCAGGGCGCTCGCGGTGAGGAAGAGGATCGTGCCCCCGATGGAGTCGATGAGGTTCAGCTGCACGAACAGGCTGTAGACCGGCACCATGATCGCCGTGATCGGAAGGCACGTGCCGAAGAGCACCGCGTAGAGGAAGGGCTTGCCGACGCGCATCTTGTAGCGCGACAGCGGGTACGCGGCCAGCGACGCGAGCACGACGGTGGCGACGGCCGTGCCACCCGCGAGCAGCACGCTGTTCAACAGCGGCAGGAACAGCAGATCGGGCTTCATCACGGCCGCGAAGTTGTCGAGCGTGACGACCTCGGGCATCTTTATCGCCAGCGTCGGCTGCGCGTCGAGAGAGGCGGTGACCAGCCAGATGAGCGGGACGACGAACAGGATGCCGACGACGATCAGCAGCGTGTTGCTCAGCACGCTGAGCACGCGCGTGCGCGGCGACGACAGCGAGGCCTTCGTCCGCTTGGGGGCGCGCACGGCGGAGCGCGTGCGCCCGGTCACCTCGGGCAGTGTGGTGGTGGCACTCACGACGAGACCTCCTCGCGCAGCGCGCGGACGTAGAAGAACGAGAAGATCGCACCGATGAGCAGCATGATCGTGGCGATGGCCGTGCCGTAACCCAGTTCGCCGAACTTCAGACCCTGCTGGTACGCCAGGATCGGCAGCGTCGTGCTGGCGTTGCCGGGACCGCCGCCGGTCATGACGAAGATGAGCGTGAAGACCGAGAGGGTCTGCAGCGTCACGATCATCGAGTTGGTGCCGATGGTGGAGCGGATCATGGGGATGGTGATGAAGATGAGGCGCTTGATGCCGCTCGCGCCGTCGACCTCGGCGGCCTCGGTGATCTCGGGCGGCACGTCGGCGAGGGCCGCGGAGTAGACCATCATCGAGAACGCCGTCCCGCGCCAGATGTTGGCGAAGATGACCATGAGCACGGGGAGCGTGAACAGCCAGCTCACCGGCTCGGCACCGAAGAGGGCGAGGATGGCGTTGAGGGTGCCGTTGTCGCGGAAGAAGGCGTAGGCGGCGAAGGCCGCAACGATCTCGGGGAGCACCCACGCCGTGACGACGATGGTGCCGACGACGGCGGTGACGACGCGGTTGCCCGAGCGCATCATGAGGGCGAGGGCGAGGCCGAGCACGTTCTGCCCGATCACGGCCGAGAAGAACACGAAAACGATCGTGTTGATGACCGAGACGGGGAAGTCGGGGGCCTTGAAGAGCTGGGTGTAGTTGTCGAGCCCGATGAACTCGCTCGCGACGGCCGTCGAACCCGAGAGGGTGGCGTTGGTGAGCGAACCCCACAGCGACACGAGGATCGGGCCGAGCAGGAACACCGCCAGCAGGAGGGCGGCGGGGAGAAGGGGGAGCGCCCGGGCCGACGACCGGAGGCCGCGCGTCTTCACGCGCGACCCCCGGCCGGTGCCGGTCGCCCCGGTCTGTGCCAGGGCGGTCACGACTCAGCCCTTCTGGGTGTTCTCTTCGCCGACGATGCCGATGACGGCCTGGTCGTAGGCGGCTGCGGCATCCGAGACGCTGGACTGACCGGTCATGACGGCTTCCATGGCGACCTGGATCTGGTTCGAGATCTTGTCGTAGTCCTCGGTCGCGGGACGGAAGTGCGTGGTGTCGACGAAGCTCGAGAAGGTCTCGAAGCTCGGGTTGGCGTCGAGGTACGCGCTGGACTCGGCGACGTCGGCACGCACGGCGATCTGGCTGTTGTCGATGCCGTAGGAAGTGGCGTTTTCCTTGTTCACCGCGGTCGAGAGGAAGTCCCAGGCGGCGTCGGCGTTCTTGGTGTTCTTGCCGATGGCGAGGGTCCAGCCACCCGACATGCTCGTCGAGCCGGGAGCCTGGCCGTCCTGGGTGGGCATGGCGGCGATGCCGAGGGCGTCGCTCCACTCGGGCCACGCGGCCGAACCGCCCTCGACCCACGCGGCCGACTGCCACGAGCCGTCGAGCGCCATCGCGAGCTTGCCCGAGGGCAGCCAGTCGGCGGTCACGCTGGTGAAGATGTTGGGGTCGAGAGCCTGCTGCAGCGACGGGCCGAGGCCGCCCTGGTAGACGTCGGAGACGAACTGCAGCGAGTCCTTGAAGCCCTGGCTGCCGACGACCCACTTCTTGCTGTCGGTGTCGTAGAGCGTGTCCTCGGTGCCGTAGAGCAGCATCTCGAGGCCCTGCATGGATGCCGCCTCACCGGCGGTCTTGCCCGAGTAGACGTTGAGGGGGATGACGTCGGGGTTTGACGCCTTGACCTTCTCGGCGGCGGAGAGCACGTCATCCCAGGTCTCCGGCTGCCACGGCACCGAGATGCCGGCGGCGCTGAAGACGGCCTTGTTGTACCAGAGGCCGCGGGTGTCGGTTCCGAGCGAGACGCCGTAGGTCTTGCCGTCGGGGCCGAGGCCGGCCTGCTTGGCGCCCTCGGCGAACTGCGACCAGTCCTCCCACGAGGCGAGGTAGTCATCGAGGGGCAGCAGGTAGCCGGCGGCCGCATCGGACTGGATCTTGAACGTGTCTTCGTACTGCACGTCGGGAGCGGTGCTGGCCGACTTGTTCATCAGCGCGAGCTTCGTGTAGTAGTCGGCGCCCTCGGCCTGGATCGGGACGAGCTCGACGGTCATGCCCTCGTGCGCGGCCTCGTACTGCTCCTTCGCCGTCTCCATCAGCGTCTGCATCGCGTTGAAGGTCGCCGTGGTCTGGTAGGCCACTCGGATGGTCGTGCTGTCGCCCGCGTCGGCGCTGCCGCCGGAGCAGCCGGCCAGAGCCACGGTCAGGGCGGTGGCGGTCAGAAGACCGGTCGCCATCGTCAGTTTCTTCATGGAAGCTCCCTTGCTCGGGTGGAGACACCGCGTCGCCAGGAACTTTTATAAATCAAATGGACTAACTCGGCAAGTCCGGGTGTCGTCCTCTCGGTAACGATCCAGCCACAGACGCCTGTGAACCGCGGAAAGACGCCTCAGAGCGCGATCATCATGCGAGCGGGTCGCGCTGCGAAGGCGCCGTCGAGCAGGAGGCAAGCGGCACCCACCGCGGCCACATCGAGGCCGACGAGAGAGCGGCGGACGACGATCGCCCGCGTCGAGGTCGACACCGGATCGCTGGTCACCCGGGCGGCCACCGTGTCACCGAGCACCCCGGCGAGCCGCTCCCAGACCGGGCCGCCGAGCACGACCTCGTCGACGTCGAGGAGGTTGTTGGTCACCACGAGGGCGCGCGCGATCCGCTCCCCCGCACGCTCCAGAACCCCCACCGCCCGCGAGTCGCCCCGGCGCGCACCGTCGACCAGGCGGTCGAGGTGGGGGCGCGTGTCCCCCGCGTCGCCCGGGTCGTACCCGGCTTCGGCGAGGAGCACGCGCGGCTCGATCGACACACCGAGGCACCCGCGCGACCCGCACGCGCAGCGCGGTCCGTCGGGGTCGACGACGACGTGGGCGATGCCGCCGGCGTTGCC
>NZ_CAUQWC010000186.1:0-6944 GCF_963521695.1 uncultured Microbacterium sp. | reverse complement strand
CCATTGCCCGCGCCCGCACGAGCGCCCGCACCAGCACCAGCGCCAGCGCCTGCGCCAGCGCCAGCACGCCGCCAAGAGGCGGACCGGGTGCATGCCCGCGGTGACGACCCTGATGCCCCACCCGCGAACGGGAAAGGGCCCGGATGCCGATGGCATCCGGGCCCTTCGCGGACTCAGGTCACTCGTTGAGCGAGCCGAACTCCGTGTTCAGCAGGGTGTACTTGTTGTCGGCACCGTACTGGTAGATGCCGATGTACGCCTCGGTCGGGTCACCGTTCTCGTCGAAGGTGATCGGGCCGGAGACACCGTCGTAGTCGATGTCGGTGCCCTCGTTGACCAGCGCGAGGCAGTCGGCGAAGGTGGTGCACTTCTCGCCACCCTCGGAGACCGACTGGAGGTTGTCGCGGATGGCGGTGCCCGAGTCGTCCTTGGCCTGCGCCGCGGCGAGAGCTGCGACGATGACGGCGTCGTAGGACTCCGGTGCGTAGCTGAAGTCGGTCAGCGCGGGGTCGACCGTCAGCAGCTTCTGCTGGAAGGTCGTGTCGGCCGGGTTGCCGGGCAGCGTGCCCTTGGCGCCCTGCAGGGTGCCGGCGGGGAACTCGTACGAGTTCGACAGGTTGCCGTCGACGAAGTAGACCTGCGCCGCCGGGTAGCCCTGCGTGCTGACGAGCTGCGGGATGATCGACGACGTCTCTTCGAACGCGATGACCGCGACGGCGTCGGGCTCAGCCGCGAGCAGCTCGTCGACCTGCGACGTGAAGACCGTGTCACCCGGGTTGTACGGAACCGCGACGGAGACCTCGCCACCGGCGGCCTCGATGGCCGTCGTCGCGTTGTCCTTCAGGCCGATGCCGTACGGGTCGTTGATGTAGATGATGCCGACGTTCGCGGCACCGTCACCCGTCATCAGGTTGCCGAGCACGCGGCCCTGCAGCACGTCGGACGGGGCGGTACGCCAGTAGTACCCGCCGTCGGCGTAGGTGGTGAAGTCGGGCGACGTGTTCGCCGGAGAGATCTGGACGACACCGGCGTTGACGAGCTGGTCGACGAACGTGAACGACACACCCGACGAGGCGGCACCGATGACGACGTCGGCACCGGCGTCGACGAGCTCGGTCGCCGACTGCGTGGCGATGTCGGTGGTGGTGTCACCCGAGTCGCGCTCGGTGAGCTCGACCGAGAACGGGAACGCGTCGCCCGCGGCCTCGATGTCTTGCACGGCGGCTTTGACACCGGCGACCTCGGGCGGGCCGAGGAAGGCGAGGTTGCCCGTGGCGGGAAGGATCGTGCCGACGTGGAAGACGCTGTCTGCCGTCGAGGTGCCGCCAACGGCGCTGCTGGGTGCATCGCTGGGCTCGGCTCCGCCGCCGCCGCCGGCACAACCGGCGAGGACGAGCGCGCTGGCGCCGACCAGGGCGATACCGCCGAGGACTCGGGCGCTGCGCGTGCGCGGGAAGACGTTCATAGTGCTCCTTGCTGTGGATGAACGCGGGGGGAGACCCATGGGGTCACCTGATTCCCCCAACTTAATCGGATGCACGTTTTCCGCATGTTGCCGTTCGTTAACGATGTGCGTCCCGGCGGTCACGGGCGCATAACGGTCGGCGGCGCACCGACGAGAACGGACGGATTCAGCCGGTAAACGCAGGGATGACGCGGCTCATACCGGCTCGGCGACATCGGCCACCACGCGACGGTGACGCCGCGACGCCACGATCGAATCGGCGCTCAAGAGCACCAGCGCCAGCCAGACCAGGGCGAAGCCGAGCCAGCGCTCGAGGGTCATCGGCTCGTGGAGCACCCAGACACCGATGACGAACTGGATGACGGGCGCCACGAACTGCAGCAGCCCGATCACCGTCAGCGGCACCCGCCGGGCGCCCGACGCGAACAGCAGCAGCGGAATGGCCGTCACGACGCCGGCCGACAGGAGGAGCACCGTGTGGAGCACTCCGACGGTGCCCAGCGTGATCCCCGAGAGGTTCGCGACGAACACCAGCTGGATCGCGGCGACCGGCAGGAGCCACAGGGACTCGAGGGTCAGACCGCTCACGGCATCCACCGACGGGCCGATCTGCTTCTTCACCAGACCGTAGAACCCGAACGAGAACGCCAGCGTCAGGGCGATCCACGGGAAGGAGCCGTAGCCGACGACGATGACGACGACCGCGACGACCGCGATGCCCACCGCGATCCACGGGAGGACGCGCAGTCGCTCGCGCAGCACGATGACCCCGAGCAGGACCGTGACGATCGGGTTGGCGAAGTACCCGAGGCTCGTCTCGACTACGCGATCGGTCAACGCCCCGATCAGGTACGTCTGCCAGTTGACGTAGATGAGCACGCCCGCGAGGGCGGTGAGCGCCATCAAGCGCGGTTGCCGCACGATCGCGAGGAAGGGGCGCCACACGCGCAGCACGGTGAGCAGCAGGAGACAGAAGCCGAAGGCCAGGATGATGCGCCACGCCACGACCTCGAACGGATTGGTCGGCTTGAGCTGCAGGAAGTAGATCGGCAGGACGCCCCAGAGCAGGTAGGCGCTCAGCGCGTACAGCGCGCCGCGGGTGCTCCCGCCAGCGGGGGCGGGAGGGGCGGCGGTCACTTCCTCAGCCTATGCGCGGCGTCGAGGCGGGGGCCGCCGTCGAGCCACGCTTTCCTGCCATCCCCGCAGGCGAACGCCGAGCTGTGCGGGCCGATCGAACGACGAAGACCCCGGATGCCGTGGCATCCGGGGTCTTCGTTGACGTCACGCGCTCAGCGGACGACGACCGCCAGGACGTCACGAGCCGAGAGCACCAGGTACTCGTCGGCGCCGAACTTGACCTCGGTGCCGCCGTACTTGCTGTAGAGCACGCGGTCACCGACGGCGACGTCGAGGGGGACACGGTTGCCGTTGTCGTCGATGCGGCCGGGGCCGACGGCGACGACTTCGCCCTCCTGCGGCTTCTCTTTGGCGGTGTCGGGGATGACGAGACCACTCGCGGTGGTCTGCTCAGCCTCGACCTGCTTGATGACGATCCGGTCCTCGAGCGGCTTGATGGAAACCGACACGGTCTACCTCTTTCTCGTTACAGAAGACTTGTCAGCACTCACGCGGGGAGAGTGCTAACCAGAGTCTAGAGAAGGGTTGGCACTCGTGCAATGCGAGTGCCAACGTGTCGTGGATCGAGGCGCGGGAGACGCGAGACGACCTGCACGGCCGCGACGCGCAGCCTGCGGCGAGCGCGTGCTGGAGCGGCGCGAAGTATTGCACTTTTACGCCGCGAGTCATACCCATCTCACCCGCCCTTTCATCCTGTTTACGGGTGTGCAACACTTCAGGCACAGCGTCGACACATGCAGGGGGCATGTGTCGGTGGAACACGAACGGGCTCGTCGTCGAGCTCGGAGAGTCGGGGGATTCAGGGGTGCCATGCGGCGCTTCTGTGCGCCCCCGGGGGGTCGAAACACATGGCTACGCCGTACTTCTTGGCGATCGATGTCGGGACGAGCAGGACTGCGGCTGCGACCGCGCGCTCCGCGCCGGATGGAGCGCTGCTGGCAGCATCGCTGCCGCTGGGGCGCAACGCCGACAGCACTCCTACGACCGTCTTCGTCTCGGACAGCGGACTGCTGTTCGGCGACGCGGCGGAGCGGCGGGGCACGGCCCAGCCGGAGCGCCTGGTGCGCGAGTTCAAGCGCCGTATCGGCGACGACGTGCCCATCGTGGCCGGAGACCGGCGCTTCTCACCGCAAGACCTCTACGCCCTCGTCGTGGGATGGGTGATCGGCACCGCGGTCGAGCGTGAAGGACAGCACCCGGCCGGCGTCGCCGTCTCGGTCCCCGTCACCTGGGGCGAGTACCGCACGCAGTTGGTGCGCGACGCCATCGGCCGCCTCGGCTGGAGCGACGTACAGGTCATCACCGAGCCCGAGGCCGCCGCACGCCACTACGAATCGACGCACCCCCTCGACAGCGGCCGCGCCCTGGCGGTCTACGACTTCGGCGGCGGCACCTTCGACACCGTCATCCTCCAGAAGATGCCCGACGGCAGCGTGGACTTCGTCGGCAGCCCCATCGGTATCCCCGACCTGGGCGGCGCGGACTTCGACGACATCGTGCTGCGTCACACCGTCCGTGCCGCTGGCATCCCGGCATCCGCTCTCGCGGGCGTCGAGTCTGACGCGGGCCTCCGCATGGCGCTGGCGTCGCTGCGACGCGAGTGCGTCGACGCCAAGGAATCGCTGTCGTTCGACGGCGAGGCCGTCGTGCCGGTGCTCATCGGCGACGGCCACGGAGCCGTCCGTCTGACCCGTGCCGAGTTCGAGGACATGATCGAGCCCGAGATCGAGCGCACCGTCGAGGTACTCGAGATCGCGCTGGAGCAGTCGGGTCTGACCGCCGACGACCTCGACGCGATCCTGCTCACGGGCGGCACCTCCCGCATCCCCCGCGTGGCGCAGTTGCTGTCGGAGCGCTTCGACCGCCCCATCGCCGTCGACGCCGATCCCAAAGCGATCATTGCACTCGGCGCCGCCCGCACCGCCGCTGGCGGTGGCCTTCGTCCGTACCCGCTGCTCGCCGTCGACGACGCTCCGTCCGACGACGATGACGACGACCGGGACGACGACGACGCGAGCCCCGAGTCCGTCTTCACCGCCCAGCGGAGCGAGAAGCGTGCACCGTGGTTCCGACGGGTTCCCGCCACGGCGTATGTCGCTGCGGGTGTCGCCGTCCTCACCGTGACCGTGGGCGTCGTCAGCGTGCCCGCCCTCGGCGTCGGCATCCTGGCGCGCACCGGAATGGCCGTCACCTCGCAGCCCCTGGCTGCCGACCTCGACGTGCGCGTGTTCGACTCGCTCGATCTGCCCTCCGCTCCCCCGGCGAGCATCGCCGCCCCCCAGGCGCAACCCGTCGCCGAGCAGTCCGCGGCCCCGCAGGACGCCGCAGTTCCCGAGGAGCCCCGCTCGACGAACCGCACAGAGGAGCGTCAGCGCACCCCCCAGCGACTGACCCCCCAGGCCGCTGAGCAGCGCAGCCCCTCGGCGGCACCGCCCGCACAACAGCAGGCCTCGAGCGGTGGCGGTGGCGGCGGCGGCGGAAACCCCGCCTCGGCTACCGAGCCCTCGTCGTCGACGCCGTCGGAGCCGTCGACCGGAACCCCCTCGACCGACCCGACGACGACCGCCCCCTCGCCCTCCGACCCGGCCCCCACCACCTCGCCGACCGACACACCGGTCACCGAGACTCCGGTCACCGACCCGCCCACGACCGAGGAGCCGGCTCCGTCTCCGTCGACGGAGAACCCGCCGCCGACCGAGACCACGCCGCCGTCGGAGCAACCGGCCGAGACGAGTTCTCCGGCCCCCGAGACGCCGCCCGCCTCCGCCGAGCCCACACCCTGACGCGCGTCGTCGGAAGATCACCACCGATGTCGATCTCGAACACGTCCTCCGATGCTGTCCACGGCGACCTCGAGTCGCTGTTGCTGCCGCGCGTCGCACGCACCCTCCTCGACGCCTCCGTCGCGGCGGTCGAACCCGCACCGCTCGCGGTCGTGGGAACGGCCGGCTCCGGGAAATCCCGCGTGCTGCGCCACCTCTTCACGGCGCTGCGCGCGGCCGGTGCCTCCCCCGTCGCCCTCACGCACCTCTCCGACCTCCCCGCCACGGGGGACGCGGTCGTCGTCGTCGACGACGCGCACCTCCTCGACGACGACACGCTCTCCGCGCTGGCGGAGCGACTGCGCACGGGATCCGCGACGGTGCTGCTCGCCACCCGTCCCGACCCCGACTCCCCCGCGCTCCGTGCGCTGATCGACGACATCGAACGCCACCAGCCGCCCATGCTGCTCGGGCACATCACGATGTCGGACGTCACCGCTCACCTGGGCGCCGAGGCGACGGACTCGTCGCGAGAGTGCCTCACGCGCCTGCTCGAGGCCACCGGAGGCCTGGCCTGGCTGACGGCCGAGGCGCTCATGCTGCACGGCGACGCGATCTGCGACGGCCGGTGCGACCACGAAGAGATCGCCCGGTCGCTGGACGACCTGGTTTCGCACCGCATCGACTCCCTCGACCCGTCGCTGCGTCTCGCCGTCGAAGCGCTCTGCCTCGACGAACGCTCCGCGCTGGACGCCGGCGCCGGCCCCGCCTGCGCCGCCGGCTACGACGCCGGTCTGCTGCAGCGCGGCGGACGCACGGTGCCGCTCGTACGCGATGCCGTACGCGCACGGCTGACCGCCGACCGCCTGCTCGAGCTGTACTCCGCGCGGCTCGTGCGCGACGCCGCCTCCGTGCAGGCGCTCCTGGGCGGCACGACGGACGAACGGGTGGCATCCGCCCTGGTCGCCGACGGTGACCGCGAACTGTCGCGCGATCCGGCGAAGGCGGCCGAACTCTACGAAGCGGCCGACCGTGCGGGAGCCCCCTCGGCCACCCTCGCTCTGCGCCGCGCACGCGCCGCCTGGGCGCTGGGCGACGTGGATGCCGCCGGAACCTTCGTCGACCGTCTGCTGGCGGGCTCCGACGCCCCGGGCGACGCCGCCCTCGACATGGCCGCCGCCGTCTGGGCGATGCGCGGCGACATGGACCTCGGGGCCCAGGTCTACCGCGGCGGGGTACCGACGACATCCGAGAGCCGGGCGAAGTGGACGATCGCCGCCGCGGGCGCCGGTCACACCGATCCGGCCGCAACGCCCGTCTCCGCACCCGTTCGCACCATTCCGACCGCCCACGGTGTCTCGCTCGAGCTCCTCTCGCGGGGGCTCCGGGCCTCGCTCGGCACCGGCGATAACGACGGTCTGCAGGATCTCGTGCGTGCCAGCGAGATGTACACCGCGTCGGGGAGCGACGCGCCTCTCCCCGAACTGCCTGCTGTGATCGCCGCGCTCGTCGCCCTGCACGGGGGCGAAGCCGCCGTCGCGCAACGGGTGCTGGATGCAGCGATCGCCGGCGCGCAGGGC
>NZ_CAUQWC010000185.1:0-6972 GCF_963521695.1 uncultured Microbacterium sp. | reverse complement strand
CTCAGTCGCGGAGGTGCTGCGCGAGGTCGGCGATCTCGTCGAGGTGCACGCGCATGGCCGCCTCCGCGGCATCCGGGTTCGCCGCCCGCAGGGCACGCAGGATGCGGGCGTGCCCCTCGTGCGAGAGGCGGCGACCCCCGGCGGCGACGTGCGAGAAGAGCCGCGCCTCGAGTGTCCACGACACCGTGAGCTCGCTCAGCGAGGCGAGCAGCGGGTTGCGCGTGGCCGATGCGACTCCGGCGTGGAACGCGATGTCGAGCTGCACCGAACGCTCGCCGTCGAGGACGGTGCTCGACTCGGCCACGACCGCCGCGAGGGCGTCGAGCTCCGCGGCGTCGATGCGGGTCGCGGCGAGACGGGCGATCTGCGGCTCGACGACGGTTCGGAACTCGGATGCCGCGGCGATCGACGTCGGATCGTCGTCCCGCCACGAGGCCAGCGCGGTGGAGATCGGTACCCGAGCGCTCACCCGGGTGCCACTGCCCTGACGTCGTTCGACGAGGCCGGCCGACTCCAGACGCAGCAGCGCCTCGCGCACGGCCGACCGGGAGACGATCAGTTGCTCGGCGAGCTCGCGTTCGGTCGCCAGTCTGTCCCCGGGCTTCAACACCCCCGCCAGGATCAGGGCGCGCAGCCGCGCCACGATCTCCTCGTGCACCGATCCGCCGTGCCGCTCCAGCGGCGCCAGCGTCGCGTGATCGCTCATCGACCCTCCCGCACCCATCCTTTCAGGCGCGTTCTCTCACGGCATCCGGATTGGTCAGACCGTAACGGTCCGGAAACACGGGAAACGGGTGCGCGAAACGCCGACATCCCACAATTGGACCGACCAGGGGCCATCTGTGGAGGAGCGACCATGACCAACGACGACAGCACGAACGGTGGCCGCGGTCTCGCGACGACCTGGAGGATTCTCCGCCACCCGGCGAGCCTGATCGCCCTCGCGGCGGTGCTGGGCATCGTCTTCGGCCTCGCCGCCGGAGAGTGGGCCGCGAACCTCAAGTTCGTCGGCGACCTGTTCATCCGCCTGATCCAGATGGCGATCGTGCCCCTCGTGATGGCGTCGGTGATCGTGGCCACCGGCTCCATGACCGGGTCGGGGATGGGACGTCTGGCCGGACGCACCTTCGCGTGGATGATCGGCTTCTCGGTCGTCGCCGCGATCGTCGGCTGGGCCCTCGCGACGCTCGTCCAGCCCGGGACCGGCATCGACTACTCCGGCACGGTCGATCCCGCCCTGCAGGAAGCCGCCGAGCCCGCGGGGTGGCAGGAGACGGTGCTCGGCTTCGTCTCGACGAACATCTTCAGCGCGATGTCGACCGCGAGCATGCTGCCCATCATCGTCTTCTCGCTGCTGTTCGGGCTCGCGCTCAACGGCTACGTCCGCACGACCGGTAACAGGCTCGTCGTCACCCTGCTCGACCAGCTGCAGCAGATCATCCTCGGCATGATCCGCCTGGTCATGCGCATCGCGCCGATCGGCGTGTTCTGCCTTCTGGCCGCCCTCGCCGGCGACGTCGGCTTCGCGGTGGTCACCACGGCCCTGGCCTATCTCGGGTCGACCCTCGCCGGTGTGCTCATCGTGACGGCGCTGTTCGTCGTCGTCGTCGCGCTGCGCACGCGGCTCAACCCGGCGGCCCTCCCCGGCAAGCTCGCCGAGCAGACGGTCATCGCCGTCACGACGACGAGCTCGGCCGTGACCTTCCCCACCGTGCTGAGGAACGCCGTCGAGAAGGTCGGGATCAGCCAACGCGTGGCGAACTTCACCCTGTCGGTGGGCCTGACCATGGGCTCGTACGGCGCGGTGCTGAACTACACGATCGTGATCCTCTTCCTCGCCCAGGCCGGGCGGGTGGAGCTGACGCCCGGGCAGATCATCCTCGGCATGGCGCTGGCGATCATGCTGAACATGGGCACCATCACCGTCCCGGGCGGCTTCGCCGTCGCAGCGACCTTCCTCGCCGCCTCGCTCGGACTGCCGCTCGAGGCGGTCGGACTCCTCATCGCGGTCGACTGGTTCACCGGCATCTTCCGCACCTTCCTCAACGTCAACGGCGACACGATGGTGGCCATGCTGGTCGCGAACGGCACCGACGAGATCGACCGCGACGTGTACGCCGGGCGCAAGAGCGTCACGGCCGCCGCGGTGAATGACGGGGAGCTCTCGGAGAAGTTCGCGGCGGCTGACCGCGCGGACTGACGGGTGCACGCGCCCAAACACGGCCGACAACACGACCGCGTGTGCGCAACTCCGGGAAAGTCGTCCACGACGGCCGAGATCCCCCGCGTGTCGGCGGAGAGTGAGCGAGATCTCCGGGGTCCCGCCCGGGCCACGGCCCCGAACGAACGGCACCGTTCGATCAGCTGCCGCCCCGGACAGCCGACCCGCTCAGCGCCCCACCGACGATCCCTCGCGCGCCTGACGCTCCTTCGCCCGATCGAGCGCACGCTTCCGCGCGGCGCGGGCGTCCTCCTCGAGCTTCTCGGCCTTCGCCTCATCGCGCGTGAGGTTCTCGCCCGTCTCAGGGTCGAACAGGTGCAGCGAGTCGGGCGAGAACCACAGGCGCGCCGCGTCGCCCGCGCGGATCGCACTCATGGCATCCAGGGCCACGACGAGCTCGGTGCGAAGGCTCTCGCCGTCGAGATCGCGGTCGAGCTCCGAGAGTTTGTCCTTCACGGTGGCGTCGGTCTCGTACGGCACATAGGCGTACAGCACTTCGCCGAGCCACTCGGTCATCTCGATGTCGAGGTCGGCGGTGATCCCCCCGGAGAGGTCGCGCTCGGTCGAGTCGGCGTCCTCGAAGGCGTCGGGGCGGACCCCCACGATCACGAGGTCGCGGCCCTCCACGGCCGTGCGCAGGCGATCGTCGAGCGGCACGTCGGCGATCGGCAGACGCAGCGTGTCGCCGTCGACGGTTCCGCTGAGGAAGTTCATCGGCGGTGAGCCGATGAAGCCCGCGACGAAGAGGTTCACCGGCTGGTCGTAGAGCCCGCGAGGACTCGCGACCTGCTGCAGCTCGCCCCGGCGGAGCACCGCGACGCGGTCACCGAGGGTCATGGCCTCGGTCTGGTCGTGCGTGACGTAGACCGTGGTGATCCCGAGCGAGCGCTGCAGGCGCGCGATCTCGGTGCGCATCTGGCCGCGCAGCTTCGCGTCGAGGTTCGACAGCGGTTCGTCGAAGAGGAACGCGCTGGCGTTGCGCACGATCGCGCGCCCCATCGCCACGCGCTGACGCTGGCCGCCGGAGAGGTTGGCGGGCTTGCGCTGAAGGTGCTCGTCGAGCTCCAGCAGCTTCGACGCGCGACGCACCCGCTCGTCGATCTCGTCGTCGCTGAGGTCGCTCGATTTCAGCCGCATCGGGAACGCGATGTTCTCGTACACGGTGAGGTGCGGGTACAGCGCGTAGTTTTGGAAGACCATCGCGAGGTTGCGGTCCTTCGGCGCCTTGTCGTTGACCACCTCATCGGCGATGCGCAGTTCGCCGTCCGAGATGTCCTCCAGGCCCACGATCATGCGCAGCAGCGTCGACTTGCCACAGCCCGAGGGGCCGACGAGGATCACGAACTCGCCATCGGCGATGTCGAGGTCGACGCCCTTGACCGCGGTGAAACCGTCGTCGTACGTCTTAACGATCTTGTTCAGAGTGATGGATGCCATGAGCTCTGTCCCCTATTCCTCGATCGCGCCCGCGGCGGGGCACGAGACGATGCTGCTGTTCCGCGTGATGGATGTCACTGAGATCGCCCCGCTATCCCTTGACCGCGCCCTGGGTGAGCCCGGAGACGATGCGGCGCTGGAAGATGACGACGACGATGACGATCGGGATCGTCACCACGATCGCGGCGGCCGAGATGGCGCCGGTGGGTTCTTCGAACTGCGAGGCACCGGTGAAGAACGACAGGGCCGCCGGCACCGGGCGGGCGGCATCCGTCGAGGTCAACGAGATGCCGTAGACGAAGTCGTTCCACGCGATGAAGAACGCGATGATCGCGGTGGTGAACACGCCCGGAGCAGCGAGCGGCACGACGGTCTTGCGGAACGCTTCGAACGGGGTCGCGCCGTCGACCTGCGCCGCCTGCTCGAGCTCCCACGGGATCTGGCGGAAGAACGCCGCGAGCGTCCAGATCGAGATCGGCAGGGTCAACGAGAGGTACGGGATGATCAGCCCGAGCCACGTGTCGTAGAGACCGACGACGCGCCACAGGTTGAACAGCGGGGTGACGATCGAGACGATCGGGAACACCGACACCGCGAGGGCCGTGGTGAGGATGACGCGCTTACCGGGGAAGTCGAGCCGCGCGATCGCGTAGGCGCAGAGGGTCGCCAGCACCACCGCGATGAAGGTCGCGATCAGCGAGATGCCGATGGAGTTGCGCAGCGCCGGCAGGAAGAGGTCTTGCGCGCTGCCGCCCGGGGCGAGGATCGTGGCGTAATTGTCGAGCGTCCACTCCTGCGGGATGAGGGTGCCCGAGAAGAGGCCGGACTGCGTCTTGAACGACGTCATCAGGATCGAGAACACCGGGAACAGCGACCACACGAGCACGGCCGCGATGATCACGAGCCACATGATCCGCTGGGGCCAGGTCATTGCGCGCATCAGCTGCACCCTCCTTCACACCGGATGCCGGTCGTCGGCGTCGTGCCCACGCCCGTCACGAGTTCTTCCCCGCCGACAGATCCACTTTGAAGCCCTTGATGAAGATGCCCGCGATGATGAGGACGCTCAGGAACAGCAGCACCGAGATCGCCGATCCGAGGCCGATCTCGAGCCGGCCGATCGAGGTGTTGTACGCCAGGAGCGACAGCGCCTCGGTGTTGTTGGCGCCCGCGGTCATGATGAAGATGTTGTCGAAGATGCGGAACGCCTCGAGCGTGCGGAAGAGCACGGCGACCATGATCGCGGCCTTCATGTTCGGCAGGATGACGCGGCGCAGCACCTCCCAGCCGGTGGCGCCGTCGACCTTCGCCGCCTCCTCGAGATCGCCCGGCACCTGCGCGAGCCCCGACAGCAGCAGCAGGGAGATGAAGGGGGTGGTCTTCCACACCTCGCTGAGGATGATGACGGTGAGCGAGGTGCCCTGGTAGGCGAACCAGTTCAGGTTCTCGTCGAACCCGGGGATCCATGCCAGCCAGCTGTTGACGTACCCGCCGGAGTTGATGTCGAAGGCGTAGAAGAACGCGAAGGCCGACACGACGGTGATGATGCCGTAGGGCACGAGGATCGCCGTGCGGGCGAAGCCGCGCAGCTTCTTGATCGCGCGATGCATGACGAGGGCGAAACCGAAGCCGATGATCAGTTCGAGCAGCACCGTGACGACGGTGATGAACAGCGTCACCCCCATCGACTGCCAGAACGCCGGGTCGCTGAGGATCACCGCGTAATTGCGGAACCAGATGAACTCGCGGTCGTCCGGCGCGGTCAGGCGCAGGCTGAACAGCGAGTCCCACAGCGCCTGCACGATCGGGTACAGCGTGACCAGCAGCATGATCCCGAACGCGGGGCCCGCGAGCATCCACCCCAGGCGCGCCTCTGCTCGAGCCCGGTCGGAGCGACGCTTCTTCGTCGGTTTCGCCGCCTCGGCGGCCTCCTGCCGCCGCCCGGCGCGGGTGAGTGTCGTCTCGCTCACAGCAGTCGCTCCCCTCTGAGCACCGCGAGGATGAAGTCGGTCGAGGACGCCGGCGTCGAATCCGGGTTCACCGCGTTCGGCGGGTGCCAGGTGCGCTGCAGTCCGATGGAGATCTCGTTGTAGTACGGCGTCTGCGGCCGCGGCGCCCCGAGCTGCAGCGACTCGGCGATGGTGTCGGCCATCGGGAACTTCTCGGTCACCTCGGTGTCGTCGTACGCGGCGAGGTTCGAGGGCGGATTGCCGTTGGTGACGAAGTACTGGGCCTGGTTCTCGGGGCTGACGATGCACGCCACCGCCTGCCAGGCGAGGTCGACGTTCTCGCTGTACGCACCGACGCCGAGGTTGATGCCGCCCACGGGCGGTGCCGCCGGGGTCCCGGCATCCACTCGGGGGTACACCGCCCACCCGAGGTCCTCGACGACCTCGGGGGCTGCGCCCTGCATGGCCGGGTAGACGAAGGGCCAGTTGACCATGAACGATCCGTTGTCGCCTTGGAAGAGATTCATGCTCGCGTTCTCGTCGGCGGTCGGAAGCCCGGGACCCCCGAGTCCCGACGAGCCGATGCGCCCGATGATGTCGGCGGCCTTCCTGCCGGCATCCGAGTCCAGCCCGAGCCGCATCTCGTCGGGTCCCGCTTCGGGGTCTTCGAGGATTTTGCCGCCCCCGGATGCCACGAGGGCATTGATCCAGACGGTCATCGACTCCGCGAGCGCGCCCTGGACCCCGAGCTGCTTGCCCTGGTCCTCGGCCGCCTGCATGATCTGGTCCCAGGTCACCGGCTGCGTCATGTCGAGGCCCGCCGCCTCGGCCACGGACTTGCGGTACCAGAGCAGCTGCGTGTTGGCCCAGAACGGCACCGTGACCAACTCGCCGTTCCAGCTGGCCGACTGCACGGCTCCCTGCACGACACCGTCGGTGTTCTGCAGGTCGTCGGGCACCGGTGCGAGGAAGCCGGGCTCGGCGAGTTCGGGGATGAACGGCGGGTCGAGGCTCATGATGTCGAGCGATCGATCGCTCGCCGCGAGACGTCGGGCGAGCTGTTCGCGCTGCGAGGCGGCGTCGCGCGGAAGCAGCGAGGTCTCGATGCGGTACGCCCCGTCGGCGGCCTCGGTACAGGATGCCGCGATCTCGGCCTGACCACCGTCGTCGGGGTTGATGTACCACGTGAGGGTCGGCACCCCGTCACCCGCGGAGCACGCACCCAGGGTCCCCGCGAGGGCAAGAGCAGAGGCCCCGGCCACGATCCTTCTCAGGCTGCGCATTCGGCCCCCTCGCCTCGGTGCGCGGGCGTCGGTACCCGGCGTCGTGGCTTCCATCCTGCCGACGCGCACGGATTCGGCACGC
>NZ_CAUQWC010000184.1:0-6976 GCF_963521695.1 uncultured Microbacterium sp. | reverse complement strand
GCGGCTACCCGGTGCTGCGCATCGGCGTCACCGACATCGAGCCGGGCACCGAGGCATCCCTCGAGATCCAGGACGTCTTCACGGTGACCGTCTCGGAGCTGCACCGCCTCTCGAACGAGACTCTTCCCGCGGTGTTCGGCCCGACGATCGCGGAGCCCCCCATCTCCGGCGCCGCCGCCACGGAGTCGGTGGCCTGACACCCCTCCGCGCGGCCCTTCCCGAACCGACGACGAGGGCAGCGCCGGGCACCGCACCGGTGCCGCACCGCCCCACACCCCGCACCGCACCGCCCCGCCCCGCACCGCTCCGGCCGCCCCGCACCGCTCCGGCCGCCGGCGTGGGGTCAGTCGCGCCGTGGGTCGATCATCGTTATGCCGGCCGGTGACGCGGTGTCCATGGTCGCCAGCAGCTCTGCCGCTTCGCCGAGGCCGACGACCCGCTCGATGAGCTCCTGCGGGCGCAGGGCGCCGCTCTCGATGAGCGACAGCATCTCGGGGTAGTCCACGGCCGCCATGCCGTGGCTGCCGAGCAGGTCGAGCTCCCACGCGATCACGCGGGCCATGGGCATGGCGCTCATGCCGTCGGGCGTGGGCAGCAGGCCGATCTGCACGTGACGACCCCGTCGGCGGAGGCTCAGCACGGCGTCGCGCGCCGTCTGCGCGCTGCCCACCGCGTCGACCGAGACGTGGCTGCCGCCGCCGGTGAGCTCGTGGACGGCAGCGGCGATATACGACCCGTCGGCCACGAGAGTGTGCTCGGCGCCCAGCCGCTGCGCGGCCTCGAGCGCTGCCGGCGTACGGTCGACGGAGATCACGCGGGCCCCGAGGGCCGCGCCGATCATCACCGCGCTCAGGCCCACTCCACCCGCGCCGACCACCGTGATCCACTCGCCGGCCTGCACGCGCGCGCGGCCGGTGAGTGCGCGGTACGCGGTGGCGAAGCGGCATCCGAGGGCCGCCGCCGCCTCGAACGAGACCCCGTCGGGGATGCGGACGACGTTGGTGTCGGCGGCGCGCAGCACCACCCGCTCGGCGAACGAGCCCCACTGCGTGAAGCCGGGCTGCTGCTGGTCGGGGCACACCTGCGCGTTGCCGCTCAGACACCACTCGCACGCCCCGCACCCCATGACGAAGGGGACCGTGACACGATCACCCACCTGCCACCGCTGAACGCCGGCACCGACCTCGACGATCACGCCCGCCAGTTCGTGACCGGGGACATGTGGAAGAGCGACGTCGTCGTGCCCGACCCAGGCGTGCCAGTCGCTCTTGCACAGCCCCGTCGCGAACACCTCGACGACCACGCCGCTCTCCGGGGCGCTCGGCGCCTCGACGTCGCGCACCTCGAGGGGTTCGGCCAGGGCATCCATGATCATCGCGCGCATGGCATCCATTCTCCCGCCCCGGCCCCGCGGTCACGTCGCCGCCCGGCATCGGGAGGAAGCGCGCTCGCCACGCAGCAACCCGCCCCGGCCGCGGAAACGGTCGGGGCGGGTTGCGAGGGCGGGAGAACGAGGCGTCGGGTCGCCTCACCCGCCGGTCAGCTGCAGCTACGCGCCGTGAACGGCACGCTCTGCTCTCCCTTGGCGCCGTCGACCGACGTCGACACCGTGACAGCGCCGGCGCCGATGGAGGCCGCGCGCGTCGCCTGCGCGACCGAGGTGGTCGAACCGGGAGCCATCGCGGTCAGGGTCTTGCGGCCCCACTGCGAGGCGACCTCGACGGTCGCGGGCGTCGACTCGTCGTTGCGCACCGTGGTGACCAGCGTGACCTTTCCGGCGATGCAGCGAGAAGTCACCGTGGTGGTGGCCTTCGGTGCCGCAACACCCTCGGGAACGACGATCTCGGGGATCTTCAGGTACGAACCCGGGGTGGCGAACGTCAGTCGGAGGCCGGTCGCGGCCACCTGGGTGAACGCCAGGGTCGTCTCGCGACCGTTCGTCACCGTCGGGGCGGTGCCGGTCAAGGTGACCGGCTTCCACTCGTTGGAGGTCGTGCGGTACTCCGCGGAGACGCCCGTGACCGAGCCCTCGATGTTGGTGAACTGCACCTTGTCCAGACGGTGGGTTGCGGTCGTCTCGAGCGTGAAGGTCGCGGAGTCCTTGAACCCGGCGTCGGTCCACGTCGACCACTGCGTGTTCTGCCGGCCGTCGCAGGCGTTGCCCGCGGGCAGGGTCGCCCACTTGGTCTGGGAGAAGGATGCCGACACGGTGGCGTCGGCGCCGCGGCAGACGTTGGCGGCCAGGGCGTTGCCCCAGATCTCGACCTCGGCGATCGACTGCCACGTGTTCGCCTCGCTCGTGAGGCGCAGCCGCAGGGCGGAGGACGCCGGCAGGCCCTTCCCGTCGAGCGTGGCGACGGGCGCCACCGCCGCGGCATCCTGAGCGAGGGTGACGGCAACGGTCGTGTCCTGCCAGGCGCCGGCGGCGTCGCGGTACTGCACCTGGATGCGCGACGGCCAGGTCGCGGTGGCGCCGTCCTTGTAGGTGTACACGGCGAGGGAGTCGAACGTGCGGTTCGTCCCCCAGTCGAACTGGAGCCAGCTGTTGCGCGGGTAGCCGTTGCCCGTCCAGTCGTCCCAGCCCTTGCCGGCGCGGTTGCCGTCGGTGATCGTGCCGACGAGGTCGTTCCGGCTCGAGGCCGTGACCGTCGCCTCGGGGGCGATGTTGGCGATGCCCGGCGTCGTCACGGTGATCGTGCGCTGGAAGGTGCGCCCCACCGTGAAGTTCGCGTCGGCGGCGAGGGTGCCGGTGAGCTTCTGGGGTCCGAGCACGCTGGTGTCGACGGTGCTCCAGGTCACGGCGACGGCGGAGGCGGTGCCGTCGGTGTCGACCGACACGGTGCTGGGCAGCTGCGGCGCCTGACCGCGGAGGACCGTCGTCGGCAATGCCGTGGTGACCTTCCACGTGCCGTGGCCGAAGCCCTTGTCATCCCAGTACGAGGCGTCCCACCCGGTGCCGTAGCGCGCGGGGTCCTCGGCCGCGGGGTTGTGCATCTCGAGGCGACCGTTCTCGCCCACCGTCAGCGGCAGCCAGACGTAGGTCGAGTCGGCCTCGCCCTCGTTCCAGCGATCGCCCATGTAGATGAACTTGCCCGGCTCGAGCTCGAAGACGTTCGTGGTCTGGGAACCGAAGGTGGAGCGGCGGACGTCGCCGACCGACAGCAGACCGTCGCCACCGTCGGGGATGCTGCTGTAGTAGGTGTTCTCGTGCGCGTCGCCGACCTGGACGCCGCGGATCCACGTGCCCATCAGGTCACTCGCCGTGTAGTACGTCTGCGGGTTCGGTGCCCAGCCGGTCGCTCCCGAGGTGACGACGCTGTAGGTGCCGTCGCGCTCGAAGATCGCCGGCGCCTCGAGGTGACCGCATTCCTTGACGATCTGGAAGTCCTCGCCGCGCACCGGCGCCTCGGGGGTGCCGTCGGCGAAGACGTAGGGGTAGCGGCCGTCCTCGGAGTACTGGTTCACGTCGAGGGTGTCGGTGCCGGTGGTGTGGGTGACGTTCGTGTACGAGTCGTCGAGCTCGGCGACGTAGAGGGAGTAGTTCTCCTCCGACGAGTAGGAGATGTACGCCTTGCCGTCGTCGTCCTGGAAGACGGTCATGTCGCGCGCCTGGCCCGGCACCGCGTACTGCGTGCACGCCTGGTAGTTCGCGCGGTTGGGCATGCGGTAGGCGCCGGTCATGCGGAAGGGGCCCGCGGGGGAGTCCGACACGGCGACGGCGGCCATCGAGCGGGCGTAGGTGCTCCCGCCGGGCTCGGTGCGCCCGTCGGCGTGCCACCACATGACCCACTGGCCCGTCTTCTCGTTGTGCAGCACCTTGGGTCGCTCGAAGATCGCGGTGTAGTCGGACTCGCGCGTCGAGTTCAGGTGGTAGGCGAGGGCATCGATCTTCTCGGTGCGGGGCTGGCCGTTCTCGTCGAGGGTGTCGTACAGGTCTTCGAAGTACGGCGTCAGCAGGTCGTCGCGCGTGCTGATGCTGCGCAGGGCGTCGCCGAGGTTGGTCCAGTTCTTGGCATCCGTCGACCGGTACACCGCGACGCCGGGGCTGTTCCAGTAGCCGTTGGTGCGGTCTTCGCCGTACCAGTAGTAGACGGTCTGACCGTTCTCCTCGGTCGTCACGACCTGGCCGCCGTGCGCCTGGATGTGCCGCCCGTCGGTGTCGTACCACTTCGGCTGGAAGTAGTCGGCGGCGCTCATACCGGGGTCGGCGAGGGGCTGGAATTTGTCGTAGGTCACGGGTGGATCGATCCGGGGCACCCCGTCGTTCGGGTTCGTCGGTACGCCCGTGGCGGCGACCGCTGCTAGCGGGGATGCCAGGGCGGCGGCCAGAACAGCGGCCGTTGCGGCCGCGAGGAGGCGGCGTGCGGTCAGGGGGCGTCGGTGCGTCATCGCGTCTGTTCCGATCCGCGCCGCGACGATGCGGCGCACGGGTGACCCGGGGGTCGGGGATGTTGACGTCAACACCCTACGGGGAGGTGCCGGCCCGCGTCCAGCCTCGTCTTGGCCGGCGCAGTCCGCCGGACCCTGTTGAGTGTCCAGGACGCGCCGCTGCGTCGTGTCGGGTGCGGCGTGTTGTGGACACTCAACGAGAGAGGGTGCTCACGGGTGTGGGGCATGCGTCGAGACCCGTTGAGCGTCCGAGACGCGCCGCTGCGTCGTGTCGGGTGCGGCGTGTTGTGGACACTCGACAGGGGGTGCTCACGGGTGTGGGGCATGCGTCGGAGACCCGTTGAGCGTCCGAGACGCGCCGCTGCGTCGTGTCGGGTGCGGCGTGTTGTGGACACTCGACAGGGGGCGCCCACGGGTGTGGGGCACGCGTCGAGGCCCCGTTGAGTGTCCAGGACGCGCCGCTACGCCCTGCCGGATGCGGCGTGTTTTGGACACTCAACGGGAAGGGCGGCGCAGCGGCAGGTGGGCGCGACCGACCGGTGGAGCGACCGGGAGTGAGGCTGGCGCGGCGTGCGGGGAGCGGACGGGCCTACAGCGCGTCGACCACCCGCGACGCCAGGCCCGCGTACGCGGCGGGCGTCAGGGCGAGCAGGCGCTGCTTCGCCGCATCGCCGATGTCGAGTCCGCGCACGAACTCGGCCAGCTCGGGAGCGCCGACACGGCGACCGCGCGTGAGGTCCTTGAGCAGCGCGTACGGGTCGGTGATCTGCGAGCGACCGGCGGCGATCTCGGCGCGCACCACGGTCTGGATGGCTTCGGCGAGCACCTCCCAATTCACGTCGAGGTCGGCGAGCAGCACGTCTTCGGCGAGCGAGATCTCGGTGAGGCCGCGCTGCAGGTTGTCGAGCGCGAGCAGGGAGTGACCGAACGCGACGCCGATGTTGCGCTGCGTCGTGGAGTCGGTCAGGTCGCGCTGCAGGCGGCTGGTGACGAGGGTGGATGCCAGGGTGCTGAAGAGTCCGCCGGCGATCTCGAGGTTCGCCTCGGCGTTCTCGAAACGGATCGGGTTGATCTTGTGCGGCATCGTCGACGATCCGGTGGCCCCGGCCACGGGGACCTGGGTGAAGTACCCGAGCGAGATGTAGGTCCAGATGTCGGTGGCGAGGTTGTGCAGGATGCCGCCGGCGTGACGCGCGCGGTCGTAGAGCTCGACCTGCCAGTCGTGCGACTCGATCTGCGTCGTGACCGGGTTGAAGCCCAGACCGAGCGACTCGATGAACTCCCGCGTGAGCGCCGGCCAGTCGACGTCGGGTTCTGCGGCGACGTGCGCCGACCAGGTGCCCGTGGCCCCGGAGAACTTCGCGAGGTACTCCCCGGCATCCAACTGGCGGATGACGCGCTCGAGACGCCACGCGAAGACGCCGATCTCTTTGCCCATCGTGGTGGGAGTGGCCGGCTGTCCGTGCGTGCGCGAGAGCATCGCGGCGTCGCGGTGCGCGACGGCGAGCTCGGCGAGGGCGGCGGTGACCGAGCGGAGCTTGGGCAGCCACACGCGCTCGACCGCGCGCTGCACGGTGAGGGCATAGGCGGTGGAGTTGATGTCTTCGCTCGTGCAGGCGAAGTGCGTCAATTCGGCGAGGCCGGTCAGGCCGAGGCTGTCGAGACGGTCGCGCACGAGGTACTCGACGGCCTTCACGTCGTGACGGGTGACGGCCTCTTTGGCGGCGAGCCAGGCGATCTCGTCGGCGCCGAAGTTCTCGTAGAGAGCACGGAGCTTCGTGCGCTCGTCATCGCTGACGGGAGAGGTGCCGAACAGCGAGCGGTCGGTCAGGGCGAGCAGCCACTCGACCTCGACCTCGACGCGGGCGCGGTTCAGGCCCGCCTCCGACAGGTAGTCGCCGATCTCGGACACGGTGGCGAAGTACCGACCGTCGAGCGGGCTGAGGGGCTGCGGAGGCAGAGAGGACACGGGTCTCCCGGGGGTCGCGCGAACGGATCAGCCCGCGGAACGGATGGCGGGCTCGAGCTGTCGGAACAGGGCTCGGCTTGCGCGTTCGATCATACCGAGCACCTCGTCGAACATCGGGGCCCCCGCGTAGTACGGGTCGGGTACGTCGAGGGTCTCGGCATCCGGAAGGAACGACTGCAGCAGCGCGATCTTGTCGGTGTCGTCGTCGCCCTGCGCCCAGCCGCGCAGCACCCGTTCGTGGCTGCGGTCGAGCGCGACGACGAGGTCGTTGCGGGTGAAGTCGGCGTATTGGAACTGCCGCGCGCGGTGTGCTGCGCCGTCGTAACCGAGGCGGTCGAGTGCGGCGATCGTGCGGTGGTCGGCGCGCTCGCCGACGTGCCAGTCGCCGGTGCCGGCGGAGGTCGACGAGACGTGGGCGCCGAGTCCCGCGGTCTCGGCGAGACGGCGGAAGACCACCTCGGCCATCGGCGACCGGCAGATGTTGCCGCTGCACACGAACACGACGCGGAAGGGCGCGTCGGCACTCGCGGTCATCCCTCCATCATGGCGGGGACGCGTCGTGTCCGCACCCGTCGATTCCTGGCGGAGCACGCCGAGCCGCATCCCGGACGACGGAGG
>NZ_CAUQWC010000183.1:0-7161 GCF_963521695.1 uncultured Microbacterium sp. | reverse complement strand
CCGCCAGTATCCGGTGAAAGAGATCATCCGTTTGTCGACGCCGACCCGCACCCAGTGCCGACGCATCGCCGCGACCAGGGACTGCTCCCCCGCCACCCAGGCGTAGGCGGGGACGACCGCACCCGCCTCACTCGCCCCGACCGCCGACGTCAGCACGGCATAGCCCGGGGTCGCGTGAGGATCGTCGCGCACGACCCACGACACGGCGACGCCGACCGGCGCGGCCAGGTTGCGCACGTCGCCGGCATCGGGCACCTCGATGAAGGCGCTCCCCGTCGCGTCGGCGGGAAGGGACGCCAGGATGCCGGCGAGCGCGGGGAGGGCGGTCTCGTCGCCGACGAGCGCGAGGGGGCCGCGCAGACCGGTGGGCGGCGCGAACAGGATGCCCTCGTCGAGGATGGCGACCGCGTCGCCTGAAGCACAGGTCTCGGCCCAGGATGCCGCGGGACCCGCCGTGCCCGCGGCGGCGGAGCCGTGCCGCACGAAGTCGACGTCGAGTTCGGGCCCCTGCGCACCGCCGGAGCGGAAGCCCGCGACGGTGTAATTGCGCAGCACCGGGCGCTGGGTCTTCGCGATCGCGAGGTAGCGCAGGTACGCGAAGGTGTCGAGACGGTTCGGCAGTCGCGTGAGCGTCCCCTCGGCGACGGGCAGGAAGAGGCGGAACCACTGGTCGGCGCCCATCGGGGTGAAGCGCTCCAGGTCGGATCCGCCCAACGTCACGCGCTCGAAAGTCGGTGACAGACGACGGCGATGCCTCACGTACAGGGTCAGCAGTTCGCTCTTCTCGGGCGCGACGCGCTTCTGCGCGGCGGTGGTCCGGGCCATCAGCCCCTCCTTCTTCTCGGTGTCGATGGGACGCAGCGCGCCCCGCCCCCGCCGGCGCCGCACCGTAGGCTGTGCGACATGACGCAGACGGGAACCGGCTGGCCTCGCGGCCGCACGTATTGGGTGCTGGGCAGCCTGCTTCTCTTCGGGCTGGGTGTCCTGTTCGGCCTGGTGTGGCAGAACGTGTGGCTGGGTGTCGTCATCGCCGCGGCGGTGTCGGTCGGGTGGCTCATCGCCTACGAATCCAGCCGCGGCCGCAATGTCGGTGTCAACGACGAAGACAACGGCATCCAACTCTGAGATCTCATCGGTAGTAGACCGCCAGCGGGTACGGCCCGTCGCGGCGCACGTCGATGGGTGTGCCGAACACCTCCTCGAGGGTCGATGACGACATGAGATCGTCCGGTGTACCCACGTGCACGACCCGCCCCTCGGACAACGCGACGATCCGGTCGGCGTAGGCCGACGCGAAGTTGATGTCGTGCACGACGATGACGATCGTCTTTCCGAGTTCGTCGGCCGCGCGGCGGAGCTGGCCCATCATCGCCACCGCGTGCTTCATATCGAGGTTGTTCAGCGGCTCGTCGAGCAGGATGTAGTCGGTGTCCTGCGCGAGCACCATGGCCACGTATGCGCGCTGGCGCTGCCCGCCCGAGAGCTGGTCGAGGTAACGCCCCGACAGCTCGGCCAAGTCGAGGAAGTCGATGGCCTCGTCGATCTTGGTGTGGTCGTCGGCGGTCAGACGCCCCTGCGAGTGCGGGAAGCGCCCGAAGCCGACGAGTTCGCGCACGGTCAGGCGCGTGACGAAGTGATTCTCCTGCCGCAGGATCGACACGGTCTTGGCGAGCGCCCGTCCGGGCGTGGCCGTCACGTCGAGGCCTGCGACGGTGACGCGGCCGCCGGTGGCCGCCGTCAGGCGCCCGACGATCGTCAGCAGGGTGGATTTGCCCGCGCCGTTCGGACCCACCAGGGCGGTGACTCCGCCGGCGGGGATGTCGAGGGTCACGGGACCGAGCACGGTCACGTCGCCGTAGGTCATGGTGACGTCGGTGAGCGAGATCACGGGACGCGCCGTCCCGGCGAGCGGGTGAGCATCAGAGACTCCCCTTCCGGAGGAGGTAGACGAGGAAGAAGACGCCGCCGACGAACTCGATGATGATCGAGAGCATGCCGGCCGCGTAGAACACGTGCCGCAGCACGAAGTACCCGCCGAGCAGCGTGGCCATGCCCAGCAGCACGGCGAAGGGCAGCACCACCCGATGCTGCGACGACCTCGCGAGCTGGTAAGCGAGGGTGGCGACGATGAAGCCGAAGAACGTCATCGGCCCGACCATGGTGGTCGACACCGAGATCAGCACGGCCACGAGCACGAGCATCCCGATCACCTCGCGCCGATAGGCGAGCCCCAGGTTGACGGATGCCTCACGGCCGAGCGCCAGCACGTCCAGGCGGTGTCGCGCGCGCCAGACGACGGCGAGCACCGCGGCGACGACCAGCGCCGCCCACGGGAGGTACTCGGCATCCGAGTTCGAGAGGTTGCCGAAGAGGCGGGCCGAGAGGATGTCGAAGTCGCTCGGGGTGAGCAGCCGCTGCATGACGGTCGACAGCGAGCCGAATCCGACGCCCAGCACGACCCCCACCAACAACATGATGTGGAGGTTCCCGCGGCGGCCGGCGAACAGCCAGCCGTACAGCAGCGTCGCGAAGCTCACCATCAGCACGCTCTGCACGGCGACCTTGAGCAGCCCGTCGGTCGCCGACAGGGCGGCGCTACCGAAGAAGAACACCAGCGCGGTCTGCATCACGACGTACAGCGCGTCGAAGCCCATGATCGACGGGGTGAGGATGCGATTCGCCGTCGCCGTGTGGAACAGCACCGTCGCGACCGCCTGGCAGCAGGCGACGAGGGCGATCGTCGCAACGCTCACCACGCGCAGGATCACCGCCAACCAGAAGGCCCGCGAACCGGGCTCACCCGGGACGTTCCACGTCAGCACGCCGACGGCGGCGACCGCCACGATCAGGATCAGGATGCCGAAACGCAGGGCGATCCGCGGACGGCGGGCCGCGAGCGCCGGGGCCGACCGGGTCAGGGTCTCAGCCACGGGCACGCATCCTCAAGAGCAGGGTGATGAACACGGCGGAGCCGACGACCCCGAGGATCATCGAGACGGGGACCTCGAACGGCATCCGGATGACGCGTCCGACGATGTCGCAGACGACGACGATCGCCACGCCCCCGACGCACACCCAGGGCAGGTTCGCGCGGGCGTTGTCGCCGCGCCACATCGACACGAGGTTCGGAACGACCAGGCCCAGGAACGGCAGAAAGCCGACGACGACGGTGGTGACGCCGGTGGCGACCGCGACGAGCCCCGTACCGATGAGCAGGACGCGGGTGTGGTCGAGGCCGACCGAGGTGGCGATGTCGCGCCCGAGACCGGCCACGGTGATGCGGTCGGCGTACAGGAACACCAGCAGCACGACGATCGCGGCCACCCAGAGCACCTCGTAACGGCCGCGGACGATGGAGGTGAAGCTCCCCATGAACCACGTGCCGAGCATCTGGAGCGAGTTGGTCGAGACCGCCAGGTACGTCGTGAACGCCGAGACCACCGCCCCGAGCATGATGCCGATGAGCGGCACGACGAGCGAGGAGCGCAGCGAGATGCGCTGCAGGATGCCGATGAAGATCATGGTCCCGACGAAGGCGGCGAGGGATGCCACGATCATCCGCACGGGAAGAGGCGAAGCCGGTGCGATCAGCACCGTGACGAGCAGGCCCAGCGCCGCCCACTCCGACGTCCCCGTGGTGGAGGGCTCGACGAAACGGTTCTGCGTGAGCAGTTGCATGATGAGGCCCGAGACGGCCATCGCGCAGCCGGCGAGGACGAGCGCGAGGGTGCGGGGCACGCGCGAGATCCAGAACATCTCGCCCCCGAACTCGTCGGCGGTCAGGTCGTAAGCGCCGACGAACAGCGACACGACGACGAGCGCAGCGACGCCGATCACGGCGAGTGGCAGCGCCGACCGTGCGCGCGGGGGGATGGTTGTGGAGGTCATGGCATCCGTCCCGCCCCACGCGCGTGAGGGGTCATTCTCTGTCGCCTCGGAGCGGCCGAGGCGACAGATGTCGACCCCTCACGCGAGGGGGCCGGTGGGCGGGTCAGGAGGCGAACGCCTCGGCGGCGGAGCGGTAGAGCGTCGTGTAGGCCTGGATGCCCTCGTCGAGGTAGAAGCTGCCGTCGAGGTAGACGATCTGCCCCTTCTGCACGGCGGGGACGTTCTTCAGCGCTTCGGCGTTCTCGATGAGCTCCTTCGCCGAGACGTAGCCGTCCTCACCGAACATCGCGTCGCGATCGAGGACGAAGAGCCACTCGGGGTTGGCGGCGGCGATCGCCTCGACGCTGATGTCGTCGCCGTGCGAGGCGTCTTCGGCGGACCGCTCCAGAGCGGGGGTGAGCCCCAGGGTCGGGAAGAGCACGCCGACACCACGGCCCTCACCGGGAGCGGCGTACGCGATCTTGCCGCCCGAGGTGATGAGACCCATCACGCTCTGGGACGGGTCGTAGGCCGCCTTCGCATCGGCGATAGCGGCATCGAGGTCGGCCGAGAGCTGCGCCGCCTCGTCGTTCTTGTCGAAGACGTGACCCAGGATCGTCGTCTGGCGCTTCAGCTCCGAGGCGTGGTCCTCACCGTCGCGGGGGCTGGTTTCGATGGTCGCCGGCTGGATCTCCTTCAGCTGGTCGTAGATGTCGCGGAACCGGTAGCCGCCGACGATGAGGTCGGGCTCGGCGGCGAGGATGTTCTCGATGTTGGGCTCTCGGTGCAGGCCCGCGTCGAGCACCTCGTCGCCGCCGGAGAGCGAGGGCCAGAGGTCGTACATGAGGGGCTTCGGGGCGGCGGCAAGGGTCACGCCCCATTCGCTGAGCGTCTCGAAGGTCGTGTTGTCGAGTGCGACGACGCGCTCGGGCGCCACCGGGACCTCGATCGAGCCGTGGTTGTCTTCGACCGTCACGGTCGTCGCGGCGGCGGCGTCATCTGCGGGGGCGGCAGCTCCCGAAGAGCATCCGGCGAGGGCGAGAGCAGCCACCAGGGATGCGGCGGCGAGGGGGCGGAACAGGCGGGTCGTCATGCGAATCTCTCCAGTGCTGTGTGTGAGTCGAGCCGCCACCGGCAGGGGTAGCGACGATTCGTTAGGTTAGCCTTACCTGCATGCCCATGTCGAACCAGAGCGACTCCGCCCGCCTCGAGCCCCGTCGCCACGACCTCGTCTTCCGTTCGGCAACCCTCGCGCGACGGACGCACGTGACGCCGTCGTACGTGCGCCTGCGTCTCGAGGGGCCTGAATTGAGCGGCTTCGACTCCCCCGGCGCCGACGACCACATCCGCGTCTTCTTCCCGTCGGGCGCCGACGACGACCTCCGCGCCGCGCCGAGCCGCGAGTACACCCCGGTGACCTGGGATGCCACGGACGGCTGGCTCGACGTCGACGTCGCGCTGCACGGGGCCGGCGTCGGCAGCCGGTGGGCCGAGACGGCCGCCATCGGCGCACCGGTGGGCGTGGCCGGCCCCCGCGGCTCGATGGTGCTGGTGGGACGCCCCGACGCGTGGCTGCTCGCCGGCGACGAGACGGCGGTGCCCGCGATCCGTCGGTTCGCCGCGCAGATGGACGACGACGCCGTCGGTCGCATCGCCGTCGAGGTGCCGGATGCCGCGCACGATCTCCCCGTCGCCGCACCTCCGGGCGTCGAGGTGGTGCAGCTGCACCGGGGTCGGCGCCCCGCGGGCGAGGAACTCGTCGATTGGCTCGACTCCCTCGACGTCGAGGAGCGTCCCGACGGGTGCGTCTTCGGCTTCGTCGCCGCCGAGCAGTCCGTGGTGCGGGCAGGGCGCTCGCTGCTGCTGGACCGGTGGGCGGGCGACCCCGCCGCCACGGTGGTGAAGGGCTACTGGAAGCGCGGCACCACGGAGTACCACGCGCCGCACTAAGTGCGCTCGACCGACACCTCGTCGTCGTCGTGCGACACGTAAAGAGCGCACGTGGTGTCGTAGTAGTCGCGCGTCTCGCCGGCGGGATGCAGACCGATCCGCTCGGCGACGGCACCGGATGCCGTGTTGGCCGGGTTCGTGACCGCCACGATTCGACGGATGCCGTGGTCTCGAGCGAGCCCCAGGACCGCAGCCGCCGCCTCCGTCGCGTGGCCGTCGCCCCACGCATCGGGGTGGAAGTGCCATCCGATCTCGATGTCTTCGGGACGCCCGTCGCTGGCCCCCGCCGACCACGGGATGCGCTTCAACAGAACGGTGCCGAGCGGACGACCGTCGGCGGTCTCGACCGCTCGCGCACCGAGCAGACCCTCGCTCAGTCCGGCCCAGCGATCGAGCAGGGCGTCGACCTCGGCCGCGTCGACCATCACGCGCCCGTCGCCCAGGTAGCGACGCACCTCGGGGCGGCGGTACATGTCGAACAGGAACGCACGATCGCCGTCGTCGCGCGTCCATTCGCGGAGCACGAGACGCTCCGTGACGAGGCGCGTGCGCCGCATCGGAACGTGCGGAATGCCGTCTTCGGCGAAGGGCGGGCCGGACACGACGAAGCCGAAGCGCCCGTACCACCCCGCGAGGTGCGCCTGCGCGTCGAGCAGGATCGGGATGCCGGGCGCCTCGGCGTCGAGAACCTCGACGGCCGCGCGCATGAGATCGGCGGCGATACCGCGGCCCCGCGCATCGGGGGCGGTGGCGACGCGCCCGATGCGCGTGTTCTGCGTCTCGTGCAGGATGCGCAACGTGGCCAGCACATCGTCGCCCTCGACCGCCCACATGAGCTCGGCACCGGACTCGATGTCGCGGCCGTCGATCTCGGGGTAGGCGGCCTCTTGCTCGACGACGAACACGGTGACCCGAAGCCACAGCAAGCGGTAGAGGGTGAGGGGGTCGATCGCGGCGACGGGCGCCCGATGCAGGGTGACGGCCATCTTTCGACCGTACCCCGCGGCTCCGACATCTCTCCTCCGCGGGCCGGGTGGAGGTTCGAGCCGACGTGGGATGCCGCCTCCCGTCCGGCATCGACACACGGCGACGGATGGATCGGTGTCGCAGGGCGCGCTACTGTCCGGATATGTCATTCCAGTCGTATCTCGACAACATCGAAGCCAAGACCGGCCTGACTCCGCGGCAGTTCATCGCGCTCGCCGAGGAGCGCGGGTTCGGCGCCGGCACGAAGGCGACTCCCATCCTGCAGTGGCTGAAGGACGACTACGACCTCGGACGCGGCCACGGCATGGCGCTCGTGCACGTCATCACCAAGGGTCCGAAGATCAGCGCCGCGCACGT
>NZ_CAUQWC010000182.1:0-7166 GCF_963521695.1 uncultured Microbacterium sp. | reverse complement strand
CACCGCGTCTTCGGGCGCCTGCGCGGCACGCAGGCCCGACATGAAGTCGTTCTTCATGAGGCTGCGGGCGAGCTGCGACAGCACCGAGAGGTGGGCCTCGTCGGCACCCGAGGGGGCGGCGATGAGGAACACGATGTCGGCGGGACCGTCCGGAGCGCCGAAGTCGACGCCCGGGGTCAGGCGTGCGAACGCGAGCGTGGGCTCGGTGACCGAGGCGCTGCGCGCGTGCGGGATGCCGATACCGCCGGGCAGGCCGGTCTCGTCCTTCTGCTCGCGGGCCCAGGCGTCGTCGAACAGTTCTTGTGCGCTCGTCGCGCGGCCCTGCGCGACGACGCGCTCGGCGAGGGCGCGGATCACCGACTGCTTGTCGGTACCCAGGGGCACGTCGAGTGTGACGAGCTCCGGCGTGATGATGTCGGACATTGTCAATGACCTCCGTGGTCAGGATGTAGCGATGGGGGTGGCGAAGTCGGTGACGACGATGGGTGCTGTGGGCAGGTCGTCGGGTGTCGGGGCCTGGGTCCCCGGCAGGGTCGCGGCAGCGGCGCCGTAGGCGATGCTGCGCGCGAGGCGGTCGGGGGCGCTGGCCCCCTCGAGGTCGGCCAGCAGGTAACCGGCGAGCGAGCTGTCACCCGCGCCGACAGTGCTGGCGACCTGGATCTTGGGGGCGCGTCCGCGCCAGTCGCCGTCGGCCGTGAACAGCAGCGCGCCGTCGGCTCCGAGGGTGACGAGAGCGGATGCCACGCGGCCGGGCACCAGGACCCGGGCGCGCCGAGCGGCTTCGGCGAGGACGTCGGTGTCGGACGCCGCATCTTCGCCCACGAGTTCGGCGAGCTCTTCGTGGTTGGGCTTGATCAGGTCGGGGCGAGCGGTCTCGACGACGGCGGCGAGAGCGGCACCCGACGCGTCGACAGCGATGCGGGGAGCCGCGGCCCCCCACCGCGAGCGGACGGCGCCCACCAGATCGGCGTAGAACGAGGCAGGAAGCCCCGGCGGCAGCGAACCGGCGAGCACGAGCCAGGTGGCCCCCTCGGCCGCCGCGACGACGCCGGCGACAAGCGCCTCGGCCTCGGCGGCCGTGAGTTCGACGCCGGGCAGGTTCAGCTTCGTGGTCTCGCCCGACGGGTCGGTGATGGTGAGGTTGGCGCGCGCGCGGCCACCGACCTCGACGGTCTGCAGGGCGATGCCGGTGTCTTCGAGCAGCATCCGGTACGGATCGTGCGCATTCACGGGCACGACAGCACGCGCCGGAGCACCCGCGGCGGACACGACACGGGCGACGTTGACGCCCTTGCCGCCCGCGTCCTCACGCGACGACAGGGCGCGCTGCACCTCGCCGGGGGCGAGGGCGTCCGAGAGCACGACGGCGCGGTCGGCCGACGGGTTGGCGGTGACGGTGACGATCATGCGACACGCACCTCGACGTCGGCGTCGGCGAGGGCTTCCGCCAGGGCTGCGGGCGGGGCCGCATCGGTGACGAGCACGTCGATCTCGTCGAGTCGGGCGAAGCGCACGAGCAGTTCCTCTCCGAATTTGGCCGCGTCGGCGACGAGGACGACGCGACGAGCCGATTGGATGATGGCGGCTTTGACGGCCGCCTCCTCGGGGTCGGGGGTGCTCAGGCCGAAGCCGGCGCTGAGTCCGTTGGTGCCCACGAAGGCGATGTCGGGGCGCAGCTGCGCGATGGCACCGACGGTGTGCGCACCGACCGCGGCCGCGGTGACGCCGCGCACGCGCCCGCCGATCGTGGTGAGCGAAAGCTGCTCCTCGCCCGCGAGCAGATGCGCCGCTTCGAGCGAGTGCGTGACGACCTCGACGCCGCCGCCCGTTCCGAGCGTCTCGGGCAGCATCGCCGCTACGGCGGCGGGGGTGGTGCCGCCGTCGAAGAAGATCGAGCCGCGGAAGGACGCGCCGAGCAGGCTCGCGGCTTCGGCGGCGATCGCGCGTTTGGCATCGCCCTGACGGTCACGACGTTCGGTGAGCGTCGACTCGGCGGTGCTCGCCCGATCGGTGCTGACCGCACCGCCGTGCACGCGTCGCAGCGAGCCGGTGCCCTCGAGGCGGTCGAGATCGCGTCGGACGGTCTCGGTCGTGACGTCGAAGCGGCGGGCGAGGTCGACGACGCTGACGCGTCCGACATCTCGCAGTTCGCGCTCGATGAGCTGCTGGCGCTCCATTGCGTACACGGGATCCCCTTCGAAGATTCCCACACAATACAACAAAATCCCACATGCTTCAAGATTCAGCTACATGAAGCAACAGATTCGTACGGCGAGATCGGCCTCCCTCAACTCAACCGCATCCTCGCGCTCAGGAAACGACGAGCGGAACCCGAAACGGTGGGGCAACGGCGTCTTCCGCCGTCACCCCACCGCAGGCTGCACCTTTCAGGGCAGCGAGATCCCGGCATCCAGGAAGCGGTTCGTCGCCAAGTCCTCCGGCGTCAGCCCCTCTCGGACGTCCACGCCCTTCTCCGCGAGGATGGGCGACACGATCCGCTGCACCTCGGCGACCCGGTCCTCGTCGAAGGAGCCGAAGATCCCGTCGGCCCCGTCTGCCACCAGGCCCAACTCCCGCTGCTGCACGGTCGAGTTCGCCGCCTCCGCGGCCGGGTACACCCACCCGTTGTCGTAGGCCTCGACGGCGCGGACGAGCAGGTCGTTGGCAGCGGAGGGGTCGGCGAAGTAGTCGACGTTCGCCTGCTGCACGACGGGCACGAGCTTTTCGAGGCAGTCCTTCTGCGCGGTGACGTCGTCGGCTCGCACGGAGAGCGCCACGGCGTAGATCGGGTAGCCGGTGTCGGCGACGAGCTGGTACGACAGCGGGCGTCCCCATTCGGCGATGGCGTTCTCGTACACCCACGGCTCGACGGTGGCGAAGCCCTGCTGCGCGTCTTTGCCGTCGGCTGCGACGAACGCCGCGGGGGTGCCGTCGTAGGAGCCGTCGAGCTGGTCGGGGCGGAGCTGCCCGGAACCGACCAGGTAGTCCATGTAGGTGGTGCCGTCGAAGTAGCGCACGGTCGCCGTGGTGCGGCCGATGTCGGCGATCGTTCGCGCGTCGGGGTAGGTCTGCGGGTCCCACATGATCGCCCAGGGCGCCTTCTCGAAGGTCGACATCACGGCGGTCGTCGGCAGGGTGCCGGACGCGGCGATCGCGTCGTCGGTGTTGACCCACCCCAGCAGGATGTCGGGGTCGGTGTACATCTGCGAAGGAACGCCCTGGAATCCGATCGCCGGTCCCCCGGCGCGGATCTCGACGTCGACGCCGGTCCACTCGCCCGCGGCCAGGAGCGGACCCGACACGCTCTTGCGCGACGCATCGATCTCGGCATCCGGCCCCAGCAGCGCGGACAACCCGCCCTGCTCGGCCTGTGGGTTCCAGTCGGTCTGGATGACGACGGTCGATGGGCAGACGCCCGAGAGGTCGACGGCGCCGATCTCGGCTCCGGACGACGGGGGTGCCGCCGTTCCGGCGGCGCTTCCCGCCCCGGCGCAGGCGCTGAGGGCGAGAGCGGCGGTGGCGAGGGTGGCTGCGGCGGCGAGGCCGCGGCGATAGGGGGACATGGATGCTCCTTGCGGTTCGGGTGGGGCTCAGAGGGTGTCGAGAGACGTGGATGCCGGCTGGCCGGCGAGCGTGAAGCGATCGAGGGTGGAGGTGTAGAAGCTGGCGCCGAAGCGGCCGATGGGGGCGTAATCGGCGAGGCGGACGCGCATGAGGTCGCGATCGATGAGACCGGCGCGGGTCCGCAGCCGACGGATGCGGCCGAAGAAGATCTCGCGGCTGGGGATGTCGAGGCGCTGCCACAACTCGCACTCCAGCGCCACGGGAGCGGCGGCGATGACGGGCGGGCGCACCGTCTCGGCTCCGACCGTGGCGATACCGAGGAGGGCGAGCTCGTCGACGTCGGAGGGATGCCGCGCGCTCGTGGCATCCATCTGCTCGGCGAGCGGGCGATCGACGAGGTGCACGACGAACTCGCCCGTCGCGTCGATGTTGGCCGCGGTGTCCTTGCGTCCACCTCCCGCGGGACGGTCGATGCTCACCATGAGCAGGGGCGGGTCCTCCCCCACCATCGCGAACATGGAGAAGGGCGCGGCGTTGACCACTCCGCGCGCGTCTACGGTCGTGATCCACGCGATGGGTCGGGGAACGATGAGACCTGCGAGGAGCTTGTAGCGCTCGTAGGGCGGCAGAACGTCGAAGTCCTCGACCTCGTGCGGTGCCGGCGTCTCAGGCATGGCTGGCCACCCACCAGCTCAGGAGCAGGTCGCGGAGCGCCGCTTCGTCGTCGTCGCCGTACAGGTCCCGCCGGGCGTGCGCGCCGAGCAGCGCGACCTCCGCGTCACCGAGGCGCACCTCCAGGCGCTCGGTGGTGACGGGGGTGCGGGCGAAGTGCGGGGCGTACTCGGGATCCCTCGCGAGCGAGCGCTCGGCGCGGATGGCGGGCTGCGCGAAGTCGGCGGGCGTCCGCTGGGCGCGGTGGCTGAGCAGGGCCGGGACCGCCGCGAGGTCGCTGTCCGCGGCATCCATCACCGTGACGTCGAGGGGGCGGAGCGCGTAGTTGCTCGTGCGGAAGATGTCGTTGCCGCAGACGTTCGGCACCGCGAGCACGTCCATCAGGGCGAGGAGCTCGACGAACGCGTCCGCCGGGGTGTGCTGGTGAACGACCTCGCACGTGCCGTCGGGCTGCACCCGCGTCGCCATGAACAGGTTGAACGAGTCGTGCACGTCGTCGGGCGTGAGGCCGTACTCGCGCTGCGCCTCGGCCTGCATGTCGGCGCAGTTCGTGTGCTCCTCGAAGCCGAACATCGACTCGTACATCGCGGCGCTGCACCGTGGGAAGAGCGTGTCGTTGAGACCGGCGTCGTCGGTGAGCAGGTGCATCATCGCCCGCTCGCGCGGCGGTGCCGACCAGAGGAACGACCCCTGGCCGGGGTGGATGCCGTGCAGGGTGCGCGTGCGGCCGACGTGCAACGCCTCGCGGTAGTCGTGGAGGTTGAACACGTTCAGGTCGGCGCACTGGTCGCCCGAGACCTGCGCGACACGCAGGATCTGGCCGGCGCGGACCTCGAACGCCTTGCCCGTGCCGGGCTCGAGCCGATGCCGCTCGCGGACGACGCGTTCGGAGGTGGGCGGGAAGGCGACGTCGTCGCGCCAGGTCCACGCAACGGCCTGCACGCCGGGGAGGGCTCGACGGCGGACCCCGGATGCCGTCTCGACGAGGGCCGTGCGGGCGAGGTCGTCGAGATCGTGGGCTTCGCCGGCGGCGAGGGAGCGATCGAAGAGTTCGCGTTGCTGGGCGGTGAGGGTGACGTACACGCGGTGGTCCTTTCTGTATACAGAATTAGGTCTACTCCGTATACACACGCCGCGCGTTTCGCCGCTGCGTCGAACAGATTTCGGCCGACCAAGGCACGGCTGCCATCCGGGCGGCGTATACAGTCGGTTCATGACCCGAGCGACGCACGCGGAAGACTCCCGCCCCGCGGAACGCGCCGAACGCGCCTACGCGGCGCTTCGGGCGGCCATCATCGAGGGCGCGCTCACGCCGGGGACCAAACTCGGCGAAGAGGCTCTCGCCGCCCACTACGGGGTGAGTCGCACCCTCGTTCGAAGCGTCCTGCAGCGACTCGTCGGCGACGGCGTCGTCGACTCACCCCCCGGTCGCTCCGCGGCCGTCGCCCGACCCACCATCGACGAGGCCAAGAACGCCTTCACGGTGCGGGCCGCGCTGGAGCGACAGGTCGCGCGGCTGCTGGCGGAGCGCCGGGATGCCGCCGCGCTCGCGCGCCTCCGGGCACACGTGCAGGCTGAACGAGCAGCCTGGGAGTCACGACGGGCAACGGTGTCGGCCCGCCTCGGCGGCGAGTTCCACCTGCTGCTCGCCCGCGAGACCGGGAACGAGCTCCTCCTGCGCTACATGTCGGAGGTCGTCTCGCGCACCGCGCTGATCCTGTCGATCTACGGCCGCGACATCGACCAGGAGGCCTCGATCGCCGAGCATGAGGACCTGCTCGCCTTACTCGAGGCGGGCGACACGGATGCCGCCGGCGCGCTGGCCGAGCACCACCTCGCCGACGTCGAACGCAAGAGCCTCGGGCGCGAAGCGGGGAGCGGCGACGAGCTGCTGTCGGTGCTCGCCCGGTACTGAGGCGCGGTTCAGCCACACCACGCGCCTCGCCCGACGATCCGTCCCCGCCCTCGGCACCGCATTGGCGGCCGGACACCCTCAGCCGGCGTTCAGAACCTCACGGGGAAAGGAGAACTCGCACGCGCGTCACCCATCAGCACGGCCCGTCGGCGGTCAGTACTCGGACACCGCGATCGTGAACGAGACCGTGGCGCCGTCGGGACCCGTGACGGTGGCCGCGGTGCTGCCCACCTCGCGCACGATGAACCCGGGCCGGAAGACGGCACCCTCCGAGGGACCGCCCGCGGAGAACTCCGCGACGGCGACGTCTGCGGTCGTCCCTCTCCACTCCGCCTCGCTGCCCTCGGGCACGGCGAGCACGAGCGAGGTGCCCCGGATGACACGGACGTCCGTGCCCTCGAGGTCGTTCGGCGCGACGGTGGTCGGCGGCAGCATCTGGTCCATCCCGGAGGGCGATGGAGCGGTCGACACCGCCGGATCCGCGGTCGATGGGTCTTCGGATGCCGTCGGGGTGCAGCCGGCGACCAGCAACGGCAGGGCCGCGGCCACAACGACGATGCTGATGCGCTTCACGAGGACCTCCTTCCGGGATGCTATCCCGCCGCGTTGCGACCGCGCGGAGGTGGAGCCGTGTCGTCCTCTCCCGTACTCAGTCGCCGTCGGCCGCCTGCGCGGAGTCGCCCAGCGAAATCTCGATCGAGGTCGTCGAGTCGTCGGCGAGGCCGAGCAGACCGGTGGGCGAGGCAGCTGGTCGATCGTCGTCGGGCAGCAGCTCGGCTTCCGTCTGCGGCCGAGCAGGCTCACCCGGGAGGCCCGCCCACTCGCTCGGTTCCTCTGGTCGCTGTACGAAGAGTCCCATGGCTCCATTGTCGCCCCGTCGCGACCTCGTGCGTGGGCGGGGATGTGGCGGACCTCGACAACTGATGCCCCCTCGACGCCCGTTCTCCGGCGGGGGGCGGCGAAGATGAGTTGCCCCGCCGTGAACGAGCGTGCTTTGATGAGCGCAGTCCTGGGG
>NZ_CAUQWC010000181.1:0-7171 GCF_963521695.1 uncultured Microbacterium sp. | reverse complement strand
GCGGTGCCCCCAGTCGGCGCTGTCCTCGACGGCGGCACTCACGCCGACGCCCTCGAACCACGCGCGCACGGCGGGCGTCAGCTCGGCGGCCGAACTCACGGTCACGACGGACCCCGCCCGCACACCCGCCGCGACTACCCGCACCAGCGCCGTTTCCGACGCGTCCTCGAGGCGCACGGTCACGGGCACGGCGGCGTAGCGCAGCACGTTCTGCTCCGACTCCAACCCCGTCACGTCACGGGCGAGCGAGAATTCCGACGCCCACGCGGCAGCGTCGCTGGAGAGGGCGGATGCCAGCCACTCGCGGTCGTCCGCGGGCACGGCCGCCAGCGCCGGTGCGGCGAGGGCGTCGATGGACCGCGGCGCGGAGGTCTCGGCATCTGTCCACGTCCCGAACCCGAAGAGGTAGTGCGGGCCACCGGCCTTCGTCCCCGCTCCCACGGCGGACTTCTTCCAGCCGCCGAACGGCTGACGCTGCACGATGGCTCCCGTGGTGCCGCGGTTGATGTAGACGTTGCCCGCCTCGATACGCGCGAGCCACGTGTCGATCTCGGCCGCATCGAGCGCGTGCAGCCCCGAGGTGAGGCCGTACTCGATGGCGTTGACGAGGTCGATCGCCTCGTCCAGCGTCTCGGCGGTCATGATGCCGAGCACGGGTCCGAAGTACTCGGTGCGGTGGAACTCGCTGCCCGGCTGCACGCCCTCGCGGATGCCGGGACGCCACAGCATCCCCTCGTCATCGAGGCGGCGAGGCTCGACGACCCAGCGCTGGCCGCGCTCGAGCGAGGTGAGGGCCTTCAGGAGCTTTCCCTGGGCCGGCTCGATCAGCGGACCGACACGGGAGGCCTCATCCCACGGCATGCCGACCTCGAGCGAGGTGACCGCGTCGACGAGCTGGTCGCGAAAGCGACGCGAGCGGGCGACCGAGCCGACGAGTACGACGAGGGATGCCGCGGAGCACTTCTGACCCGCGTGGCCGAAGGCCGACATCGCGACGTCCTTCGCCGCGAGGTCGAGGTCGGCGCTGGGCGTGACGATCACGGCGTTCTTTCCGCTCGTCTCGGCGAGCAGCGGCAGATCGGGGCGGAAGGAGCGGAACAGCTCGGCGGTCTCGTAGGCCCCGGTCAGCACGACCCGCTCGACGGCGGGGTGGGTGAGCAGCTGACGACCGAGGTCGTTCTCGGACACCTGTACGAGCGTGAGCACCTCGCGCGGAACCCCGGCCTCCCAGAGCGCCTCGACCATGACCGCGCCGGAGCGCTCGGCGAGGGCGGCGGGCTTGATGACCACCGCAGACCCCGCGGCGAGCGCGGCGAGGGTCGAGCCGGCGGGGATCGCGACGGGGAAGTTCCAGGGAGGAGTGACCACCGTCACCCCGACGGGCGTGAAGGTCGCGCCGTCGACGTCCTCGAGCGCGCGCGCCTGCTCGGCGTAGTAGTGGGCGAAGTCGATCGCCTCCGACACCTCGGGGTCGCTCTGCTCGATGACCTTGCCGCACTCGGCACCCATGACCTCGAGCAGATCGGCTCGACGCTTCTCCAGCGCATCGCCCGCGCGATGGAGGATCTCGGCGCGCTTCGCAGCCCCCAGCTCCCGCCAGCTCGCGGCCGCCGTCGCGGCATCCTGGATCAGCGCGTTCAGGGCGCCTTCGTCGGTCACCGTGTGCGCGGCGATGCTCGCGCGACCGAGTTCCGAGCGCTCCATCCGCGCCACGATCCCGCGCGCCCAGTCACGGTTGGCGGCGATCGCCGGGTCGGAGTCGGGGGTGTTGCGGAAGCCGTGCGTCGGCGCGGGCTCCGCCGTGGCCGTGCGATCCTGCACGCGGTTCGAGGCCGGAACACCCTCGGGCATGTCGGCGAGGGATGCCAGAAAGCGGTCGCGCTCGCGGGCGAACAGCGCCGCGTGGGTGTCGAGGTCGAACACCGCCGACATGAAGTTCTCGCTCGACGCGCCCTCTTCGAGGCGGCGGATGAGGTACGCGATCGCGACGTCGAACTCCTGCGGGTGCACGACCGGGGTGTACAGCAGGATCGCGCCGACGGTCCGACGCACGACGGCCTGCTGGGCGGTCGCCATGCCGAGCAGCATCTCGACCTCGACGCCGGGCGTGCCCGTCGACGAGGTGACTCCACGCCTCTCCGCGAGCAGCCACGCGAGCGCGACGTCGAACAGGTTGTGGCCGGCGACGCCGATCCTCACGTTCGCGGTGCGCTCGGGCCGCAGCGCGTAGTCGAGCACCGCCTTGTAGGACGCATCGGTCGCCTGCTTCGACGGCCAGGTGGCCAGCGGCCAGTCGTGCACGTCGGCATCCACCCGTTCCATCGGCAGGTTGGCGCCTTTGACGACGCGTACCTTGATGGGCGCGCCTCCGGATGCCACGCGCCGGGCGGTCCACTCCTGCAGGCGGACCATCGCGGCGAGGGCGTCGGGAAGGTAGGCCTGCAGCACGATGCCGGCCTCGACGCCGTGGAACTCGGGCTCGCCGAGCAGCGTCTCGAAGACCGCGAGGGTGAGATCGAGGTCTTTGAACTCCTCCATGTCGAGATTCAGGAACGTGCCGGTCTCCTTGGCCACGCGGTAGAGCGGGCGCAGGGCCGCGACCGCGTCGGCGACGGCGGCGTCGAAGGCCCACGGGGTGTGCGGCGCGACGGTCGACGACACCTTGATCGAGACGTAGTCCACGTCGGCGCGCGCGAGCAGCTTGCGCGTTCCGGCGAGCCTGCGCGCGGCCTCCTTCTTGCCGAGGATCGCCTCACCGAGCAGATTCACGTTGAGACGGATGCCGTCTCCTCGGCCGCGGATCGAGGTGATGGCGTCGCCGAGCTTGCGGTCGCTGGCGTCGACGATGAGGTGGCGCACCATCGAGCGCAGCGCCGTGCGGGCGGCGGGCACGACGACCCGCGAGAGGATCGGCGCGGCGAAGGCGCCGAGGCGGATCGCGGCCTTCAGGTGCAGCGGGAGGAAGCCGGGGATGAGGGGGATGAGGGCGGCGAGATTTCGCGCGGCGACGCGCACGTCGTCGGGGCGTACGACGCCGTCGACGAAGCCCACTGTGAAGTCGAGACCGTGCGGGTCGCGCAGCACCCCGGCCAGGCGCTCGGCGGAGACGTCGACCGGCTCCTCCCGGCTCTCGGCGAGCCAGCGGCGCACGAGGGCGATCGCCTCGTCGGCCAACTCGGCGGGCGAGACCAGCGGGTCGGGCGAGACCTGCTCGGCCGGCGTGACGCGCCCGGCGGGGGTGGTGCCGGATGCGACGGGAGATGCGTCAGTGAGCGACATGGCGATCCTTCCTCGGATGCCCTCAGCATGCGGCCCGCGTCCCGTCAGGAAAAGCGATGATTGATGACGGGTTATGTTCGACAGGATCGAAGGGACGCCATGTTTGACCTCCGCCGTCTACGCCTGCTGCACGAACTGTCGATGCGCGGCACCCTTGCCGCCGTCGCCGACGCTCTCTCGTACAGTCCGTCGACGATCTCGCAGCAGCTCTCGTTGCTCGAGCGCGAAGCGGGCGTGCCTCTTCTCGAACCCGACGGCCGGCGCCTCCGCTTGACCGCCCAGGGCGCCGCCCTCGCCGCGCACGCCGCACGGATGCCCGCCGCCGACGCGGCGGCGCGCGCCGAGCTCGAACGCCTCCGCCCCTCGCTCGCGCCGGTGCGCGTCGCGGTGATGCAGTCCGCCGCGCACGGTCTGCTCCCCCGCGCTCTCGACGCCCTCGCCGAGAGCGAGCCGCAGCTGCGCATCGAGGTGGCCGAACTCGCCCCGGAAGAGGGGCTGTTCGAGGTCGCGGCGCGCGGCTTCGACCTCGCGGTCGCCGAGCAGTACCCCGGTCATACGCGCGAGCACCGCGACGGCATCGAGCGGAGCCTGTTGGGACGGGATGCCATCCGCCTCGCCGTCGCGCACGGCGATCCCGCCGAGACCCTCACCGATCTCCGCGGGCGTGCGTGGGTGATGGAGCCCGTGGGCACCGCCGCCCGGCAGTGGGCGACCCAGCAATGCCGGGCCGCGGGCTTCGAACCCGACGTACGCTTCGAGATGGCCGACCTGACCGCGCACGTGCGGCTCGTGGCATCCGGTCATGCGATCGGGATGATCCCCGACCTCGTCTTCGCCGGGGGCACTCCGCCGGTGCGGCTGGTCGATCTGCCGGGCGAACCGCGCCGCGAGGTGTTCACCGCGGTGCGCCGCGGAACGGCCGACCGCCCCGGCGTACGCGCGGTGCGCAGAGCACTGCAGGTGGCGTACGACCGGGGCGGTCGGGAGGCGGGTCGGTCGTGAGGCGGGTCGGTCGTGACTGGATCTCGCAAGACGGCACCCTCCTCGCAGATTCCGCGCGTGAAACTGCGAGGAACGCGCGAATGTGCGAGGAACGCCCCGCGTAACGAGCGGTGAGAGCCGCGCGTTACCGGGTCAGGGCGATCTCGTTCGGGGTCTCGTCGAGCGTGACGCTCTTCACGACCTCGCCGGTGGTGAGGTCGACCGCGTGCACGGCGTTCTCCGCGGGCTCGGTCACGTAGGCGATGTCACCCGACACCTTGATCGCGGGGTGGGCGTCCTGCCACTCGATCGGGCCCTCCCAGGCGCCGATCACGGGGTACGACGCGGTGAGCTCGCCGGTGGCCGGGTCGAGCACGTGGATCGAACCGTCCGTGGCGAGGATGTAGCCGAGGTCGCCGGGGCCGCGGGCGATGTCACGGAAGGTGTACTCCACGCCCTCGGGCAGGTCGATCACGCGCTGGGTCTTCGCGGCGGTGTCGATCAGGGCGACGCGGTGCAGCAGGTAGCCCTCAGCATCCCGGTCGTCCTTGTAGTCGCCGACGACGAGGGCGCTGTCGTCGCTGACGTAGGCGTTGCCCATGCGGCCGTACGGCTGGTCGGGCGCGGTGAGTTTGGTGAACGTGCCCGAGTCGTAGACGAGCGCGCCGTCCTCGCAGCCGAACACCACGACCTCGTCCTTGGCGGTGCCTTCGCCGTGCACGCCGGGGCAGTCGCTGCTCTGAGCGATGGTTGCGCCCGAGTCGTCCTGGGCGACGACGCCGTTGCGGCCGTCGGCGTTGCCGACGGTGGTGAGGAAGGTGCCGTCCTCGAGCATGATCGACACGCCGTGGTGCGCCTCGACGCCGGGGATGGTCTCGACGGCGGGGAGCTCGTCGGTGGATGCCAGCAGGGCATCGGTGTCGAAGACGGTGGAGTCGCTCGTGCCGTCGGCGTACAGCACGGTGGTACCGCCGTGCGTGACGACGTGGCCCGGCTTGGCGGCCGCGAACACGAGGTCGGTGAGCTGCGGCTCGACGCCGGAGGTGCCGGCATCCAGGACCTGGAAGCCCTCGCTCGTGGTGACCATGACGTGTCGACCGTCGCCGGCGGAGTTCAGACGGGTGAACTCCTCCGAGGTGAAGTCGCCGAGGGTCTCGAGGCTCTCACCGTCGAGCACGACGACCCCGCCGGGATACGACAGGGCGACGCGGGTGCCGGCGTCGGCCGCGGTGGTGGCGGGGGCGCCGGAGGCGGGAGCGGCCGAGTCGGTCCCGGCGCCGCCGGCACAGGCCGAGAGGCCGACCGTGGCCCCGACCGCGAGGGCGAGCAGGCCCGCGCGGCGGAGGCGATCCGCACGGAAGGAGGAACTGCGCATGTGATTCTCTTTCTGGGTGAGGACCCGCGGCGGTGCGAGGGTCCGGGGGATGACGCGGCGACGGGGTGCGCCGTGTCGGGGCTCTGACGTCGGGCTCAGGGAGCGAGACCGGAACGGATGCGCTCGGTGTTGACGCGCATCATCGTGAGGTAGTCGGGCGCTCCGCCGTCGGCGTCGGTGAGCGACTCGGTGAACAGCTCGGTCACCGCGACCTGCCGGTCGGCCTCATTGGCGAGCGCCCGCACGAGACGGTCGGGCGACGACGACTCCGCGAAGATGGTCGGCACACCGGCCTCATCGATGGCCGACACGAGGTCGGCGAGGTCGCTCGTGCTGGGAGCGGCGAGGGTCGTGCCGCCGGGGATGACGGCCCCCACCAGACGGAAGTCGAAGCGCTCGGCGAGGTAGCCGAAGACGTGGTGGTTGGTCACGAGCGCGCGCCGCTCCGTCGGGATGGCGGCGAAGGCGGCGGTCATCTCGGCATCCAGATCGGTGAGTTCCGCACGGTACGCGGCGGCGTGATCGGCGATGGCGGCGCCGCCCACTCCCTCCAGGACCGGCGTGAGGGCGTCGACGACGGCGATCATCTGTGCGGGATCCGTCCAGAAGTGCGGATCGTCGGCGCCTCCGGCGTCGGTCGAGGTGTACGGCAGCACGGTGACGGCGTCCTCCGCGACGAAGGTGGGGACCCCCTCGGATGCCGCGGCATCGAGGTGCTGCTGCAGTCCCTCCTCGAGGCCGATGCCGTTGGCCACCAGCAGGTCGGCGGAGCGCATGCGCGCGGCCTCGGCGGCGGAGATCTCGAACGAGTGCGGGTCGGCGCCGGGACGCATGAGCGTCATCACCTCGACGTCGTCGCCGACGAGATTCGACACGACGTCACCCAGGATGTTCGTCGTGACCACGACGAGCGGGCGATCGGATGCCGCGCCACCCGCGCAGCCGGTGAGGACGAGCGCGGCGGCGGTGAGGGCGACGGCCAGGAATCTCTTCATGTCAGCGCCCCGTCTCGGCGACGAAGAGCGGCGTGCGCTCGGGCGTGAACTCGCGGGCGATGCGGGCGCCGTCGGCGAAGTCGAGCTCCCACAGGCGGCCCTCTGCGGGTCCGCTGAGGTAAGCGCGCTGCTGGTCGGCGATGAGACTGACCGGCCGGCCCACCGCCAGGCTCGCACCCACGAGCGGGACGGATGCCGCGCGCAGCGCACCGGTCTCGCCATCGAGCACCAGCACCCGACCGTCGGCGGTGACGGCGAGCAGGTTCGCGTCCGTGTCGTCGACCGCCGTGACCTGCACGACCGGCTCGGCCGTCGGCAGGAGCGTCCACGAGCGCTCTCGCGTGTCGAGCATCCACACCCCGACCCCCTCGGCGACCGCTGCGACCGTCGGGCGTCCCTCACGGTTGGCGAATGCGGTGGCGCGCGGTGCGGTCGCGCCCGCGGGGTACGGGATTCGCTCGACGACGGGCTGCTCGTCGGCGACGGTGATGAGGAGCGCGGCGTCCTGGCATCCGATCACGGCACCGACGCGGGTGGTGAT
>NZ_CAUQWC010000180.1:0-7242 GCF_963521695.1 uncultured Microbacterium sp. | reverse complement strand
AATGCACCAAACACGCCCCAAACCGCCCCCGCGATCAGGGCATGACTTACCCCCAGCGGGAAAACCGTCACCGACCCCGAGCCAAGGCGCCGACAAGGCGAGAGCGCTGGGCCCGCGCGGCCCCGCGCCGCCCCGGCGATCGGTTTTGGGGCGCGAACTGTGCATTGGGGCGAGCATGGCCCGCCCCAATGCACGAAACACGCCCCAAACTCCGTCCGCGGCGTCGGCCCCCTCCGCACGGCACCCACGCGCGACGCACATCGCACCTCCCCACCGCACACAGCGCGCCCCCACCGCGCAAGGCGCCGCCAAACCGCACCGCCAACCGCTCAGAGCATCGCCGCCCTGGCCACCGCACGGGGCATCGCCGCACCCGCCCACCGCGCCGCCCACGGCGCAGCACGCAGCACGCAGCGCACCGCTCACCGACGAACGCCGGTCCCGCGGAACCGCGCTATAGCTTCGCGATCGGCGCGATCTTGACCAGCAGCTTCTTCGGCCCGACCGTGTCGAAGCGCACGTGCGCCACGCGCTTCGCGCCCTCGCCGGTCACGGCATCCACGCGTCCTTCGCCGAAGTCGTCGTGACGGATGCGGTCTCCGGATGCCAGCTCCAGGTCGCCGTTGTCGCGGACCTTCGCGGGGATGCGGTTGGGGAACTTGCTCGGGTCGGCCGGCGCGCGCTTGGGCAGCGGCACGAGGTCGTCTCCGTAGCGATTGCCGCCTCCGGACTGGCCCGGGCGACGCCCGCGGGCGTTCAACGCGCGCGACTGCGAGCCACCGCGACCGTTGACGTCGCCGGGCGACTGGCGCCAGTCGATGAGGTCGGCGGGGATCTCTTGCAGGAACCGGCTCGGCATCGCCACGGTCACCTCGCCGAACTGGGCGCGGGTCATCGCCAGCGACACGTGCAGGCGCTTACGTGCGCGGGTGATGCCGACGTAGAACAGGCGCCGCTCTTCCTGCGGGCCGCCGGGTTCGTTCGCCGAGATACGGTGCGGCAGCAGGTCTTCTTCGACGCCGGTGAGGAACACCGCGTCGTACTCGAGGCCCTTGGCGGTGTGCAGCGTCATGAGCGACACCGAGCCCGACGCGTCGTCGAGGTCGTCGGCATCCGCCACGAGGGTGACCTCGGTGAGGAAGTCGATGATGGTGCCCTCGGGGTTGTTCCGGGCGAACTCGCGGGTCACCGCGACGAGTTCGTCGAGGTTCTCGAGGCGCGCCTCGTCTTGCGGGTCTTTGCTGGCGCGCAGGGCGTCGAAGTAGCCGCTCTTGTTGAGCAGCAGGGTGAGTCCCTCGCTGACCGAGGTGGAGGGGGCGAGCTCTCCGGATGCCGGGAGCATGATGGCCGTCGCCTCGGTGAGCACCGCGTCGAGCTGGTCGATGGCCTTCTGCAGCTTCGGGCCGACGCCGATCTGGGCCGAATTGGCCAGGGCGTCGCGGAAGGTGATGCCGTGCTCGGCGGCGTAGCGGGCGATCGCGGTCTCGGTGACGTCGCCGATACCCCGGCGCGGGCGGTTCAGGATGCGACGAACTGCCATGCCATCGGCCGGATTGGCGACCGCGACCAGGTAGGCGAGGGCGTCTTTGATCTCGGCGCGCTCGTAGAACTTGGTGCCGCCCATGATCTTGTAGGGCACCGCCGAGCGGATGAAGATCTCTTCCAGCGCGCGGGACTGCGAGTTGGTGCGGTAGAACACCGCGACTCCGGAGTAGTCGACGCCCTTCTTGTGCAGCGCTTCGATCTCGTCGGCGACGAACTGGGCCTCGTCGTGTTGCGAGTAGCCGGTGAAGCCGATGATCGGGTCGCCGGCGCCGACGTCGGTCCAGAGCTTCTTGTCTTTGCGGTCGAAGTTGTTCGAGATGACCGCGTTGGCCGCCGACAGGATGTTCTGCGTCGATCGATAGTTCTGCTCGAGCAGCACGACCTTCGCACCCGGGTAGTCGCGCTCGAACTCGCTGATGTTGCGGATGTCGGCGCCGCGGAAGGCGTAGATCGACTGGTCGGAATCGCCGACGACGGTGAGGGAGCCGGCGTCGTCGCCCTCGGGCTCGGCGTCGAAGATCATCATGCCGCCGGAGGAGAACGGTTCGGCATCCGAACCCGGGGGCCGTGTGAGCTCGTGGATGAGCGCGTACTGCGCGTGGTTGGTGTCTTGATACTCGTCGACCAGGATGTGGCGGAACCGCTTGCGATAGACGTCGGCGACCTGCGGGAACGCGCGGAAGAGATAGACCGTCTGCGCGATGAGGTCGTCGAAGTCGAAGGCATTCGCCCGCTGCAGCTCGCGCTGGTAGGACGAGAAGATCTCGACGAAGACGCGTTCGGCCGGGTCGCTCATGTTGGCGGACCGCGCGTACGACTCGGCGTCGGCCAACTCGTTCTTGAGCTTCGAGATGCGACTCTGCGTGCCGGCGGGCGTGAGACCGAACGAGTCACCCTCGTGCTCTTTCACGAGCCGCTTGATGAGCGCGCGCGAGTCGCCGGAGTCGTAGATGGTGAACGCTTTAGTGAAACCGAACTGCTCGGCCTCACGGCGGAGGATGCGCACGCACGCGGAGTGGAACGTCGAGATCCACATGCCGTCGGCTTTCTGCCCGATCAGCTGATGCACGCGCTCGCGCATCTCACCCGCGGCCTTGTTGGTGAAGGTGATCGCGAGGATCTGGCTCGGATACGCCTCGCGCGTGCGCAGCAAGGACGCGATGCGCCGCGTGAGCACGCTCGTCTTTCCCGAACCGGCGCCCGCGACGATGAGCAACGCCTGACCGCGGTACGTCACGGCCTCGCGCTGAGGGCCATTCAACCCCTCGAGGAGGTCGGCATCGGGTCGGGCCGACGACGGCAGCGGGCCGTCGACGATGAGGGGCGTGGAGGCGTCGGTCATGGCGGGGTCAAGTCTAAGCGGGGCCTCCGACATCGGCCCCGGTCGCCCCGCGGGCCCGACCTACGGGCGCGTCTCGCCCGCCGCACCCGACGACAGCAGCGACTGCGCGCGGGAGAAGTGCTCGGCATCCACCGACACGTCCCACCGCTCGGCCTCGAAGCCCTGCACCGACGAGAAGTCCCGACGGCCGCCGGTGAACGCGTGGCCGGCGAAGCCGAACACGGCGCCCCACACCGCACCGAGCACGAGACCCATCAGCAGCAGGCCGAGGAAGCCGCCCGGGCTGAGCAGTCCGATGAGCACGCCGATCATCAGGCCGAACCAAGCGCCCGACGCCGCACCGAGACCTGCCGCGCGTCCCCGCGTCATCCGCCCCGTGATCTGCTCGACGATGCGCACGTCGTGTCCGACGATCGCGGTGTGCTCGACGGGGAAACCAGCGTCGGAGAGACGATCGACGGCGGCCTGCGCCCCCGTGTAGTCGCTGAAGCTCGACAGGACACGGCGTTCCGGCGTGGCGCGGGTGACGTCAGACATGATGGGTTCCTTCCCTCGGTGAGTTCCACGCTAGAGGGGCCGGGTGATGCGCAGAGGGCGCTTGCGCGCGGTACGACACCCGGATAGATGAACCCCCTGTCAAACCATGGATGCCACCCAGCCGCGGCCGCGAAGATGGATCCATGCGCTTGATCCTCAACATCCTGTGGCTGGTCCTGTCGGGCTTCTGGCTCTTCCTCGGCTATCTCGCCGCGGGCGTCGTGCTGTGCATCCTCATCGTCACGATCCCGTGGGGCATCGCCTCGTTCCGGATCGGGTTCTACGCGCTGTGGCCGTTCGGACGCGAGACCGTGTCGAAATCGACCTCGGGCCTCGGCTCCCTGCTCGGCAACATCGTGTGGGTCGTCCTCGCCGGGTGGTGGCTGGCGCTCGGTCACATCTTCACGGGGCTGCTGCTGTGCGTGACGATCATCGGTATCCCGCTGGGCATCGCCAATTTCAAGCTCGTACCCGTGTCGCTCATGCCGTTGGGTACCGAGATACGCGAGATCCGCCGCGGCGGACCGTTCGACAACACGCTCGGGCGCTGACAGCGGGCGCGACGCGCCCGGGTGCCGAGCGTCACGTCTGAGCACGACCAGGCCACCGGGCGCCGAGCCGCGCGCATGAGTGCCACCAGACGACCGGGCGCCGAGCTTCGCACCCGAGTGCTACTCGACGATCGGGCGCCCAGCCCCGCACCCGAGTGCGCCCAGACCACCGAGCACCGAGCCCCACCCACGACTGCAACCAGACGACCGGGCGCCGAGCCCCGACCCTCAGCGCGCCCGGCTGGAGCTGCGCGTAGGCAGGGCGAGCACGATCCCGACGACCGCGGCCATCAGCCCGGCCACCGTCGTCGCCGTGACGATCTCGACCGGGAACGATCCGTCGCGCGCGCCGGCCAGGCGCGCGAGATCCCACGGCAGGATGCCGATCTGATCGTTCCAGGAGCGGACAGCGTCGCGCGCCCCCACTACCGCGATGGTCGCCGCGGGAAGCGCGGATGCCACCCCGACCCCGGCGACCGCGATCCCCACCGCTCGGCGTGGGCCGATCTGCGCCGACAGAGACCACCCGGCAACGACGAAGACCCACGCCACCAGGGCGAAAGCCACGGTGAGATAGAGCACGCGCAGGGCGGGCGACGACCACACCTCCGGCCAGACGCCGGCGGGTCCCGAGAATGACACCGCGAGCAGTGCGACGACGCACCGCAGCACGATGGCACCCCCGACCGCGGCGATGATCGGCCAGGGCGAGCGGCGCCCGAGCAGCAGGCGTACGGCGACCGCGAACACCAGCCAGCTGGCGACGGCCAGTGCCACACTCCAGAGACCGTCGCGGGGAGTCTGCACCACGCGTGTGGCGACGAGGATGCCGCCGGGAACGACGATCATGAGCCACCGATCGAGCGGAAGCAGACCGAGGCTGGACTCGCGCGCCCGCCACGGTCTCGTCGAGGCGACCCAGGTGGCGCGAGCGGCAGCGGCTCCCGGACGACGCACGAGCCGGGTACGGGCCGAGATCATGCCGATGCCGACCCATACGGCCCCCAGCAGTAGGAGGAGACGGGCGACCCACTCGGTCGTCGGGCCGACGGCCATCGGCTCTCGAGCGAACGGGTCGATCGCGACCGCGACGACCGCGCCGGAGAGAAGAAGCACGGCGGCGACGACCAGGGCCAGGATGCCTCGCCCCGCCGCCGTCGCCATGCACCTACGTTACCCGTCGCACCTCGCGCCCCCGACCGCGCGGCCCGCACTCGCGCTCGGCGCGACGGCGGTCTCGAACGAGTGCGCTCAGGCCTTGTCGTGAAGGGTCACGTGGTAGCCGTCGGGGTCAGCGAAGGTGAACGTGCGGCCGAAGGGCCCGTCGATGGGCGCCACGACGATGCGATGCCCGTCGGAGACGAGCGCGTCGTGAGTCTGTTGCACGTCGGTGGCATGGAGCCAGATGGCCGCACCGATACCGGGCTGATCGATGCCCGTGAGGTCGGTTCCCGGAGCGAGGTCGCGCAGCGCGAAGGCGATCGGCGCGGTGTCGAAGACGACGGCGTGGGGCGGACCGGTGGGCGACCGCCGCAGGCCGAGGTACTGGGAGTAGAACGCGTGGGAGGCGGCGAGGTCGCGCACCTGCAGCGAGATGAAATCGGGTCCGGTGACGGGCATGGCTTGATCCTTTGTGTCAGTTATCTGACATAGAGACTATGTCAGACTACTGACATGGCGCAAGAGGCAATCGATCTGGACACGTCGCTCGGCTACCTCCTGAAAGAGGCGGCGAGCGCTCTGCGCGCGGCGATGGAAGACGTGCTGCGCCCGCTCGGTATGACGATCACGCACTACTCCTGCCTGGAGCTCCTCGCCCAACGTCCCGGCCTGTCGAACTCCGAGCTCGCGCGCGGCGCCTTCGTCACGCGCCAGTCGATGAACGTCCTGCTTCAAGCCCTCGAACGCGACGGCATCGTCGAGCGACCGGACGCGGCGCCCGTCGGCAAGGCGCTCCCGACCCGCCTGACCACGCGGGGGCGCCATTCGCTCGAGGCGGCGAGCGCCGCCGTCCGTTCGGTGGAGAAGCGCATGCTCAACGGAATGACGGATGCCGAGCAGGCCGCCGCCCTGCACGCCCTGCGTTCGATGGTGCAGGCGCTGCGCGGCTGATCCCGGGCCGACTCGGGAGGCGCGGCGCACAACGGCGGCGCGATTCGCCGACAGGCGGATACGGCCCGCGTAGGCGCGGCGTGTCCTCCTCGCGGCCCGCCGTCGTGCTCCCCGCCCGCCAACACCCGGGTGGCAGATTGTGTAACAATCCACACATGCTTCCCGCCCTCGCCGTCCTCGCCGCGGCCCTGTGCTTCTCGACGACCGGTACGGCGCAGGCGCTGGCGGGCGTCGACGCCTCCCCCGTCGCGGTCGGTGCCGCGCGGATCGTCGTGGGCGGCGGCATCCTGGGTCTCGTCGCCCTTCTGCGTCGCGCGCCGACTCCCCCGCTGCGGGTGATGCGCGGATCCGTCAGCGGACTCGTCGCCCTCGGAGCGATCGGCGTGCTCGCCTACCAACCCCTGTTCTTCCTCGGCACGCGCGAGAACGGCGTGGCCATCGGCACGGTCGTCGCTCTTGGTTCCGCGCCGATCGCCACCGGAATCGTGGATGCCGTGCGCCTGCGTCGCGTCCCCTCGCCGCGATGGATGCTCGCCACCGCCATCGCCCTCGCCGGTGCCGTGCTGGTGTCGGGAGTCACGGGCGGCTCGATCGCGCTCGCTCCGGGCGGCCTCCTCGCCTCGGCGGGCGCGGGAATGTCGTACGCCCTCTATACGGTGTGCGGCAAGGCGCTGATCGAGAGGGGGCGGGACTCCACCCGCGTCATGGGCACGGTCTTCGGTGTCGCCGCGGTGGCGAGCCTGCCGGTGCTGCTGGTAGCCGGGTCCTCTTGGCTGCTCACCCCGAACGGCCTCGCGCTCGCGCTCTGGCTCGGAGTGGTCACGACGACGATCGCCTACCTGCTGTTCGGCTGGGGGCTCGCACGGCTGACCGCCGTCACGGTCTCGACCCTGACGCTCGCCGAGCCCCTCGCGGCGACGCTGCTCGGGCTCTTCGTGCTGCATGAGCAGCTCACCCCGATGGGAGCCATCGGCCTCGCGCTCATCGCGGTGGGCCTCGCCGTGGTGTCTGTTCCATCACGTCGTCGTGAGGAGGTTCCGGATGCCACGGCCCGCTCGTGACGCCTCCGCCCGCGCCGCGGCGACGCCCGGTGGTGACGCGGGGGACGTCCCTGCGCGGGCCGCGGCGGGACTCGGCGCCCCCGCGCGTGACGCC
>NZ_CAUQWC010000179.1:0-7244 GCF_963521695.1 uncultured Microbacterium sp. | reverse complement strand
TGGCAGGCACCCGCGAGGAATCGCCCGGCTCACCCGGCAGCCACCGCACCACGGGGGCGCATACCCTTCGGGGCACACATAAACGGCATCCGCGCGCGTAAACGCGAGGAGGACGCGTTTATGCGCGCGAATCGCGTTTACGCGTGGGGTTTGGCGGCGGTGGCAGGCACCCGCGAGGAATCGCCCGGCTCACCCGGCAGCCACCGCACCACGGGCCCCACAGCCCTCGGGGCACGCATAAACGGCATCCGCTCGCGCAAACACGAGGAGCACGGGTTTATGCGCGCGGATCGCGTTTATGCGTGGGTTGCGGCGGCGCGAGCGGCGTGCTGCGAGCCAGGGCGGGGCCACGGGGCAATGCCAGTAGCGGGGCAATGCCAGTAGCGGGGCAATGCCAGTAGCGGGGCAATGCCCGTAGCGGGGCAATGCCCGTAGCGGGGCAATGCCGTAACGGAGCGCGGCCAGTAGCCGAGCGCGGCCAGTAGCGGAGCGAGGTCGGAAACGCCGCGGCCCCGGCGCTCGAGGAGCGTCGGGGCCGTGGCATCCGGGGTCGCGCCGGCTCAGGAAGCCGGGATCACGCGGGGGCGAACGTCTTCGCGTCGATGACGAAGCGGTAGCGCACGTCGCTCTTCAGCACACGCTCGTAGGCCTCGTTGATCTGGTCGGCCGAGATGAGCTCGGTCTCGGGGGCGATGCCGTGCTCGGCGCAGAAGTCGAGCATCTCCTGGGTCTCGCGGATGCCGCCGATCGACGAACCGGCGAAGGAACGACGGTTGGTGAAGAGCGTGAAGACCTGGATGGGCAGGGGCTCCGGCGGGGCGCCGACGTTGACCATCGTGCCGTTGAGCGTGAGGAGCCCGAGGTACTGCTTCAGCTCGAGCGGGGCGCTGACGGTGTTGACGATCAGGTCGAAGGTGTTCTTGAGCGTCGTGAAGGTCTCTTCGTCCTTCGTCGCGTAGTAGTGGTCGGCGCCCATCTTCAGGCCGTCGTCCTTCTTGCTGAGCGTCTGCGAGAGCACGGTGACCTCAGCGCCCATGGCGTGGGCGATCTTGACGGCCATGTGACCGAGACCGCCGAGACCGACGACGGCGACCTTCTTGCCGGGGCCGGCGTTCCAGTGGTTCAACGGCGAGTACGTGGTGATACCCGCGCACAGAAGCGGAGCGGCCTTGTCATAGGGGATCGACTCGGGAACGCGGAGGACGAAGTGCTCGTCGACGACGATCTTCTCGCTGTAGCCGCCCTGGGTGATCGAGCCGTCGACATCGGTGCCGGCGTAGGTGCCGATGTTGCCCTTCTCGCAGTACTGCTCTTCGCCGGCGAGGCAGTTGTCGCACTCGCGGCACGAGTTGACCATGCACCCGACGCCGACGCGGTCGCCGACCTTGTGGCTGGTGACGTCTGCGCCGACCTCGGCGACCGTGCCGACGATCTCGTGGCCGACGGTCAGGGGGTAGGGCACGTCGCCCCACTCGCCGCGGATGGTGTGGATGTCGGAGTGGCAGATGCCGGCGTAGGCGATGTCGATGAGGACGTCTGTGGGGCCGACGTCACGACGCTCGATGGTCGTGGGCTCGAGGGGTGAGGTCGCGGACGACGCCGCGTAGGCGTTGACGTGCATGGTTCTCCTGTGGGGATCGATTCAGAGGAATCCATCCTCTGTCACAGCTCGTCTCGGACGGGGACCCTTGACGGATGCCGAAAGGGGCGGCGAACCTGTCGCCGCCCCTCCCGTCACCGATCTACTTGCAGGTGGCCGCCGGGATGGCCGTCGAGACCGTCGCGGGTGTGCCGTTGACGGTCGCCGTGACGGTCGCGGTCCCCGCGGGGATCGACGTCTGGCGCGTGGTGAACGTCGCCGACGCGCGCTTACCGGGTTCGACCGCGCCCAGGCTCTTCGCGCCATACGGGCTGTCGATTCGCACGTCGGCGCGGGTCGCGCCGTCGTTCTGCACCGTCACCGCGACGACGACCTTGCCGGCCACGCACCGCGACGACGCGGTCGCGGTGACCGTTGCGGCCGGGACACGTGTCACCGTCACGGTGTAGGTGCGCTCCGTGCCGTTGGGGGCGGTCACCCGCACGGTTCCGACACCGTTGGCGTCGGCGGGCTGGGTGATGCGCACCACGGCATCCTGATCCACCGCTTGAGCGTTCAGGGTCGGCCACGTGTCTCCCACGACCGAGGCCGTGTAGTCGGTGCGCGCCGGGTCGAACCCGTCGACGGCGCCGGCGCCCACGGTCAGGCGGGCCAGGTCGGCGATTCCCGCCTGCGACGGTGCCGAGGCGAAGATCTCCACCTCGGAGACCACCATGTGCGTCTGCGACCTGGCGTTCATCACGACCCGCACCTCGTCGGCGGCGACGCCTCCGAGCGAGACCTCCACCTTCGGCGCACCGGTCGAGGGTGTCGGGACCGTCTGCAGCGCCCCCTGCGTCCAGGTTCCGCCCGCGCTGCGGTAGTCCACGCGCAGGGTGTCGGCCCAGCTCGCCCCACCGTCACGGTAGAACTGCACCGCCACGCGCTTCACCGTCTCGGTGCCGGCGAGACCGTACGTCAGGGTGTCCTGCGTGTTCTTCGTGCCCGAGCGCCAGTTCGACCAGCCCTTGTCGGTGCTCTGACCGTTGATGGTGCGGTCGATCGGGTACCCGTTCTCGGTGTAGGTCGCGGACGGACGGCTCTGCGGTGCGACGTTGCGTTCGACGGCATCCGTCACGATCACCGTCAACCGCGCGGGCAGCTTCTCACCGCTGGGCCCGGTCGCAGTACCGCTGACCACGACGGTGCCCGCCTTCGCGAACGCCGCGTCCGTGAGGTCGCCCCATGCCCACGCGACCGGGGTCCAGAAGCCTGCGCCGTCGGCGCGCACCTCGGACTGCACGTCCTTGGGCGCCAGCGCCTTGACGCTCGCCAGCGCGCTTCCTGCCGCGACCGTCATCGAGATCGGGCGGGCCGCCGTGTACGCGCCGACCTCGACGGTGGCGGATGCCTCGACGGTGGCGCCGAAGATGTCGGTGCCGGTGCCGCGCACGGTGACGGTGCCGGCCTTCGACCAGTCCTTGCCGTCGAGCTGCCAGGTCACCGGAACCGCGCGAAGCGTCTTTCCCGCATAACTCGCCGTGACCGTGGCGGGCAGAGTCGGTGCGGTGCCGACCGGGGTGCTGACCGTGACCGGCTGAACACCGAGGACCGCCGTGCCCGAGAGACGCCACAGCTGGTTGCCGCCGCCGTTGGAGGTCCACAGGCCCACGCGGGCCTCGGGCTGGGTGCTGGCTTGATTGACATCGAGCACGCGCTCGGCAGCGACGCTCAGCACCGAGTAGGTCGCCCCGTCGGTGGTCGACGCCATCCACTGCAGGTTCTTGTCGGCTGCTGCGGCCGTCGGATCGGAGGTCACCAGCGCCGTGCCGCCGTTCGCGGTGGCGAGGTACTGTCCCGCCGCGTTCTTCAGCGTGAAGCGGTGGCGGTTGGTGCCCTCGCCACTGAGCGAGGTGACGGTCCACGTCTGCGTCTTCGCCGCGTCCTGCGTGGTGGCGAGCGGGCGGATGGCGAGCGCGGAGCCACCGTCGAGTGCGAGGCCGCTCTGCAGACCGGTCAACTGCACGGACTGGCCGTTGCGGAAGCTCGCGGCGGTGTCGGCGACGCCCGAGACGCCGTCGATCACGAACGTGGTGACCGACCGCGCCGGAACGGTGAGCAGCGCCGTCTTCGTCGCGGGGTTCACGGTCACGGGTGCACCCTGCTTGAGGGCGTTGACCGTCGGGTTCTCGAGCGTGGACTGCGTCGTCACGATGGGCGTGACGGTCGCGTTCGAGGGAACCGTGCCGAAATCGTTGAGGTCGATCTCGACGGTGCGGTCGGCGTTCTCGGTGTTCACGTGCACCACGGTCGCGCCCGTTCCGTCGGCGTCGATCGCCGCGGTGGACTGCGTGTTCGAGCTGGCGACCAGTCGGTCGCCGGGCTCGATGTAGTGCGTGAAGTTGCGGACGGTGTTGAACTTCTCGTTCGTCAGCACCTTGCAGCTCGGGTCGGCGTCGCCGTCCTTGAGGCGACGCTCGGAGTTGCCCTGGGCGTTGCAGTCGAAGTCGATGAAGACGCTGCCCCAGTTGAGCTTCTCCACTTTCTCCATGTTGTAGAGGTCTTCGACGGGCTGCCAGAAGACCCAGGCGTCGGGCTCGAGCTCGCGCAGGTCGCCGACGATGTGCTCGGCCATGCCGAGGCCGTTGCCGATGTCGACGGGGTTGAAGCCCGTGCCGGGCGTCCAGTTGCCCTCGACCTCGCTCATCCACAGCGGCTTGTCGGCCGCCTTGGCGATGTCGCGGACGACCTGACGTCCCCCGGTGCCGTAGGTGTGGACGTTGAGCTGGTCGACGGCGTTCTTGGACTCCAGCGACCACGCGTTCCAGTTGGTGGCGAAGATGCCGGGGTTGGTCTCGTCCATCGCCGAGATGACGGCGTCGGTCGTGGTGTCGGGGTCCGCCAGCCGCGCCGCGAGCGCCTTGACCATCTCATCCTGGCGCTGCGGACCGATGTGCGCACCCTCCTGACGGCTGGCGCTGGTGGGCCAGGTCTGCCCTGCGGGGATGTTCGTCGACCAGTAGTTCGTGTTCGGCTCGTTGAACGGGTCGATCGTGTCGAACTGGATGCCGTGCTCTTTCTCGAGCTCGTCGACCACGGTCGTCAGGTATCCGGCGAACTTGTCCATGTCGGCGGTGGCGAGCTGCTCGCTGGTGGCGTTGTTGATGCCGCCCGAGACGAAGCCGCTCTGGGTGAGGAAGTAGGGCGGCGAGTTGCTGAAGGCCTCCCAGTGGGTGACCTTGCCCTTCAGCGCGTCGATCCACCAGCGCTGGGCGGAGTCGGCCGAGAAGTCGTAGTGGGTCGGGTCGTCGGGGTTCCACGCGGCCTTGTAGCGCTCGCGGTCGGCGAAGGTCGAGGTGATCGCGCCTTGGCCGTCGGTGGCGGGCAGCTGGGGGTTCCAGAAACCAGGCACCGCGCCGCCTGGGCGGAGGTACGACGGGACGTCGGTCGCGTTGCCGCCGCCGATGTTGTACCGGGCGATGTTGAGGTTCAAGCCGTCCTCGCCGAAGACGGCGTCGAAGAGCTTCTGGCGCACGTCGGCGGGGTAGTTGCCGGTGGCGTTGGCGAACCAGACCAGGCTCGTCCCCCATCCTTCGAACGGCTCGGATGCCGTGGCGGGGTTGGGCGCGATGCGCACGGGCGCCGTCGCTGCATGGCTCTCATCCGGCGCCGAGACGGCGGCGCCCGCGGTGATGGCGCCGGCGGTCAGGGCCACGGCGCACGTCATCGACAACAGTCGAGTTGACTTCATCGTCATTTCCGATCCGGCCGCTTCGATGCGGCCTCGTGGGGGAGTGTTGACGTCAACATGTGACGCACAGCGCGAGCTTAGCCGACCCGCGTTAGCGCACACAAGGGCCAGCGGTGCGCCTCGCGGCCGATGCCGACCGTGGCATGACCGCCCTCGAATACCCGGCGAAACGACGCCTCGGCCGAACGGCCGCACGCGAGCGACCGCGGTGTGGCCGGGGACGTCAGCGGGGACCGGAACTCGCCCGCACGACGAGCGACGTCGGCACGAGCGTACGGGCGTGGTCGCCGCCCGTGCTTTCGATGTCGGCGATCAGAGCCTTCATCGCCTCTTCGCCCACGCGTTCGAACCGCTGACGCACGGTCGTCAGCGGTGGCCAGAAGTTCGCCGCCTCGGGCATGTCGTCGAAGCCGACGACGCTGACCTCGCCCGGAACGCGACGCCCCGCCTCGTGGAGGGCTCGAATGACGCCGAGCGCCATCTGGTCGTTCGCCGCGAACACCGCGGTCACCTCGGGTCGCACCGCCAGCGACGCCCCGATGCGGTGGCCGGAGTCGGCCGTCCAGTCGCCGATCTGCACCTCGGGCGCCCGGCATCCGCGATCCTCGAGGGCCGCCCACCAAGCGTTGCGGCGACGCTCTGCGGCGAAGGACTCCGGCGGGCCCGACACGTGCCACACCGTCTCATGTCCGAGGTCGAGCAGGTGCTCGGTCGCGAGCCGCGCCCCCTGCGCCTGGTCGTTGTCGACGACGGAGTAGGGGTAGTCGGCGCTGGAATCGACGACGACGACGGGAAGGCCCGACGGGATCGCGAGCTCGTTCTCGCCGAGGCGGTGCGTCTCGATCAGGATAACGATGCCGTCGACAGCGTGCTCGCGCAGGCGCAGGAACGCCCCCGACACATCGGACTGCGAGGCCGACTGCACCGTGATGAGCGTGATGGAGTACCCGGATGCCGCCGCCATCGACGCCAGTGCGTCGAGCGTGCGGGTGTTGCCGTAGGAGCTCAGCGAGAACATGATCACGCCGATGCTGCGGAACCGCCCCGACCGCAGGGCCCGAGCGGCGCTGTTGGGGCGGTAGCCCAGGTGGGCCATGGCGTCGAGGACGCGCTGCCGCGTGTCAGGATCGACGTTGGAGCGCCCGTTCGCCACGCGCGAGACCGTCTGCCCCGACACCCCCGCGGCCGCCGCGACGTCGGCCATCGACACCTCGCGCCGCCGTTCACGCGTCGGGATCACGGTCGACGCCGTCGTCGTATCGCTCATGTCTGCCCCCTCGGGATGTTGACGTTGACACCTTAGCGGGGTGGGGTTATGTTTACGTCAACATCTCGGCCACCCGGACCGAATGCGCACCAACGAAGAGGCACTGGACGATGACGACCACCGCGGCACCCCCGCCCGCCCTGCGCACCCCGCGGCGCCAGCGGCGCACACGCATCGACGATCGCGGTTGGCTGTTCGTCGCCCCCTTCGCGGTCGTGTTCGCGCTCGTCTTCCTCGCGCCGCTGATCTACTCGATCTACCTCAGCCTCTTCCGCGAGCAGCTGATCGGCGGCAACGCCTTCGTCGGTTTCGACAACTACATCGCCGCTTTCCAGGACGAGAAGTTCTGGGACGGCCTCATCCGCGTCTCGATCTTCCTCGTGGTGCAGGTGCCGATCATGCTGATCCTCGCCCTCGGCGCCGCTCTCGCCATCGACAGTGCACGCCTGCACGCGTCGAACTTCTACCGCATCGTGATCTTCCTTCCCTACGCCGTGCCCGCGGTCGTGGCGGTGCTCATGTGGGGCTACATCTACGGCGATCAGTTCGGCCTGGCCGGCAACGTCAACCAGCTACTCGGCTCCGAGGTCCTGCAGCCGTTCATCCCCCAGTGGATGCTGTTGTCGATCGGCAACATCGTCACGTGG
>NZ_CAUQWC010000178.1:0-7287 GCF_963521695.1 uncultured Microbacterium sp. | reverse complement strand
GGCCCGGTATCCAGCCCCGCGGCAGCGACTCCCGCGACCGATGACGCTCCCGCGTCGGTGACCGCTCCTGCGACCGGCCCCGTTGCGGCCGCATCCGAGGAGGCACCGACGACAGGGCCCGTGCCCGCCACCCGTGCCGAGCGTGCGGCGACGGGGGCGATCGGTACTCTTCCGCTGACGCGCCGAGGCGCGCACCAGGCCGATGATGCCGCACGCGCCGCCGACGAGGCCGCGCGTGTCGACCGCGCGCACGCGATGGAACGCGTCCGCACGCCCGTGTCCGAGGTCACGCTGACGTCGAAGCGCATCGGCGAGATCGACGATGCCCGAGAGAGCTCCGACCTGCTCACCGCAGACCGTCTGCTCGACCCTCGCCAGATCTCGAAGCCCGAGCCCGAGGGGCTGTGGCAGCAGCTCGTGTATTCGGTCTCCGGACACCGCATCAACCTCGGCGACGGGCGCCGTGCCCGTGATCGCAAAGACCTCGATCAGCGCATCGCCGCGCCCCTGACCGGTGGCGCGCGCTTCGTGCCGGTGCTTTCGCGCAAGGGCGGCGTGGGCAAGACCACCGTCACGTCGCTGCTGGGAATGGCCCTCGCCGATGCCCGCGACGACCGCATCATCGCCGTCGACGCCAACCCCGACCGCGGCACGCTCGCCGACCGGGTGGGTCGGCCGAACGGCCGCACCGTGCGCGATCTCGTGCGCTCCCACGACGAGGTCGCGGGCTACCACGACGTCTCCTCGATCGTGGCCCGCGACGCCACGCGCCTCGACGTGCTGGCATCCGATGCCGATCCGCGGGTGTCGGAGGCATTCAGCGACGATGACTACCGACGCGTCGCCGATGTGGCCGCGCACTACTACTCGATCGTGCTGACCGACACCGGTACGGGCATCGTGCACTCGGTGATGGGGGCGACCCTCGAACTCGCCCACACCGTCGTGATCGTCGCGGGGCTCTCCGTCGACGAGGCCCGTCTCGCGTCCGAGACCCTCACCTGGCTCGAGACCAACGGGTACGCGGCGCGAGTGCGCGATGCCGTCGTGGTCCTGAACAATTCGCGGCCGGGCACCCCTCTCGTACGCGAGAGCGAACTCGAGGCGCACTTCCGCTCGCGGGTGCGCACCGTCATCCGGATGCCGTACGACGCGCGCATCGCCGCGGGTAGCGCCATCACCTTCCGCGACCTGCAGCCCTCGACTCGGCAGGCGGCGCGCGAGCTCGCCGCGGCCGTGGTCGAGGGACTGCGATCCCCGGCGGCCGCCGCATGACCGTGCGTCCGATCCGCCTGTTCGGCGACCCGGTTCTGCGCGCCGTCAGCGCGCCCATCGATCAGATCGACGACGGTGTCCGTGCCCTCGTGCAGGACCTCATCGACACCGTCGAGCTGCCCGGTCGGGCCGGCGTGGCCGCCCCGCAGATCGGGGTGGGCCTCCGGGCCTTCAGCTACAACATCGACGGCGACGTCGGCTATGTGCTGAACCCCGTGCTCGTCGAGACGCGCGGCGAGCCGGAGACCGTGGGGGAGGGATGCCTCTCGGTCCCGGGTCTTTGGCACGATGCCATCCGCTACCCGTGGGCGAAGGTCGTGGGCGTCGACCTCGACGGTGCGGAGGTCGTGCTCGAGGGCGAGGGGTTGCTGGCGCAGGCCCTGCAACATGAAACCGACCACCTCGACGGGATGCTCTACCTCTCGCGCCTGCCCGCCGACACGCGTCGTGAGGCGATGCGCCAGGTGCGCGAGAGCGACTGGTTCTGACGTCCGCGAGCCGCGGCATCGGCGCGCACGGCGTCGGCCTGCGTACTTCAGCGATGTGCGCAGGGTGAGTGCGATCGGCCCGCCGGTAGCTGAGGTGAGGTGGATCGTGGAGGTTGTACCGGGTGCGCGTGGTCTCCCTGCGACGGCGTCGGCCTGCATGACTTCAGCGATGTGCGCAGGGTGAGTGCGATCCGCCCGCCGGCGACTGACGGTGGGCGAATCGCGGAGGTCGTGCGCGGGCGGCAACGGGAAACGGCCCGGCTCCTCAGGGGGCCGGGCCGTTCTCGTCGTATGCGTCAGGGCAGCGACACGTTGGTCGTGTTCACCGGCACGGCGTAGAGGTCCTCGATGGCGTCGGCGTAATCCGACACGATGACGTTGCGCTTGATGCTCATCTTGGGCGTCAGGTGTCCGCTGGCCTCGGTCCACTCGGTTGGGAGGATCGTGAACTTGCGGATCGACTCCGCACGCGACACGCGGGTGTTGGCTCGGTCGATGGCCCCCTGCACCTCGGCGCGTACCTTGTCGTTCTCGGCCGCGTCGGCGAGCGACATGTCGGATGCAAGGCCGTTGTTGGCGAGCCACGTCGGCAGCATCTCGGAGTCGAGGGTCACCAGCGCCGCGATGAAGGGCTTGTGGTCGCCCACTACGACGACCTGTCCGACGATCGGGTTGGCGCGGATCGGATCCTCGAGAGCTGCGGGGGCGACGTTCTTGCCGCCGGCGGTGACGATGATCTCCTTCTTACGGCCCGTGATCGTGAGGAACCCGTCGTTGTCGAACGCTCCGATGTCGCCGGTCTTGAACCACTCGCCGTCGAACGCCTCGGCCGTGGCCTCGGGGTTCTGCCAGTATTCGCGGAAGACGTTGATGCCGCGTACCTGGATCTCGCCGTCGTCGGCGAGCCGCACGCCGACGCCCGGCAGCACGGGGCCGACGGTGCCGATCTTGGACTTGGTGGCCAGGTTCACCGTGGCGGGTGCGGTGGTCTCGGTGAGGCCGTACCCCTCGAGGATGACGACGCCGAGGCTCCGGAAGAAGTGACCCAGACGCGGGCCGAGCGGGGCGGATCCCGACACCGCGTAGACGACGCGGCCACCCATGGCATCCCGGAGCTTGGAGTAGACGAGCTTGTCGAAGAGAGCGAACTTGAGCTTGAGTCCGAGCGGGATCTTCTTGCCGTCCTGCAGGCGCTGCGAGTGCTCGATCGCGGCGTCCGCGGCCGCGCGGAAGATCTTGCCCTTGCCGCCCGCCTCGGCCTTCTGCTCGGCGGAGTTGTACACCTTCTCGAACACGCGCGGAACGGCGAGGAGGAACGTCGGCTGGAACGAGCCGAGCGCGGGAAGGAGCTGCTTCGTGTCGGGCTGGTGGCCCGTCTTCACCCCGGCGTGCACGTTCAACAGCGAGATGAACCGCGCGAACACGTGAGCCGTCGTGATGAAGAGCAGCGTGGAAGCCCCCTGCGTCTCGACGACCTCGTGCAACGCCTTCGCCGAGTTGCGCGCCAGCTCGACGAAGTTGCTGTGCACCAGTACGCAGCCCTTGGGACGCCCGGTCGAGCCCGAGGTGTAGATGAGGGTGGCCACGTCCGACGCCTTCGCGAGGTGACGGCGCCGCTCGATCTCTTCGTCGGTGATGTGCGTACCCCCCGCCACGAGCCTGTCGAGGTCGCCCGCGTGCATGGCCCACACCTCGCGCACGAGGGGGACGTCGCTGCGCACCTCGTCGAGCCGCTCGGCATGGTCGGCCGACTCGAGCACGACGGCGATGGCGCCCGAATCCGCAAGGATCCACGAGATCTGCGCGGGGGAGCTCGTCTCGTACACCGGCACCATCACGGCCCCGGCGTAGAACAGCGCGAAGTCCACGAGCGTCCAGTCGTACGTCGTGCGCGCGATGAAGGCGACTTTCTCTCCCGGCTGCACTCCCGCGGCGACGAATCCCTTCGCCAGGACGATCACCTGACGCTCGAATTCGGCAGCGGTCACGTCACGCCAGCCGTCGGCATCGGGGACGGCGAACAGGGGACGGTCGGGGGTCGCCCGAACACGGTCGGCCAGCAGGTCGGACGCGTTGGCATCCGGGTCTGCGGGGACGATGAGGGGGAGGTCGAACTGAATCACGGTAACTCCTTCGGCACCGGAAAGAACGTCGAGCGGTGCGTCGAGTCTATCCGCACGGTTTCCGGCCACACCGGGATGCGGTGTCCCGCGCCGCGCACGCGGCATGGCTAGACTTCACCGGGCCGAGCCGCTCGGTCGGCCCGGAAGGGAGCACGGTGCAGAACGTCGGCATCGACATCGGGGGCACGAAGATCGCGGGAGGCGTCGTCGACGACGACGGCACCATCATCGAGAAGCTCCGCGTCGACACCCCCATCGACCCCGCCGCCCTCGTGGATGCCGTGGTCGACATGGCCGACCACCTGCGCCGCGCGCACGACATCCACGCGATCGGTGTCGCGGCGGCCGGCTTCATCAGCCTCGACCGCAGCACCGTCATCTACGCCCCCAACATCGACTGGCGCGACGAACCGTTGCGCGCCCGCCTCGAGCAACGCCTCGACGCACCCGTCACGATCGAGAACGACGCCAACGCCGCAGGCTGGGGCGAGTACCGCTTCGGGGCCGGTCAGGGCGTTCACGACATGGTCATGCTCACCATGGGCACCGGTGTCGGCGGTGCCGTCGTCAGCGCGGGTGAACTCTTCCGCGGCGGCCACGGCATCGGCGGCGAGCTCGGCCACATGCGCTTCGTGCGCGGCGGGCACCCCTGCGGGTGCGGGCAGAACGGATGCCTGGAGCAGTACGCCTCGGGTCGCGCCCTGCAGCGCGAGGCGAACGCGATCGCCGACGAGGGTGGAATCGGGGCGGCCCTGGCCGCGATCCGCGAAGAGAAGGGCGCCATCCCCGGGCCCGCCGTCTCACGGCTCGTGCTCGCCGGCGACCCGGGCGCGGTCGAGGCCCTCCGCCGCGTCGCCACCGCGCTCGGCGAGGCGTGCGGCGGCTTCCAGGCCGTGCTCGATCCCGAGTTGTTCGTCATCGGCGGCGGCGTCGCGCAGCTGGGCGCCGATCTGCTCGCCCCGGTGAAGCTCGCGTACGAGACGTCGCTCCCGGGGTACGGTGAACGTCCGGTCGCGGAGTTCGCCATCGCTCGTCTGGGCAACGACGCCGGCCTCATCGGGGTCGCCGACCTCGCCGGTAAGGAGCGCTGACGATGTTCTACTGGCTGATGAAGTACGTGGTCATCGGGCCCGTCATCAAGGCGATCTTCCGCCCGTGGATGGTGGGGCGGCGAAACATCCCGACCGAGGGGGCGGCGATCCTCGCCAGCAACCACCTGTCGTTCTCGGACTCGATCTTCCTGCCGCTCATGATCGATCGCCGTATGGCGTTCCTCGCCAAGAGCGACTACTTCACCGGCAAGGGCATCAAGGGCTGGGCCACGCGGATGTTCTTCACCGCGACGGGCCAGCTGCCCATCGATCGATCCGGCGGCAAGGCGTCGGAGGCCTCGCTCAACACGGGCCTCGGCGTGCTCGGTCGCGGCGAACTGCTCGGCATCTATCCCGAGGGCACCCGCAGCCCCGACGGCACGCTCTACCGAGGCCGCACGGGAATCGCCCGCATGGCGCTCGAGGCGCGCGTGCCGGTCGTACCGGTCGTCATGGTCGACACCGGTGCCGTGATGCCGATCGGTCAGCGCCTGCCCCGTGTGGGACGGGTCGGAATTGTCATCGGCGAGCCGCTGGACTTCTCGCGGTTCGAGGGCATGGAGGGCGACCGCTACGTGCTGCGTTCGGTCACCGACGAGATCATGGTGGCACTCCAGCGGCTCGGAGAGCAGCGTTACGAAGACGTCTACGCCTCGACCGTGAAGGACCGTCTGGCCACCGCGCAGGCGGCGAAGGCGCCCGCGTCCCGCCACTAGACTTCAGGAGTGAATCAGCAGCTCCACGACCTCGACCACTGGCGATCCCTGCCCATCAAGCAGCAGCCCCAGTGGTATGACGAGGGCGCGGTGGCCGCGGCATCCGCGGAGCTGGCGACCCTCCCGCCGCTGGTCTTCGCCGGCGAGGTCGACAACCTCCGCGACCGTCTCGCGCGCGCCGCCGCAGGTCAGGCGTTCCTCCTGCAGGGCGGTGACTGCGCCGAGACGTTCGCCGGAGCGACCGCCGAGCAGATCCGCAACCGCATCAAGACGGTGCTCCAGATGGCGGTCGTGCTCACCTACGGCGCCTCGATGCCCGTGGTGAAGATGGGCCGCATGGCCGGCCAGTTCGCCAAGCCGCGCTCGAGCGACGTCGAGACGCGCGGCGACGTGACGCTCCCCGCCTACCGCGGCGACATCGTCAACGGCTACGACTTCACCGAGGCGTCGCGCCGGGCCGATCCTGCGCGACTGCTCAAGGGCTACCACACGGCCGCCTCGACCCTGAACCTCATTCGCGCCTTCACGCAGGGCGGGTTCGCCGACCTCCGCGAGGTCCACAGCTGGAACAAGGGCTTCGCGAGCACCCCGGCCAATCAGGCCTACGAGGCGATGGCGACCGAGATCGACCGGGCCATCAAGTTCATGGAGGCTGCCGGGGCGAACTTCGACGAGCTGACGCGCGTGGAGTTCTACACCGGCCACGAGGGTCTGCTCATGGACTACGAGCGCCCCATGACGCGTATCGACTCGCGCACGGGTCTCGCCTACAACACCTCGTCGCACTTCCAGTGGATCGGCGAGCGCACGCGCGAACTCGACGGCGCGCACGTCGACTACTTCTCGAAGATCCGAAACCCCATCGGCGTCAAGCTGGGCCCCACGACCACGCCCGAGACGGCGCTCGCGCTCATCGACAAGCTCGACCCCGAGCGGGAGCCGGGCCGGCTGACGTTCATCACGCGCATGGGCGCCGGCAAGATCCGCGACGCACTGCCGCCGCTGCTCGAGGCCGTCCGTGACTCGGGAGCTGTGCCCCTGTGGGTCACCGACCCGATGCACGGGAACGGGATCACCACCCCCACCGGCTACAAGACGCGTCGCTTCGACGACGTCGTCGACGAGGTGCGCGGGTTCTTCGAGGCCCACCGATCGGTGGGCACGCACCCCGGCGGCATCCACGTCGAGCTCACCGGCGATGACGTGACCGAGTGCCTGGGCGGTTCGGAGCAGATCGACGAGGCCACCCTCGCGACCCGCTACGAGAGCCTCTGCGATCCCCGCCTGAACCACCGTCAGAGCCTCGAGCTGGCGTTCCTCGTGGCCGAGGAGCTCGAGAAGCGCTGACCGGCCCCGTTGTCAGGCCGACGCCCCCGATCCGCTGTGGTCGGGGGCGTCGCCGTTCGTGCGGGTGCCGGTCCCTTCGACGGGCTCAGGGACCCTCGACGGGCTCAGGGATCTTGGTGGGGTGGGCCGTGGCGGTCGCTTCGACGGGCTCAGCGACCTTCGACGGGCTCAGCGAAGTTCGACCGGCGCAGGGACCACGGTGCGCGCGCGGACGCGATCCGTGGCGGTGCGTTTCGAAGCCACCACC
>NZ_CAUQWC010000177.1:0-7303 GCF_963521695.1 uncultured Microbacterium sp. | reverse complement strand
CGACAGAGGTTGCGCGCATCGTGGAGGATGCGCCCCCGCGAACACCCGGGATGCCGCCTACTCGGCGCCGCGTACGCCCTCCGCCCGCAGCCGCGCAACGTCGGCCGCGGAGTGCAGGCCCGCGTCGGAGCCCAGGCCCGTGGCCACGAGGCTGCCGCACGCCAGCCCTCGTTCCGCGGCCTCGGTGACGTCGGCGCCGTCCATCAGACCCCCGATGAACCCGGCGCTGAGCGCGTCGCCGCAGCCCGTCGTATCCACCACCTCGACGACATATGCCGGCAGCCGCATGTCGCGGGAGGCGCTCGTGCTGATGCTGACCCCCGCTGCGCCGCGGGTGATCACGAGGGTGCCCACACCGGCGTCCAGATAGAACGAGATGGCCTCGTCGAGCGTCGCGGCTCCGGCGAACGAGAGGGCGTCCTCCTCGCTGGGGAAGAGGTAGTCGATGAAGGGAAGGCACGGCAGCACGGCATCGCGATCGCCGACACCTCCGGTCGGGATGAAGTCCATCGTCGTCACGATCCCGGCGTCGCGGGCGCGGCGCAGCAGGTCGACGCTGGGCGCGCCGTCGATACCCGGCAGCAGGCACGTGCCGCCGAGATGGAGCACCGCGACGTCGCTCAGATCGATGGATGCCAGATCCTCGGGCGCGATCGCCGCGTTCGACCCGATGACGTGCAGCGCCGGCCGGCTCCCATCGTGGCGGATGGGCAGCATCGTCGCGGAGGTGGGCCGCTCGAGCCGCACGGCGAGGCCGGTGACGTCGACCCCCTCGTCGGCCATCGTGGAGCGCAGGAAGACACCCAGCGCGTCGTCGCCGACGGCGCCTACCGTCGCCACGGGAACGCCGAGCCGCGCGAGGTCGACGGCTGTCGCGGCGGCGGTGCCGGCCACGGTCAGGCGGATCTCGTCCAGCAGCGCGAGGCCCTGCCCGGGCGGGATGGCATCGACGTAGCGACCGAGCACGTCGGCGACGTGGAGGCCGACGGTGACGACGCGACGTGTGGGCTCGGGCATGGGTCTCCTGAGGTGGGGAAGGGGCCGGTGCGGATCCGGCGGTGCGAGGGGACGGTGGCCGGACGGACCGGTGCGGGAACGGGCGAATCCTACTGAGCGCGGGGCGCTCACCGCTTTCATGTCATCGTGTGACGACCGAGTCGAACGTTGTCTGACCCACTCCCTACGCTGAAGTGGCCGCCTCCCGGCGTCATCCCACACAGCATCCGCGGCGACGCGCGCACCGACGCGAGCGCCCACCGGCCCCACAGGAGCCCACCGTGAGAAAGTCCCTCTTCGCCCTCCCGGCGATCGTCGTCGCCGCAGGCCTTGCCCTCGCCGGCTGCAGCACCGTCTCGTCCGACGCGGCCGCCCCGAACGGCGACGGCGTCGACGCCTCCCAGCCGCTCGCGGGCAAGACCATCGGCATCGCCGTCGTCGGCACGCAGCACTTCTGGGACCGCGAGGCCTTCCAGGGCGCGGTCGACGAGGTCACCCGGCTCGGCGGCACGCCGCTCACCACCGACGGCAACCGCGACAACACCCTGCACGCGCAGAACCACGACATCTTCCTCGCCCAGAACGTCGATGCCGTCATCACGATCCTCGGCGACGCATCGGTCGACCCGAAGCTGCAGCAGCTGCACGACGCCGGCATCCCCGTCTTCGGTGTCGACCACGCCTCGGAGTGGGCGGTCAACAACGCCCAGTCCGACAACGAGGTGGGCGGCACCGCCCTCGGCAAGATCACCGGCGACGCCCTCGGCGGCACGGGCAACGTGGCCGTCTTCAACGCCTTCGGGACGAGCCTGTCGTTCTGCGGCGAGCGCTACGACGCGTGGAAGAACGAACTCGCGACGGACTACCCGGGCGTCAAGCTCATCGAGCCCGAGCTGGCGGAGCAGTTCGCCAACGCCCCCGACGACGCGCGTCAGCAGACGCTGGCGCTGCTGGAGAAGTACCCCGCCGGCACCATCCAGGGCATCCACGTGGCGTGCTGGGACCAGCCGGCCATCGGCGTGGTGCAGGCGATCGAAGACTCCGGTCGCACCGACGTGAAGGTCACCGCCTTCGACGCCGGCCCCGACACGCTCGAGATCATGAGCGAGCCGAACAGCCCGTTCGTCGGCAACATCGCCCAGCTGCCGCGCAAGATCGCCACGATCTCGGCAGACAACGTGGGCAAGTACTTCCTCGGCGAAGAGGTCGAGAAGGTCAGCTACGTCGACACCATCCCGGTCGCCGGCCCCGACGAGGCGACCGCGGTGGCGAAGGAGCTGGGCTACACCCAGTGACGATCGGTTCCTCCCCCCTCGTGACGCCGGTGCTCCGCATGACCGGCGTCACGAAGGCGTTCGCGGGCGTCCCGGCTCTCCGGGGCGCCTCGATCGACGTGCGCCCGGGCGAGGTGCACGGTCTCGTCGGCGAGAACGGCGCGGGCAAGTCCACGCTCATCAAGATCCTCGCCGGGATCTACGAGCGCGACGGCGGCACGGTCGACATCGGTGGGACGGATGCCGGGCGGCTCACTCCCGCGGACGCCCACGCGGCCGGCATCCGGTTCGTGCATCAGGAGCTGCAGCTCGTGCCCGACATGACCGTGGCCGAGAACGTCTGGCTCGGCAATGAGCAGAGCGCGGGCGGGGTGCTCCGCGGCCGCGCCATGAAGGCCCGCGTGACAGAGGTGCTGCACGACGTGCTCGGCATCCGGCTCTCCCCCACCCGGCTCGTCCGCGACCTCGGGCCCGCCGAGCGCAAGCTCGTGCAGGTGGCGCGCGCACTGGTCGACGACGACACGCGCCTCATCGTCTTCGACGAGCCCACGGCCCCCCTCGCCAGCGCCGAGGCCGAGCAACTGCTCGGCATCATCGGGCGCCTCCGCGAACGCGGCATCTCCAGCCTCTACATCTCGCACTACCTCGGCGAGGTCACGCGCATCTGCGACCGCGTGACGATCCTGCGCGGCGGCGCCGACGTGGGCCGCATCGAAGAGGTCGGGCCCGACAGCGGCCGGGAGATGGTCCGCCTGATGATCGGGCGCGAGATCGACGACCTCTACCCCCCGCGCCGACCCGTCACGACGATCGAGCCGGTGCTGCGTGCCCGGGGCCTCCGTGTCGGCGCCGTCGTGCACGGCGTCGACCTCGACGTGCGCCCGGGCGAGATCCTGGGGCTCACCGGCCTCCTCGGCTCCGGGGCGTCCGAACTCGCCGAGGCCCTGGTGGGGCTGCACCGCCACGCGGGTGATCTGTCGCTCCTGGGCCGCCGGTTCCGGCCGTCGAGCCCGGCCGCCGCCCTCGAGGCCGGCGTCGTGCTCGTGCCCCGCGACCGCCGCCACGACGGCGTCGTGCTCGACTTCTCGACCCAGCGCAATCTCACCCTCTCGACCCTCGCCGAGGGCACCCGCGCGGGCCTCCTCGACGACGCCGCGTCGCGGACCCGCGCCGAGGGCCTCGCCGAGCGACTCGACATCCGCCCGCGCGACACGAGCGTGCAGACCCGCCTGCTCAGCGGAGGAAACCAGCAGAAGGTCGTGCTCGGCCGGAGCCTGGCCGCCGGCGCCCGGGTCATCGTGCTCGACGAGCCCACGGTGGGTGTCGACATCGGCGCGAAGCAGGAGATCTACCGCCTGCTGGCGGAACTCGCGGCATCCGGAACCGCGGTCGTGATCGTCTCGACCGACCCCGCCGAGGTGCTCGGGCTCAGCGACCGCGTCGTCGTGCTCGAACGCGGACGCGTCGCGCACGAGGTGACGACCGACGGTCTGACCCTCGAGCACCTGAGCGCGTTGGTGACCGGGAGCGCCGGCGGGTCCACCGCCGACGCCGCCGCCCCCGAACGAACCGAAGGGGATGCCGCATGAGCGCCCTGACCGTGGAGCGCACGGCGCTCGCCCCGCGTCTGCGCCGCCTGCTGGCGCGGCGCGGCCCGCTGCTGGTCGTGCTCGCGATGACCGTGTACCTCGCCGTCACGGCGAGGGGCTTCCTCGGCGTCGCCAACGTCACGGCGAGCCTCACCCAGGCGGCCCCCGTCGCGTTGGTCGCGATGGGCCTCGCCATCGTCGTGATCGGCGGCGGCGACGACGTGGTCGTCGGCGGCATCGACCTGTCGATCCCCGCGACCGCGGCGCTCGCCACCGCCATCGTGAGCGATCAGCTCACCACCTACGGCACCCCGTTCGCCGTCGCGTTCGCCCTCGGCATCCTGGTCACCACCGTGTTCGGCCTGCTCAACGCGGTCCTCGTCGGCTGGGTCGGACTGTCGTCGATCCTCGCCACCCTCGCCGTCTACGTCGCCGTCGTCGGCATCACGCGCGTGGTCAGCGGCAATCGCCGCATCGACGTGACGGACCCCCTCATCATCGCCGTCCGCGACACGCGGATCGCCGGCATCCCGCTCGCAGCCGTGCTCATGCTCGTCGTCGCGGCGGTGCTGGTCTTCGTCATGGCGCGCACCCCGTACGGCCGTCGTCTGCAGGCCGTCGGCGGCAACCGGGATGCCGCGACCTTCGCCGGCATCCCGACCCGGCGCTACATCATGTCGACGTTCGTCATCGCGGGTGTCGTCGCAGGCCTCAGCGCACTGCTGCTCGTCGCGCGCGGCTCGGGCAGCAGCCCGGGGATCGACGAGCGCCTCATGGTCGACATGGTGCTGGCGACCTTCCTGGGGGCGGCCTTCACCCGCCGCGGCACGGTGACGATCTTCGGCTCCGTGCTGGGCGCGGTGTTCGTGGCGCTGCTGTCGAACGGCCTGATCCTCTCGCGCGTGGCCAACGCGTGGGTCGACGGCTTCAAGGGTGTGCTGATCCTGCTCGTCGTCGCCGCGGCCGCCGCACGCAAGAACGAGGAGGCCCGCGCGTGAGCACCACCGCCACCCGCACCCGCTGGTCGGGGGTCGCCGGTTCCGCCGCCGCGACCGTCACCCGCTACGGCTTCGTCGCCGCCTTCGCGTTGCTGGTCGTGTTCTTCTCGTTCGCCAGCGACGCGTTCCTGCGCCCGAGCAACCTGCTGAACGTGCTCGACGGCGTCGCGATCCTGCTGCTCGTCGCCCTCGCCCTGACGGTGGTGGTGTCGTCCGGCGGCATCGACCTGTCGGCCGCGGTCGCCGTCGACTTCGGCGCGTGGTTCGCGATCGTGTCGATGATGTCGTTCGGGATGCCGTGGCCCGTCGCCGTCCTGCTCGGACTCGTCGGCGGCGCGCTCATCGGGGCGCTCAACGCCTTCCTCATCGTGGGGCTCGGCGTGACGCCCTTCCTCGCGACCCTCGGCACCTTCTTCATCGGCCGCAGCGCCCAGCAGATCGGCACGAACGGCGGGGCGAGCGTCAGCTTCCGCGCCGCCCCCGAGGGCTTCACCTTCCTCGGCTCGGGCGACATGCTGGGCGTCGGCATCCCGGTGATCATCGCCGCGGTCGCGGCCGTGGGCGTCGGCATTCTGCTGCACCGCACCCCCGCGGGCGTGCGCATCCAGGCGATGGGCCTGCAGGATCGCGCGGCGGTCGTCGCGGGGCTTCGCACCCGTCGCATCCGCGTACTCGTCTACATCGGCGCGGGCGTGCTGTGCGCGGCGGGCGGCGTGCTGCTCAGCGCCTCGCTGCGGCTGTACACGCCTCTCGCGGGCTTCAGCTACCTGCTGGATGCCATCGCCGCGGTGTTCATCGGCGCGTCGATGCACCCGCGCTCGCGGCCGAACGTGCCCGGCACCGTCGTGGGAGTGCTTTTCCTGGGCGTCCTGGCGAACGGCCTCGATCTGCTGGGTCTCGACTTCAACGTCAAGGCCGCGGTGCAGGGGGTCGTGCTGCTGGTCGCCCTCGTGCTGGCGTACACCGTCGCGCAGCGCGCACGGGCGGCGGCGGAGCGCAAGCCCGCGGCGAAGACCCTCGACACCACCCCGGGCGGCACCCTGTGACCCCCGCCGTCCTGGGCATCGACGCCGGAACCACCGCGGTCAAGGCCGTGCTCTACTCGCTCGAGGGTGAGACGCTCGCCGCCGGTCACCGACCGGTCACGGTCATCCGTACGCCCGACGGGGCGGCCGAGAGCGACATCGACCTCGTGTGGGAGGCCGTCGTCGGAGCCGTCCGTCAGGCTCTGTCGCAGGCCCGCAGCGCAGGGCCCGACGTCGTCGCGATCGGTGTCACCGGCCAGGGCGACGGGGCGTGGCTCATCGACGTCGACGGTCGCCCGGTGCGCCCGGCAGCCCTGTGGCTCGACGGGCGGGGCGCCGACCGCGTGACCGCGTGGCAGCGCGACGGGCGGGATGCCGCGGTGATCGCCGCCACCGGCTCGGCCAGCTTCCCGGGGACGCTCCCCGTGCTGCTCGACGGCTTCGCCGAGACCGAGCCCGAGACCCTCGCCCGCGCGGCCCACCACCTCAACTGCAAGGACGCGGTGCGTCACCGCCTCACCGGCGAGGTCGCCACCGACCCCTCCGAGGCGTCGCGCACGTACCTGGATCCGGCGACCCTCGCCTACTCCGACGAGATGATCGACGCGCTCGGGCACCGTCGCTTCGCGCACCTGCTCGCCCCCGTGCGTGCCCCGCACGAGAGCGCCGGCACCCTCACCGATGCCGCCGCCACCGAGCTGGGCCTCCGGGCCGGCGTGCCCGTCGCCACGGGGCTCGTCGACTCCGCGGCCTGCCCCGTGGGGCTCGGCGCCCTCGACGATCAGGACGGGTGGGTCGTGCTCGGCACGACCGCCACCGTGGCCGTCAACCGCGTCGACCGCGCCGCCGCCGACAGCGGGATCGGCATCCTCATCCCCACCGGCCGCGGGACCCAGGTGCTCGAGGCCCTGTCATCGATGGTCGGCACGCCCAACCTCGACTGGGTGCGCGACACCCTGGGTCTCGCCGACCGCGGCTGGAGCGAGCTCGAACGCCTCGCGCGCACGGCGCCCGCCGGCAGCGGCGGGGTGATCTACCTGCCCTACGGCTCGCCCAGCGGCGAGCGCGCCCCGTTCGTGGATGCCGCAGCCTCGGCATCCTGGGTCGGCATGAACGTCACGACGACTCCGGCTCAGCTGTTGCGCAGCGTCTTCGAAGGCCTCGCGTTCTCGGTCGCCGAGTGCCTCGATCTGCTGGATGCCGCCGAGCGCGTGCCCGTGTGCGGCGGTGGCGCGCGTAGCGACCTGCTGTGCCAGCTGCTGGCCGACGTGTCGGGTCGCACGATCGTGCGCACGACCGACCCCGAGGTCGGGGCGCGGGGCGCGGCGACCGTCGCCCTGGTGGCCGCGGGGCTCGCCGTCGACCTGGAGGCCGCGGTGCGGGTCTTCCCCGCCGACGCGGTCGAGTTCGCCCCGCACCCC
>NZ_CAUQWC010000176.1:0-7356 GCF_963521695.1 uncultured Microbacterium sp. | reverse complement strand
CATTTGACAAGTGCACGCTGTTGAGTTCTCAAGGAACGGACGCACCCACAGAAAAAGTCTTGCGACCAACCATGAGGCAGTTCACTTCAATTGACCAGCTGCCCAGCACACGATTCCTCAGTGGGACCTCACGAAGAGATCGACCTCGGGAACCGGCCGAACGACCAGAACCAAAACCATACACCATCCGGTGAGGTCTTGGGCCGGTTCACCGCTTGAGAGGACGCGGGGCCTTTCGGGCCGCTCCGCTCTCCCCTGTGGGGCGAACAAGGAATAAGTTACGCGTGAACCGCCACTCCGTCGAATCCACGCCCTCCCCGGGCGTGTCGCGGCCCATACTCCCGGGACGACGCCGGAAGAAGCGAGCGGGCCCGACCGACACGGAGGTCGATCGGGCCCGCTGGGCGGCCGTCGTCAGGGAAGACGCGAGCTCAGGCGTTCGCCGCTTCCGGGGACTTCTCGACGGGCAACGGCCACAGGGCATCGAGGAGCTGGCGCACCCACGCGATCAGGTTCGCGTCATCGGCGTCCTGTGGCAGCGGCACCACCATGGCATCCCCGCCCGCGACGAGCTTCGCCTTCGGGTACAGGCGCTGCAGGCGCACGCGCATGGACTCGGCGAGGTGGGCGGGGGCGATGCGCAGGTTCGATCCCATCGCCACCACGTCGGCGAGTCCCGCCTGCGCAGCACGGCGGCGCAGACGCGCCACCGCGATGAGTCCCTCGACCTCGGCGGGCGGTTCGCCGTATCGGTCTCGGAGCTCCTCGATCACGAGGTCGATGGCGTCGTCCTTCGCGCTTGCCGATGCCGCCGCCGAAAGCTTCTGGTAGGCCTCGAGGCGCAGGCGCTCGCTGTCGATGTAAAACTCGGGCAGGCGCGCGTCGACCGGCAGCTCCAACCGCAGCTCGCTGGGGCCGTCGACGTCGTCGCCGCGGAAGGTCGACACGGCCTCACCGATCATGCGCAGATACAGGTCGAAGCCGACACCGGCGATGTGCCCCGCCTGCTCCGCGCCCAGCAGGTTGCCGGCCCCGCGCAGCTCGAGGTCCTTGAGCGCCACCTGCATACCGCTGCCGAGTTCGTTGTTGACGGCGATCGTCTCGAGACGGTCGGCAGCCGTCTCGGAGAGAGGCTTCATCTCGTCGTACAGGAAGTACGCGTAGGCCCGGTCGCGCCCACGGCCCACGCGACCGCGCAACTGATGCAGCTGCGACAGGCCGTACTTGTCGGCGCGGTCGATGATGATCGTGTTGGAGTTCGAGATGTCGAGGCCCGTCTCGATGATGGTCGTCGACACGAGCACGTCGGCTCGGCGCTCCCAGAAGTCGTCAACGACCTGCTCGAGGGCGTGCTCGCCCATCTGTCCGTGAGCGACGACGATCCGCGCCTCGGGGACCAGCTCCGCGAGGTGCGCAGCGACGCGCTGGATCGATGAGACCCGGTTGTGCACGTAGAACACCTGGCCCTCGCGCAGCAGCTCGCGTCGGATCGCCGCGGCGATCTGCTTGTCGTTGCGGGGTCCGACGTACGAGAGGATCGGATGCCGATCTTCGGGCGGAGTCGCCAGGGTCGACATCTCACGGATGCCGGTGACCGCCATCTCGAGCGTGCGCGGGATGGGCGTCGCGCTCATCGCGAGGATGTCGACATTCGTCTTGAGCTTCTTCAATGCGTCTTTGTGTTCGACGCCGAAACGCTGCTCCTCGTCGATGATCATCAGCCCGAGGTCTTTGAAGATCACTTTCTCGGTCAGGATGCGGTGAGTCCCGATGACCATGTCGACGGTGCCGTCGGTGAGGCCCGCCAAGGTCGACTTCGCCTCTTTGTCGGACTGGAACCGCGAGAGCGGACGCACCGTGACGGGGAAGCCCGCGTACCGTTCGGCGAACGTCTCGAGGTGCTGTTTGACCAAGAGGGTCGTCGGCACCAGCATGGCGACCTGTTTGCCCTCCTGGATGGCCTTGAACGCGGCGCGCACGGCGACCTCGGTCTTGCCGAAACCGACGTCTCCCGAAAGGAGTCGATCCATCGGGATCGGCTTCTCCATGTCGGCCTTGATCTCGTCGATCGTCTGGAGCTGATCGAGGGTCTCTGCGAAGGGGAAGGCCTCTTCGAGTTCCCGCTGCCAGGGGGTGTCGGGCCCGAAGGCGTAGCCCTTCGACGCCATGCGCGCCGAATACAGCTTCACCAGCTCCACCGCGATATCGCGGACGGCCTTGCGCGCGCGGCCCTTGGCCGCCGCCCAGTCGCTCCCGCCCATCTTCGACAGGGTGGGCGCTTCTCCGCCGACGTACTTCGACAGCAGGTCGAGTTGATCAGTGGGCACGTAGAGCTTGTCGCCCGGATACCCGCGTTTCGCGGGGGCGTATTCGAGGACCAGATACTCTTTCGTCGTCTTCACCGCGTTGCGTCCGCCGCTGGAGACCTCGCGCTGCGTGAGCTCGAGGAACTTGCCGATGCCGTGCGTAGCGTGAACGACGACGTCGCCGGGCTTGAGCTGCATCGGATCGACGACGTTGCGCCGCCGCGATGCGAGCTTCTTGACCCCCCGGTTGTCGCCGCTGACCGACCGACCGTAGAACTCGGTCTCGGTGATGACGGCGAACTTCGCCTCGGTGAGCTGGAACCCGCGTTCCAACGGCGCACACACCACGTGAGCGACACCGGGCTCGGGGGCCGTGCGGACGTCGTCGACGCGACGCGCCGCGATACCGCGCTCGGCGAGCACGTCGCGGGCACGATCGACCATTCCGGGTCCGGATGCCGTGACGACGACCGACCAGCCGTCGGCGAGCAGTTGACCGACGTGCGCCGTGGCTCCCTCGACGTTGCCCTGGAAGGACGGCACCGCGTCGGCCTTGACGCGGTGCGCCGACCCGTCGCCGACGACGAGACCTTCGTCTTCGGCATCCGCGGCGCCCGAGTCGAAGGCGCTCAGCTCCCACCAGACGCCCCCACGACCCGCGGCCTTCTCGTGCAGATCGTCGAGCGTCACGAAATCACCGGAGTCGAGGTCGACCGGGGTGTCGGCTCCCGCGGTCGCCGCCGACCACGCGGCCTCGAGGAACTCGCGGTTCGTGTCGCCGAGCGTCGTCGCCCGCGCAAGCGAGCGCTCGGGGTCGACGAGCGCAACGGCGCTGCCCCCCGGCAGGTAGTCGACAAGGGTGATGAGGTCGTCGATCAGCACGGGGATGAGTGACTCCATGCCCTCCGCGGGGATGCCCTCGGCCATCTTCTCGAGCAGTTGCCGAAGACCCGGATAGGCGTCGCGCAGCTCGGCGGCGCGGGCGCGCACCTCGGTGCTGAGCAGCAGTTCGCGGCTGGGGACGAGCGTGACGTCGGTCACCTCGCCCGGAAGCGATCGCTGATCGGCGACGGAGAACGCACGGATCTGGTCGACCTCGTCGCCGAAGAACTCGACGCGGTACGGATGATCGGCCACGGGCGGGAAGACATCGAGGATGCCGCCGCGCACGGCGAACTCGCCACGTCGCGACACCATGTCGACGCGGTGGTAGGCCAGCTCGACCAGCCGCGTCGTCACGGTCTCGAGCTGATGCCCGCGGCCGCCGACGACGAGCTGCACCGGCTCGACGTCGCCGAGGCCGGGAGCGAGCGGCTGGAGGGCGCTGCGTACGGATGCGGTGACGACCAATGGCACCTCTCCGTCCCACGCGGCAATTCGCCGCAGCACGTCGAGGCGCCGGCCGACCGTCTCGGGGCTCGGGCTGAGGCGCTCGTGTGGCAGGGTCTCCCACGCGGGGAAGTGGAGCACGTGGGCGCCGGGGAGGACGGCATCCAATGCCGGACCCAGCGACTCGGCACGACGCCCGGTCGGGGCGATGACCAGCACCGCGCCGGGCCCGCCGGCCGCGCGGCGACGCTCGATCAACCCCGCGATCACGGGTGCGTCGAGGCCGTCGACAAGGGAGAGAGACAAGTCGGCGGATGCCGCGGAAGCGGCCTCACGGTACGACTCAGCCTGCTCGAGGGCGCGAACGATCCCGGGAACTGTCACTCGAATGAGTCTACGCGGGGGGTCCGACATCGGGCCGTGTGTGCCCACGCCCTTGACCGACGACGTCTCGTAGAGTGACGGCATGAGCAGCCCCGGCGTCCCGAACGGTCCGGTCTTCGCCGCGCCGCACGTCGCGCCGCCGGTCGGGACCCTCCTCGCTCCCCCGCCGCCGCGCCGACGCGCCCGACCCCTCGGCATCTGGGCCCTGCTGTCGTCGATCGCCGCCACCGTCCTGGCATCCGCCGTCGGAGGCTTCGCCGCATTCCGCACCGCCCGGGGCGCGGGGCCGGGGCTCGAGACGCTCACGTCGTCGACTCTCGACTGGCGCGTGCTGTCGCCGGTGCGCGATGTCGTCCTCGTCGGGGAGATCTCGTTCTGGGCAGGGACCGTCGTGGGGGTGACCGCGCTCGTGCTCGGCATCGTCGCCACCGCGGTCGGATCGGGACGCGGGGCGGGCATCACGGCCATCGTCCTCTCGGCACTGGGACCCCTGGTGTTCGGCGGCCTCGTCGCCGTCGGCCTCGTGGCGGGACTCGCAACGACGGCGAGCGGGCTCACCCCGGTGTGACCCGCGTCCTCGGGTGCGATACCGCGACGAAGAGGGCGCGTCCAGCCCATCCGGTCCCCGCCCGGGGCTCCCCTACACTCGCGGCAACGGGCGTCGTGTCCGTCATCCGCCGAGCAGGCGTGTCCTGCCTGTCGACGACCAAGGGAGCAACTCGTGAGCACCACACCGCCGCCGCCGGAGCCGTACAACCCGCCCCCCACGCGCAGCGAGGCGCAGCCCGCGCCGGGTGGCTACGCCGCGCCCGCCTATGCGCCCGAGCACCGGGGGCCGGTGTCGAAGAAGCTCGGCATCATCGCGTTCGTCGTCTCTGTCCTCGCCGTCGTCGTGGGTGCGATCCTCGCCTTCGTAGCGGGCGTGCAGACCGGGGGCCTCGGTCAGTACGTCGACTCCTCGACCGGCCAGGTCGACCCCGAATCGCTGCCACCCGGCGCCGAGCAGTCGGCGATCGCGGTCGCCGCGCTGTCTGTCGCAGCCTTCGTCGTCTACGGCATCCTGGGCCTCTGGGGCTTCATCCAGGGCATCATCGCCGCGGTGAAGAACCGCGGCCGCGGGTGGGGAATCGCCGCGATCGTCATCGCCGTGCTCGGCGGGATCATCGTCATCACGGCTCTCGGCGTCGGTGCCGCGGTGGGCGTCGGCTCCACGATGTGACACCGACCCACGACAAGACCCCGGCCTTTCGAGGCCGGGGTCTTTTCTTCGTGTCGCCGCGGAGGCGGAGAGGCGCGGACCGTCAGCGCCGCGTTTCCAGGGCGGATGCGCGCCATCCGTCGCGCGGGCACCCGTCGGTTCGACGGGCTCGGAGACCTCCATCGCGACGTAAGACCCGATGTCGGCTCCCTCGACGGGCTCAGGGACCTCCGGTCTGTCGAGCCGGGTGTCAGGCGCGGGGAGCGTGAAATCGCTGTTGCGCCGAGACCAAGCCCTCGTCGACGAGCAACTCGACGGCATCCGCGGCATCCGACACGAGGATCGGCAGGGTCTGGCGCTCGGTCGAACCGAAGGGGTCGAGCACCCAGTCGGCGGGATCCTGACGGCCCGAGGGACGGCCGATACCCACCCGCACCCGCGGGAAGTCCGCGGTGCCGAGCGCCTTGGCGATGTCGCGCACGCCGTTGTGGCCGCCGTGACCACCGCCGATCTTGAGCTTGATCGTGTCGTAGGGGATGTCGAGCTCGTCATGGACGACGACGACGTGATCCGCCTCGACGCCGTAGAAGCGGGCAAGCCCCGCGACCGGGCCGCCGGAGACGTTCATGAAGCAATTGAGCTTGGCGAGGACGAGCTTCGCGGCCCCGGGCCGGAGCCACGTTTCGACGACGCGCGCGTTGGCCTTGTGGGCGCGAAACGCCTCGCGGCGGCGGCCGGCGAGCTCGTCCATGACCATCTGGCCGATGTTGTGCCGGGTCGCCTCGTACCGTGGGCCGGGGTTGCCGAGACCGACGATGAGCCAGGTGTCTGCCATGGCATCCATCCTTCCGCAGGCGCGAACCGGGTCCGCGCGCGTGTATCGGGCGGCGAGACCCGGACACAGAGAACGAGGGGGCGCGAAACGCGCCCCCTCGTGGTCGGCGGGCCGCGGCCCGCCTGAGATTACTTGTCGTCGCCCTCGGCGGCCTCGGCCTCTTCGGACTGCTCCTCGGCGATTTCGGCGTCGGCCTCGGCGATCTCCTCGTCGGCGGCGAGCGTGTCGAGGGGGACCGAAACACCGATGATGAGGGTCTCGGGGTCGGTCACCAGCGCGGCGCCCGCGGGCAGCTGCAGGTCGGCGGCGGTGATCTGCGTGCCGTCCTCGGCACCCTCAACCGAGACCTCGACGTTCTGCGGAATGTGCGTGGCCTCGACCTCGAGCGACACGGTCGTGTTCTCGAGGTTGGCGATGGTGCCGGGGAAGGGCTCGCCGATGACGGTGACGGGAACGTCGACCTGGACCTTCTCGCCCTTGCGCACGACGATGAGGTCGATGTGCTCGATGATCTGGCGCACGGGGTCTTTCTGCACGTCCTTCACGAGGACGAGCTGGCCCTTGCCCGCGATGTCGAGGTCGAGCAGCGCGTTGGCGCGACGGATGAGCAGCGCGACCTGGTGGCCCGGCAGCGCGACGTGCTGGGGCTCGGTGCCGTGACCGTAGATGACGGCCGGGATCTTGCCCGCGGCGCGCAGACGACGGGCGAAGCCCTTGCCGAAGTTCTCGCGGAGCTCCGCGACGACCTTGTTGTCTTCCGACATGATGTTCTCCTCGCGAGCGCTCGGCCCGCAGCTTGTGAGCGGACGTGGGCCCGCACCTGTGTGGTCTGGATTCGACTCGAACGCGAGCGCGTGAGGAAAGCCGGGGAGCCTGCTTCACTGCGTCGATCACGGATGCCACCTGCACCGTTCGGTGCGCGGCAGTCCCTCGCCGAAGTTCCCCGGAAGTCTACCAGTGCCCCGGCGTCGGCACGACCCGCATCGAAGCGACCGCCCCGGCACGAGCGCCGTACGCGCGACGGTAGGATCGAACGGCCACACCGACCCGGAGGATCATCATGGACAGCGGCTTCTTCTCTCACGTCGTGCTCTGGGTCATCGGCGGTATCGCCGCGATCGGCTTCGTCGGCACGGTCGGCGCCCTCTTCACGATGGGGCGCAACGCGGGGTACAAGAAGCACTGACCACGGCCGTCTCCCCCGGGGGACGCGCCCGGGGTGTCGCGCTCGACCGTCAAGCGAACGAGAGCACGACCTTCGACGACACGGACGAGTCCGCGGCGGTCGCGAAGGCCGCGAGGGC
>NZ_CAUQWC010000175.1:0-7406 GCF_963521695.1 uncultured Microbacterium sp. | reverse complement strand
GTCGAGGGACGCGGGTCGTCGTCGGGATCCGCCGACGCAGCGGCCGCCGCGATCGGTGCGGGGGTCGGGGTGGCGGCATCCGGAACCTCTCCGGCATCGCGGACCTCTCCGGGATCCTCCGCCGTGGCGAGAGCTTCGTCGGCGACCGGGGCGGGCGCCGCTCCGGCGCTCGCGTGCACGCGCACGCCACTGACGAGCTCGAGGAAGATGTCTTCCAGGCTCGCGCCCTTGCTCTGCAGGTTCGACAGTGCGATGTCGGCGCCCGCGGCGAGGGCGCCGATCTCGACCGGTTCGTGGTGGCGGATCGTGAAGCCGTTGCGCAGCAGCTGGTGGTCGATCCCGCGGTCCTCGAGCAGGCGCGACAGCGCGGCACGGTCGGGGGAGTCGACGACCGTGGCGTACTCGTCGGGGTCGGCGAGGTCTTCGATGCCGCCCTGGAACACCAGGCGACCACGCGAGATGATCAGTAGAGCGTCAACCGTCTGCTGCACCTCGGCGAGCAGGTGCGACGAGATGAGCACCGTGCGTCCCTCTTCGGCGAGGTGGCGCAGCAGCGAGCGCATCCACCGGATGCCCTCGGGGTCGAGACCGTTCGACGGCTCGTCGAGCACGAGCACGCCGGGGTCGCCGAGGAGTGCGGTGGCAAGTCCCAGACGCTGACGCATGCCGAGCGAGAAGCCGCCGACCCGGCGACCGGCCACGTCGGCGAGCCCGACGAGGCCGAGCACCTCATCGATGCGGGAGGTGGGGAGGTTCGCTGCGCGCGCGTAGACCTTCAGGTGGTTCGCGGCCGAGCGACCGGGGTGGAAGCTGGATGCCTCGAGGGCGGCGCCCACGCTCTGCAACGGCGAGGCGAGGTCGGCGTAGCGCTTGCCCCCGATCGTCGCGGTGCCGGCGGTGGGACGCACCAGGCCCAGCAGCATCCGCAGCGAGGTCGTCTTGCCTGCGCCGTTCGGGCCGAGGAAGCCCGTGACCTGCCCGGGTTCGATGCGGGCGGTCAGGCCGTCGACGGCCGAGATCGCCCCGAACCGTTTGGTGAGGCCGGCCAGTTCGAGCACCTGTCCGTCGGGCATGCGGCCCCTTTCCTTCGGCAGACGTTCCGCCCATCTTCCCCGATCCGGGGCCGAAAACGTATCCTCCCCGAGGCGGAGGCGGTCCGCGGGGCCTGTGTAACGTGGCAGCGTGCACGCAGAGCGAACCGAGAACGACAGTGTCCTGGTCGGTGGCCGGGGTGGTCTCGGCCACCTCACGCTCAACCGTCCGGCGGCGATCAACGCGCTCGACCTCGGCATGATCCGCGCGCTCCACCTCACCCTCGACAGGTGGGAGAGCGACACCGACGTCGACATCGTGCTGCTCGACGGAGCGGGCGAGCGCGGCTTCTGCGCCGGCGGCGACGTGCGGGCGCTGCACGGGATGGTCGTCGACGGCCGGACCGACGAGATCCACGCCTTCTTCCGCGAGGAGTACGCCCTCGACCACCGCATCGCCACGTCGAAGAAGCCGGTCGTCGCCATCGCCGACGGCGTGTGCATGGGCGGGGGCATCGGCCTCGCCGGTCACGCGGCGATCCGCATCGTCACCGAACGCTCGCGTCTGGCGATGCCCGAGACGCGCATCGGATTCACCCCCGACGTGGGCGGGTCGTGGCTGCTCGGCCGTGCGCCCGGCCGGATCGGCGAGTACCTCGCGCTGACGGGCGGGACGATGGATGCCGCCGACGCCCTGTACGCCGGCTTCGCCGACCACATGGTGCCCACCGCCCATCTCCCGGCGCTCTACGAAGCGCTGGAGTACCGTGCCGACCCCTCCAGCCCGACCGAGTTGGTGCTGCTGTTCGACGAGACGCCCGAGCCGTCGCGCTTCGAGACAGAGCGGGAGTGGATCGACGAGGCGTTCTCGGCCGCCGATGTCCCCGGCATCCTGGAGCGCCTGCGCGCCCGGCCCGAGGCCGAGGCGCAGCAGACGGCCGAGGTACTCGCGACCGCGTCGCCGACGGCGCTCGCCGTGACGCTCGAGGCGGTCCGCCGGGCACGCGAGCTACCGTCGCTCCGGGCAGCCCTCGCGCAGGAGTACGGCCTCGTGCTGTGGTTCGCGTTCACGCAGCCCGACCTGGTCGAGGGCATCCGCGCGCAAGTCGTCGACAAGGACCGCTCTCCGTCGTGGTCGCCGGTACGGCTCGACGACCTCCCCGCCGAGCGCGTCGCCGAGGCGTTCGCCTACGAGCCCACCCCGGCGTTGTGGTGACGAGCGCATGACCCCGTCGCGGCGTCGCTGGTCGATTGGTCGGGCCCTCGACGGGTTCTTCTTCGTCTTCGCCGGTGCCGCCGCGATCTGGCTCGCCTACCTGAGCCTCACCCAGTCGTTCTCGCTCGGGTGGGGCGGGGTGCTCATGGCGGTGGCGTTCTGGGTGCTGCTCGCCTACTTCGCGCTGCCGCGGCTTCATCGCATCCTCACCGCCGTCTACGTGCCCGACTACTTCATGGGCCGCACCCGCACCTCCGACGGGCTCCTCGGCGATCCCGTGAACCTCGCCCTGCAGGGGTCTCGCGAGAACGTCGAAACCGTGATGGCCTCGGCCGGATGGATCCCGGCCGACCCCGTGAGCCTGCGGTCGTCGTGGCGCATCGTCGTGTCGACGCTGCGCCGTCGGAGCTACCCGCGCGCGCCCGTGAGTCCGCTGTTCCTCTTCGGACGGATGCAAGACCTCGCGTACCAGCAGGAGGTCGCGGGCTCTCCCGCCCAGCGCCACCACGTGCGGCTGTGGAAGTGCCCCGACGGGTGGCTCCTGCCGGGGGGACGCCGCGTCGACTGGCTCGCCGCGGGGACGTTCGACCGCGCGGTCGGGCTGTCGCTGTTCACGCTGCAGGTCACGCACCGCATCGACGCCGACACCGACATCGAGCGCGACCACATCGTCGCGAGCGTCCGCGGAGTGCCGGGTGTCGAGGTCGACGTCATCCGCGACTTCGCCACCGGCTACCACTCGAGAAACGGCGGAGGCGACAGCATCAGCACCGACGGCGACCTGCCGATCATCGACGTGAGCGCGGTGCGTCCGTCCGCACCCGAGGGGGTGTCGGCGCCGTGAGCGCAGAGCGGCTTCCCGAGAAGCGCGTGGCGTTCGAGCCGCCGGTCGACCCGACCACGGCCGATCCGGCGATGCGCCGGCCGGCCTCGATCGTCACCGGCAGCGTCCTCGTGCTGCTGCGCGCGGCGGCGGGGGCGCTGTGGGCGGCGAGTGTGGCGTTCTCACTCCCACCGTGGCTGCGCGAGATCGCGGGCGCGGCGAGCGGGAACGCGGACGAGCCTCTCGATCTGAGCGTGTCCGACCTGGGTGTGGATACCGCGGTTTTCCTCGGCGTGGTCGCCGTCGTCTGCGCGGTGCAGGTGGTCTTCGGCATCCGGATCTTCTTCGGCGGCAACCTCGCGCGGGTGCTGGTGATGGTCATATCGGTGGCGTCGATCAGCGCCAGTTTCGTGGGGTGGTGGGAGTTCGGGCAGGTGATCACCGTGCGGACGACCCTGATCACGCTGAGCCTGGACATCCTCGTGCTGCTCGCCCTGTCGAGCCGCGACGCCGCGGCCTATGCGCGGAGGCTGCGTCGCCCCCTACGGCGGCGCCGGGATCGTCGTCGAGGGGCGGATGCCGCGGAAGCGGTGTGAGACGCCGTCGCCACGGGCCGTGCACGGCCGCGGCGGGTTAGCCTGAGAGGCGCCGCGCACCCGGGCGGCAGAACGGATGACGCACGTGTTCGACAGCCCCATGTCGTCCTCGGCATACGAGGTGCTCCGCGTCGCGGCCGACGTCGATGACGAGGGTCTGCGCCGCGCCTACCGCGTACGGCTGCGCGAGACGCACCCCGACACCGGCGGCGACGCCGCACTGTTCGTGCAGGTGCAGCGCGCATGGGAGCTCGTCGGGACGTCCGAGGCCCGCAGCGTCTACGATCGCGGCCGCGGGTCTACCGCGGGTGAATGGGGCGGCGGGTCCACGGCATCCGCTCCCTCCCGTCCGACCGACACGCGACCGCGCGCCCGGTCGTACGGACAGCCCGGCGGGTGGCGTCGCGAGCGCTACCTCGGCCTGATCCGCGAGTGGGTCGGTCGCGGCGTCGACATCGCCGACCCCTACGACCCCGCGCTCGTGCGCTCGGCTCCGCCCGAGATCCGGCACATCCTCGCCGACGCGCTCGCCGAGGAGGAGACGGCGCGGCTCGTGTCGGAGCTGGGCATGGGCTACACGGTCTGGCACGACGTGTTCGCCGACCGTGACGGACGCGATCCCGAGCAGAAGCTCGACCACCTCGTGCTCGGACCGAGCGGACTCTACGCCCTGCTCAGCGAGGACTTCGGCGGTCCGGTCGGCGTGCGCCGCGGCGAGATCAGCGGCCCGCACGTCATCGGTGCGCCCGTGACCGAGTTGGTCTCGCGTGCCCGCGTCATCGCCCGGTCCGCGGGCGTGCGCTTCAGCGGTGCGATGGTCGTGCTCCCTGACGACGACGTGCTCGAGGCCGTCACCGAGCTCGGCAAGATGCGCGGCACACCGGTCGCCCTCGTCACCCGCAGCGCGTTGACGACGCTGCTGCGTCGCGGCATCCCGGGTGCGCGCGAGGTCGGCGGGACCGAGCTGTTCGACATCCGCACGCGGCTGCAGCAGCGCGTGCGCCACGTTTAGGACGACCCGCACGGTCCTGTCTCGGTGGTCCGCTCTCGCGCGGTCATGTCTAGGGTGGAGCCATGAGTACCGACGAGACCTCGGACGCTTCGGCGTCCGACGACATGAAACGCAAGTTCAAGGAAGCGCTCGAGAAGAAGAACGGGCATCAGCGTTCGGGTCAGGCGCACCTCGACGGCCACTCCGCCGTGCAGGGCACGCACGGAGCGGTCACCAAGCGCGAGTTCCGCCGCAAGAGCGGCTGACCGAGCGGCCCTCTCACCGGGGTCGGTATCGGATCGCACGGAGGTGTCGCCTCGCCGTTCTCGGCGGCGACACCTCCGTCCGCTTCACGGGCGCTTCAGAGGCGCCTCGAAGAACGTCAGCTCGAGGCGCATCGACCGGTCGTAGGCCGCGGCCATCGCCGAGCGTTCGGACGCGGATGCCGTTCGGGCCGCGTCATCCACGATCGCCGCCGCCCGAGCCGACGACGCAGCGAACGCCTCGTCGCCGTAGGCGGTGAGCCAGTCGGCGTAGGGGTGGTCGGCGGCGAACGTGCCCCGCCAGCGGGCGCCGATGTCGGTGTACAGCACGAAGCAGGGCAGGATCGCGGCGACCAGGACCGCATAGGAGCCCACTGTCGACGCCGCGTGCAGGTGGTCGGTGTAGTCGAGGGTGGATGCCGCGGGCTCGAGCCCCGCCGGGTCGACGTGCGTCTGGTGGAGCGCCGCCTCCTCCTCGAGGCACGAGACGGAGGCCGCCGCCCAGAACCGCTGCTCGTCGACGGTCGGTGCCAGTGCTGCGGCGCGGGCGAGCACCCGCGCGTACTCGCGGAGATACAGCAGGTCCTGGCCGAGATACCAGCCGAAGGCGTCGCGATCCAGGTCGCCGGATGCCAACCCCCGCACGAAGGCGCAGGCGTCGACGTCGGCTCTCACCGGGGCCACGGCATCCCATCGTTCGGTGCTCCAGGATGCCGCCTCGCCCCGCGGGGCGTCCGGTACCGGCGGGCCGAGCTCGATGTGCGGGCGCAGCTCGTGCAGGTGGTCGATGGGACCGTTGCCGCGTCCGACCCGCAGGGCATCGGCGTGCTCGAGGGCGCCGGTGAGCCAGTGTTTCGCGCGCGTCAGGGCCTCGGGCCACGACATGCCGTGCGCCGCGAGGGTCGCCATGGCCGACGACAGCGAGCAGCCCGTGCCGTGGGTGTGACGCGTGGCGACCCGGCGCCCGGGCACCGGGTGCACGTCGGCGCCGACGATGATGGCATCCGGACTCTGCTCGCCGTCGAGGTGTCCGCCCTTCAGCAGGACCGCGGTGTCGGCTCGCTCGGCCAGGGTCTGCGCCTGCGCCACGGCTTCCTCCCAGCTCGTCGCGACGGATCGGCCGACCAGGACGGCGAGCTCGGGCAGGTTCGGTGTGACGAGGTCGGCGCGGCGGCACAGCGCTTTGACCGCTTCTTCGGCGTCGGTGTCGAGCAGGCGGTCGCCGCTGGTCGCGACCATCACCGGATCGAGCACGACGATCGGGGGGCGCGCCTCGGCCAGCACATCGACCAACCACGTGTCGACGGTGGCGACGACCTGGGCCGAGCCGAGCATGCCGATCTTCACCGCGTCGATGTCGACGTCGTCGCTGACCGCGCGCAACTGCGCGTCGAGGAACGACGTCGGCGGCACGTGCACCTCGCGGACGCCGACGGTGTTCTGCGCGACGAGCGCCGTCACCGCGGCCATGCCGTAGCCGCCGAAGGCCGCGATCGACTTCAGGTCGGCCTGGATCCCGGCACCCCCGGTGGGGTCGGTGCCGGCGATGCTGAGGACGCGGGGGACAACCGGCGTTGCGTCGGGCGCCGCGCGGCGCGGTGCAACGGGTGGAGTGTCGTTCACGTGTCTGCTCCCCACGCCGCCGTGAGGGCGCGCACCACCGCGCCCGGGTCATCGGCCGCGCACACCGCCGAGACGACGGCGACGCCCGCCGCTCCCGCCGCACGGAGGGCGGTGACGTCGTCGACGTCGATCCCGCCGATCGCCACGCACGGCAGGGCGGTGGATGCCGCGAGCTCGCCGAATCCGTGGATACCCAGGGGCTGCGGGTGGTCGGGCTTCGTCGCCGTGGCGCGGATGACGCCGACACCGAGGTAGTCGACGGTGCCCTCCGGCAGGGCGGCGGCTGCGGCGAAGTGGGCCGGGGTATTCGCGGTCCAGCCCACGAGGGCGTCGGTGCCGAGCAGGGCGCGCGCGGCGTCGACGGGCAGATCGCTCTGACCGAGATGGATGCCGTCGACCCGGGCGCCGCGGTCACGTGCGGCGAGGACGACGTCGAGGCGGTCGTCGACGAGGAAGGCGCACCGCCCCGCGATGACGTCGGCGAGGTCGAGGGTGCGGGTGAAGAGTTCGGCGCCGCCGGCGACCTTGTCGCGCAGCTGCACGACGGTGACGCCCGCGGCCGCCGCCTGATCGACGATGTCGCGCAGGCGGTCGAAGGGGACGCGGTGGTCGGTGACGAGGTGGAGCGAGAGGTCGGTCATCGCGTGAACTCCGCCCGGCCCGTGAGGTCTTCCGGTCGCACCGCGGCGAGTTCGTCGAGGAAGGCGACGGCGAACGATCCCGGTCCTCGGGATCCGGATGCCGCCCGCTCCGACGCCACGGCCCACACCGCGGACGCGGCGACCGCCGCCTCGAACGGCTCGGCCACGGCCGCGAAAGCCGCCATCGCGCTGGCCCACAACCTGCACCCCATCGTGTGCGTG
>NZ_CAUQWC010000174.1:0-7453 GCF_963521695.1 uncultured Microbacterium sp. | reverse complement strand
GCCGATCCGCGGTCAGAGCGGCGTCGCGCCGCCCCGCACGATGATGCCCCCGGACGCCGGGACCTCGACCTCCAGCACGCTCGGCCGGCCGATGTGCCGCCCCTGCCGCACCGTGAAGCCGAACGGCGCGGGAACGCCGACGCGGTCGCGCAGGTACGCCCCCAGCGAGGCGGCGGCGGAGCCGGTGGCCGGGTCTTCGGTGATGTCGCCGACGGGGAAGAGATTGCGGGCCTCGGCGACGAGGCCGTCGGCGATGCCGCCCGCGACGTGCACCACGATGGCGGTGCCCTTCCATCCGCGTTCGTCGAGGAGTTCCCGCATCGCACCGGGATCGAAGGTGAACGTGTCGAACACCTCGCGCGCGGTCACGGCGACGACCGGGTGCAGGTTGCCGGCGAAGGACTGTGCCAGCGGCATCCGCTCGTCCAGGTCGGCGTGGGTCATGCCCATCAGGCCGAGCAGGCGGTCGGCCACCTCCGGCTCCAGGTCGGTGACGCGCGGCTCGACGCTCGTGAAACCGGCGACCATGGCGCCCTCGGCGTCGCGCTCGGTGACGACGTCGACCGCGCCCGCGGCGGTGTCGAAGACGTAGCTGCCGGCGCCCTCGATCTCAGCGAGCGCCACCGCCGTCGCGATGGTGGCGTGTCCGCAGAAGGGCACCTCGGCGTCGGGCGAGAAGTACCGCACGACGACGCGGTCACCCTCACGCGCGGTCACGAACGCCGTCTCGGGGTGGCCGAGGTCGGCCGCGATGCGCTGCATCTGCGCGTCGTCGAGCGAGGCGGCGTCCAGCACGACACCCGCGGGATTGCCGCCCCCGGGTTCGGCGGCGAAGGCGAGCAGCTGCAGGATGCCGGGGGTGTCGGTCATGCCACGATTCTCGCGCAGGGCTCACGGTGCGTCCGAGGGCCGATCGGGGACGAGTGGACCGGTTGCGGACCGGAGTCGGGTGGCCGGGCTCAGCGCGGCTCCGCGCCCAGGTGCAGCACCGCCTCGGCGAGCGCCCGTAGCCCCGCGGCGACGTCGGCACCGGTCACCGCCTCATCGGGGTGGTGGCTGATGCCGTCGGGGTTGCGCAGGAACAGCATGCCCACCTCGGTGATGGCCCCGATCGCCATCGCGTCGTGTCCGGCGCGGCTGAACAGGGTCGGCGCCTCGCCGCCGATACCGGCGCGCACCACGTCCTGCAGCAGCGGGGCGCAGAACACGGCCGGTGCGCTGTGCACCTCGCGGGCCTGCCAGCGGAGCCCGCGGCGGCCCATGATGGCATCCAGTTCGCGGGAGATCTCGTCCCACGTGTGGTCGCGGGTGGCGTCGAACTCGCCGCGGAGGTCGAGCGAGAAGTGCGCCTCACCGGGCACGACGTTCACCGCGCCGGGGAACGCCTCGAGCTGACCGACGGTGCCGATGATGTGATGCTCTCCGCGGCAGATGCGCTCCACCGCCAGGGCGGCTTCGCTCGCGCCGAGCAGGGCATCGCGCCGCATGTCGTACGGAGTGCCGCCGGCGTGCCGCGCCTCACCCTCGACGACGAGCTGGAAGCGCCTGGCCGAGGCGATCGACGACACCGCGGCGAGCGCCCGGCCGCTGCGATGCAGCTCCGGCCCCTGCTCGATGTGCGCTTCCAGGTAGGCGACGAGCTCGTCGGGGCGTCGGGCGGCCTCGCCGACGCGGCCCGGGTCGAGCCCGAACTCGCGGAAGGCCTGCCGCAGCGTGTAGCCGTCGGCATCCGTCAGGTCCCACCACGACGCGTCCCACTGCCCGGCGACCGCCGAAGATCCGAGGAGGGCTTTGCCGAAGCGCGTGCCCTCCTCGTCGCTGAAGGCGATGACCTCGAGCGCGAACGGGAAGGGACTGGATGCCGTGCCCTCGTCGTCGACCAGGCGGATGAGCCGCACGACCTCGAGGGCCATCAGCACCCCGACGATGCCGTCGAAGCGTCCGGCGTCGGGGACGGTGTCGAGATGCGAGCCCATCAGTAGCGCGGGGGCGTCGGGGGCTCCGGCCGGGGCGAGGCGTCCGACCTGGTTGCCCGCGGCATCCTGTCTCGTCGTCATGCCGAGTTCGCGCATCCACTCCGCGGCCAAGCGGTTGACTCGGGCGTGCTCGGGTGACAGGTACACGCGCGTGATGCTGCCCGGCGTCGCCGTGACCCGGGCGAGTTCTTCGCATCGCCCCATGACGCGGCGCGCCGCCGAGGCGATGCGCTCGGGCGCGACCTGCAGGCGGGTGGCGGTGGTCATGGTCGGGCTCCGCGGGCCGCGACTCGATGACTCACCGCGAATGCCCGCGCGGCGCGCGACCCGGCGTGCGTTCGCCCGGAGTCAGCGACCCCGGCGACAGCGTGTGGGCCGTGACTCGCCGAGAATGCACGCCCGGCGTGCGACGCGGCGTGCGTTCGCCCGACGTCGGCGACGGAGACCGACGCGGGAGTGCGGCGCGTCATGAGCGCGCCGCCGCGTACACGCCCTGCGCGGCCTCGACGCCACCGCCGGGCGCGACCGTCGCGCCGTGGCGACGCAGTACCGCCTCGAGCGCGGCGAGGGTGGTGAGCACGGCATCGGTGCGGGCGTTGTACCCCATCGTGCCGATGCGCCAGACGCGACCGTGCAGCGGACCGAACGACGTGCCGATCTCGATGCCGAAGTCGCTCAACAGCTCCGAACGCACCGCATCGCCGATCACTCCCTCGGGGATCTCGACCGCGACGACGTTCGTCATCTTGTGCGCGACGTCGCCGAACACCGTGAGCCCCAGGCCCTCGACGCCCGCGAGCATCGCGTCGCCGTGCAAGCGGTGCCGCGCGATCACGGCATCGCGCCCCTCGAGCAGCAGAACGCGCGCGCACTCCCGCGCGCCGTAGAGCATCGTCGTCGCCTCGGTGTGGTGGTTCAGACGGCGCGGTCCCCAGTAGTCCAGGATCATCGCGAGGTCGAAGTAGTTCGAGCGGATGAAGTCGGATGCCACGGCATCGCCCTCCTCGCGGATACCGGCCTCGACGCGGGCGCGCGAGCGCACCACCTCGACGGCCCGCTCCGAGAGGCTGATCGGCGCCGACCCCGACGGCCCGCCGAGGCACTTCTGCAGGCCCGCGGTGGCGGCATCCAGTCCCCAGTCATCCATCTCGAACGCGTTGCCGCCGAGGGAGGCCGTGGCGTCGGTGTAGAACAGCGCTCCGTGCGCGCGGCAGATCTCGCCGATCTCGTCCAACGGCTGGAGCATCGTGGTCGAGGTGTCGCCCTGCACGCAGGCGACGAGGTGCGGCTTGACCCGCTCGACCGCCTCGCGGATCGCCGACACGGGGAAGACCTGACCCCACGGCACCTCGATCGTGTGCACTTCGGCGAGCGCGCGTTCGGCGATCTCGGCGAGCAGGTGCCCGAAGCGTCCGAAGACGGGCACGAGCACCCTGTCTCCCGGGCGGATGAGCGAGATCATGGCCGCCTCGATGCCGGCGCGACTCGTGCCGTCGATGAGCACCGTCGCGTCGTTGTCGGTGCCCCAGACCTGGCGGTACAGGTCTTGAGTCTCGTTCATCGTGGCAGTCATGAACGGGTCGTACTGTCCGACGAGCGGTGCCCCCATCGCGCGCAGCACGCTGGGGTACGCCGAGATGGGCCCGGGGCCCATCAGCAGTCGGGCGGGCGGGTCGATGGGGCCGGGGAGCTGGCTGTTCACGGGGTCTCCATGGTGCGGGAGGGGGCGGAAGCACGAGACGATGCCGACAGGGCGGCGAGGCGGCGGGCGAGGCGCACGAGCGCGATGTCGGTGCCCGCACGCGAGACGAGGCAGACGCCGACCGGGGCGCCGTCGATCGTGAGAAGCGGCACTGAGATCGCCGGGAGACCGGCGATGGCCGCGGGGGCCGTCATCCGCAGGGTGGCCGCGCGCACGGCGTCGACGTCGGCGGTGCGCTGAGGTGCGGGCCCCGGGACGGTGGGGAAGACCATGACGGCACCGTCGACGAGCTCGGCCAGGTGCGCGGCGATCGGTTCGAGGCCGCTGCGCGCCGCACGTTCTTCGTCGGCGGTGATCTGCGCCGCGACGCGGAAACGCTCGGCGACCGCCGGGCCCACGGCACCGGGATGCGCGCGCAGCCACTCGCCGTCGTTGCGCCACGCCTCTGCGCCCTGCACGGTGCGGAACGCCGCGAAGCCGGCATCCAGGTCTCCCGTGTGCACCGCGCGGAACGAGGGCGGGTCATCGGATGCCGCGAGCCCGGCCAGAAAACGCGAGAACCCTTCACGGGTGGAGGCGTCGGCGCAGTCGAGGATCTCTTCGGGGATTACGAACCGCCAAGGAAGGTCGCTGCCTGCGGCCCCGTACACGTTCTCGGTGGAGGCGGAGCCGTCGTAGCTCAGGCACCAGTCGGCCACCCGCTGCAGGGTGTCGCCGTCGCGGGTGAGCCAGCCGATCGTGTCGAACGACTGCGCGAGCGGCAGCATGCCCTGTCGGGGAACGAGGTCATGGGTCGTGCGCAGCCCCCAGAGCCCCTGGTACGACGCCGGCACGCGGATGGAACCGGCGGTGTCGGTGGCGAGGGCGATGTCGGCATGGCCGAGGGCGACAGCGGATGCCGGTCCGCTGGACGAACCGCCGGGCAGAGCACCGACCACCGCGCCGTTGGGCGGCGTGCCGTAATGGGCGTTGTCTCCGGCGATCGAATAGGCGAACTCGTCGGTGCGGGCGATGCCGCGCAGCGACGCACCCCCGCGCAGCAGGTCGGCGACCGCCGGGGCGGTGGCCTTCTCAGGCCGTGCTTCTTCGAGGAATGTGGGGTTTCCCGCGCCGATGCGGAAGCCGGCGATGGCGAAGAGGTCTTTCACCGCGACGGTGAGTCCCTCGAGCGGACCCTCCCACGCCCCCTGCAGGAAGGGGTCGCCGACGCTGCGCCAGATGGTGCGGTCGAGCGGAGGCGTGCGCGGCGTCACGTGCGCCGCGGTGATGAGCCACCGACCGTCGATGCGTTGCCACACCTGCGTCTGCAGGCCTCGCCCACCGCCGCGGAACTGCGACACCGACATCAGCAGGGCGACGTCGCCGTCGGTGCTCGCGTCGGTGGTGGCCGTGGCGAGCGGGCGGTAGTGGACCTCGGCGATGTCGCGCGGAGGGACGCCGCCGCGCAGTGACCGGAATCCGCTGATCGCGTCATGGCCGACGAGGAGGCCCGCCGTGTCGCCGCGGAGCGTGTCGGGTCCCGGCGCGAAGAACGCGTCGAGGGCGTCGAGGTCGTTCGCGACGATGGCTCGCTCGTACGCGTCGAAGGCCTCGCGCAGGTCGGCGGGCGGAGGCGGGGCGCCGGTGTCCGAGGCGGAGTCCAGAGTGGCGGGCGACCCGGGGGCGGTGCCGGCGGCTGCCGCGGGTTCGAGAGGTGAGGTCATGGCATCCGTCATCGGCCGTCTCCGTCAGTGGGGGCGTCGTGCTCGTCGAGTGTCCACGACACGCCGTCCCGGACCCGTGTCCTGCGGCGTGTCCTGGACACTCGAGGCGGGACGACGGCGTTCGCGGGGGTGACGCGGGCGGGCTCGTCGGCGCGGGCGAGCGCGGCGGCCAGGGCGGGGGTCATGCTGTGCCTCCCTCGGGCAGGGGAACGGATGCCAGCGCCTCCGGCTCCACCGACGGCACTCCCGCGAAGTCGGCCTCGCGGATGCGCGCGTGCACGCCCGAGACGATATCGACGACCTGCGAGATGTCGAAGTCGGTCGCGGCGCTCAGGTAGGCGTAGCCCAGGTGTTCGTCCATGCCCCAACGGCCGTGCAGCAGCGCGAGCGACGAGCGCACGCACGCGCGCATCGCCGCGTCGAGGTCGGGGTCCATCCCGGTCGGCACGAGATAGTCGGGCGTGCGCACGAGCGGCCCCGTGACCTCGCCGAACGCCGCGCGCGCGGCGGCCGCCGGAATCACCTCGAAGCGCAGCGTGGCGCGCAGCGACGCCTCGAGGGCGGTGAGCGCGACCTCGCCGTCGCCCTGCGCGAAGTGGGGGTCGCCGACGTACGCGAGCGCCCCCTCGACCTGCACCGGGAGGTAGAGGATCGTCCCCTCGACGAGGAGGTTGATGTCGATGTTGCCGCCGTGCGTGCCCGGCGGCACGGAGTGCGGTCGTTGCGCACCTGCGACGGCGACCCCCATCGTGCCGAGGAACGGCGCGAGGGGGAACGCCACGACCGGCTCGCCTCCCTCGACGACGGGGAGCGTGCCGTGCAGGATGCCGCTCCGTTCGGCGACGGCGGCGAACACGCTGACGTTGTGCTCACCACGCGGCAGCTCGCCCACGAGCGCGCCCTTGCCGTGCCGGTTCGAGATCACGCCGTAGGGCACCCGCGGAACGAGCGTCTCGACGGTGATCTTGAGCAGGTCACCGGGGTGCGCATCGCGCACGTGCACGGGACCGACGACGACGTGGGGTCCGTCGGCCATCACGTCGCGCGAGACGGATGCCGCGATCTCGACGGCATCGTCGAGCACCTGCTCCCGCGGAATCCCGTGTGCGGCGAAGAAGGCGGCCGGATCTCTGCCCTGGTCGTCGAGGATGCCCTCGTGGCTGACGGTGTCGAACGTGACGCTCGCACCCGACGCGATCTCGAGCACGGCGGTGTCGCTCGCGCACGGCAGGCGCCCCCACAGGACGGTGTCGGGCGTGGCGCGGAGGTAGTGATCGCCGGGGACGGCGCCGACGCCGGGCTGGAGGATCGGCACCGGCGTCGTGATGCCGGGCCCGGTCCCTTCGACAGGCTCAGGGACCTCGACCTCGGCGTGCGTCACGGCCCCCTCGGCAGGCTCAGGGACCTCGGTCGCAGCCGATGAGCCGCCGGTACCGGGCCCCTCGACAGGCTCAAGGACCACGACCTCGGCGTGCGTCACGGCACCCTCGGCAGGCTCAGGGACCTCGGTCGTGGCCGAACCGCGGTGGCCGAGCCCGTCGACGTCACCCGCCGACTCGCGCGGACCGGTCGCAGACGCCGCGGCGCTCACGCCTCCACCGCCGCATTGGTGTGCAGGATCTCGCGGCCCTCGCGCTCGGTCACGGCAGCGCCGCGGCGGTACACCGACTCTCCACGGAGCCAGGTCTCGCGCACCACGCCCGTGAGGGTCTTGCCGTGCCACGGCGTCACGGGGTTGCGGTACTCCAGCGTCGCGGCATCGACCACGAACGTCTCGTTGGGGGCGAAGGCGACGAGGTGAGCCGGCGCACCCGGTTCGATCACGCCGAGCCCCCCGAGGCCCGCGATGCGCGCGGGGCCCGTCGTGAGCAAGGGCAGGAGGCTCTCAAAGGCGAGCCCCCGCTCGCGGGCGGTGGTGTGCACCGCCGACAGGCCGGTCTGCAGCCCCGCGATGCCTCCCCAGGCGAGGCCGAAGTCGGGATTGCCCTTCAGCTCGACGGTGGCCGGCGAATGGTCGCTGACGATCGCGTCGATGGTGCCGTCGACGATCCCCGCCCACAGCAGGTCGCGGT
>NZ_CAUQWC010000173.1:0-7454 GCF_963521695.1 uncultured Microbacterium sp. | reverse complement strand
CCCTCGTCGCGCGCGGCCTTCCGCCGGCGTGGATATCGCCCGGTCGAGGTGCTGGTGCGGCGGGCGGGCCGGCGCCCCGAGCGCCTGTTGCGGCTGCGTCGGGCACCCGCCGATCAGCGCGGACTCGGAGATCATGCGCGGCGCGAGAACGTCCGCGACGTGTTCGCGGCTCGCACCGTCTTGGGCGGGCCGGTGGTGGTGGTCGACGATGTGGTCACGACGGGTGCGACGTTGGCCGAGGCGGTTCGCGCCCTGCGCGCGGCGGGCGCTACCGACGTGCGGGCGGTCGCGCTCGCCCACACGCCGCGTCGCAGCACATCGAAAGGTGAATGGGAGGTGATTACCACGTGACATGGCGGTGGCCTCCCACTAGCGTGGGGATGACTGAAGGCGACGGATGTTCCGCCCTTAGACCGGGCGGAACCCGGAACAAGGAGGTCACTGATGGACACCAACATCGTCGGCGTGGGAGTCGGTATCACCGATCGATTCCGCACCGTGGTTGAAGAGAAGGTCAGTCGCATCGAGCACCTGGCGCCGCGCGCCGGAGCGCTCGAGGTCAAGGTGACTCATCGGGCCTATCGCAATGGCCGCATGGAAGACGACACGGTCGAACTCACCCTCGACGGCAAGGGTCCCGTCGTCCGCGCGGAGGCGACCGACGTCGACAAGTTCGCCGCGCTCGACCTCGCGGTCGACAAGATCTCGGAGCAGGTGCGCCGCGCGAAAGACAAGCGCATCGACGCCCGCAACCACCCGCGCGGTGCCAAGTTCGAAAAGGGCACCGGCGAACTCTCGGGCATCGACGTCGAGCCGGCCTCCGTCGAGGTCCTTCGCGCCGTCGCCACCGGATCCATCCCGGTGCAGACCGAGGGCGCTGCCGACGAAGAAGACTATTCGCCCGTCGTCATCCGCCAGAAGGAGTTCGGCGCCGAATGGATGACGGTCGAAGACGCCGTCGACCGGATGGAGCTCGTCGGACACGACTTCTTCCTGTTCATCGACGCCCGTACGGATCACCCCAGCGTCGTGTACCGCCGCAAGGGCTGGGACTACGGCGTGATCGCGCTCGCGACGCAGGCTTCACCCGTGGTGCAGGCCGCATCCTGATACGTACGCGAAGGCGCCCCCGTCGGACGGACGGGGGCGCCTTCGCGTATTCAGCTGCGGGCGGATGGACGGTCGTGCGTTCACCCGGTCGCACGGCGGACTGTTCGTCTCTGTTGCTGCCGACCGTGAACGCTCATCGGATGAAGAAGACCGGGTCGCCCATCGCGCTCGTGTCGATGCGGGTGACGCCGGTCGTTCCGCTGAATGTCGTGGGTCCGCTCTGGCTGTCATACCCCCACCAGCGGATGCTTCCGTCGTCGAGCAACGCGAAGCTGTTGTAGTAACCGCCGATGACGCGGCTGACACCCGTGAGGCTGCTGATCGGAACCGGGGAGCTACGGTCGACGTTCGTGCCGTCGCCGAGTCTGTAGCCGTAGCCCGTGCCCCACGAGACCGCTTGGCCGTTAGACAACACGGCGTGGCCGCGGGATTCGCCCCCGCTGACCTGAACGGCGTTGCTGACGTTGAGGACGTCGACGGCACTGAGCGCCATGAATGTCGTGGTCCCGTCGCCGAGCTGGCCGTATTGGCCGTAGCCCCACGAACGGATGCGTCCGGTCTTCGTCAGGGCGTAGACGGTCTCGCCGTTCGCTGCGAGCTGCGCAATGTTGGTAACGCCCATCGCGGTGACGGGAGTGCCCGAATTGTCACGGGAGCCGTTGCCGAGTTGGCCGTAGTAGCTGGATCCCCACGTTCGCACGGTGAAGTCGGCGAGCAGGGCGGCGGCCGAGCCGCTTCCGGCGACGACCTGGGTGGCGGTGGTGATGCCGCTGACGAGGGCAGGGGTCGAGCGATTGGTGGTGCCGCCATCGCCGAGTTGTCCCGAATTGTTGTATCCCCAGGCGAGGATGCGGCCGTCGGAGCGCAGGGCGTAACCGGTGGAGAAGCCGCAGACGATCTGCGTCACCCCGGTCAGCCCGGGGATCTGCGCCCACGTGAGGCGATCCGTAGTGGTGCCGTCGCCGAGCTGCCCGCTTTCGTTGCGGCCGACGCTCCACACGGTGCCGTTCTTCAACAGTGCGAGGGAGAAGCTCTTTCCGACGGCGACAGAGGCGATGGGTGAGGGGAACTGCTTCAGCAGCTGGGTGGGAGGATTTACGGTCCTCGCATCGGTGCCTGTTCCGGCGGCGCCCGTGCCGTAGAAGGTTCCGCCGCGGTTGACCTGTCCGTTGTCGCGCTTGGCGAAGCCGTAGGCGTTGGCGCCGAGCACGGTCAGGCCGGCGCTGGTGCTCGCCCCGCCGCTGACGGCGGTGATGGTCAGCGTGCTGCCGGGGGTGGCCCAGTCGTCGGTCGTGGTGAGCGTGGTGGTCGCGGTGCCCGACCCGTCGGCGGTGGTTGAGGCGGGCGAGAAGCTGGTGCCGGTGGGGCCGGTGAAGCTCACGGGGGCCCCGGAGACGGGCTTGTTGCCGGTGCCGGTGACGACGGCCGTGGCAGGGGTCGTGCCGGCTGAGATCGCCTGCATGGACGGTGTCGTCAGCGCGAGGGACGACGCCCCGCTGGCCGCGAATGCGGGGCTGGAGCTGACGAGCGTGATGGCCGGTACCGACCAGGCGGCGCCGGCGATCAGAGTGCGGCGCGACGGGCCTGGCTGTTCGCGGGCGAGGTCGGATGTGCCAGGGGAGGAGGAGGAGGAGGTCATGAGTCATCCTTCGAGGGCATGAGCGGGGCGAGACGAAACACAGATGGCGGTGTTCGTCGTCCCACCATCGCGTTTCGCCGCTTCGCTGCGTGGCAGATCGCCCGAGGAAACACCGGGTGAGTGTGCTCGCGAAGCCTCCGGCTGCCCTTTCTTCTCACCCGCGCAACCGTGTCCCATTCGCGTGAATCGGAGCGCGATCGCTTCGCGAGCTCTTGGGCGCGCGCCGTCCGTGTCTCGGCAGCCCACGAAGAGCGGGTGAGCCTTCGCCCGCTCCCTCACCTCTCGGCCCGCGCCGCATCATCCATACACCCTGGCGCGGCGGGCTCTCGCGGTGCTGTGCCGAGATCGGTCGGCCGCCTGCGGGTCACTCGCCTCGCGCGCCGGAGGGGGGCTCTGCGCCGACCCCGATCGGAGGCGGGGAGCGCAGCGGGGCGGTTCAGCCGTCGAAGATGTCGCCGAGCAGCGACCCGATGACCAGACCACCGAGCATTCCGCCGACCATGTTGCCGCCGCCCATACCCCCGCCGCGGCCGCCCATGCCCCCGCGGCCATAGCCGTTGCCGCCCCAGTCGTCGGGACGGGACTGCTCGATGTCGCGCTGCGCGATCTGCAGCGATTCGGCTGCCAGCGACCCGGCTCGGCGCGCGGTGGCGAGCACCGTTTCCCGATCGTCCTCGGCGACGGGACCGAGGGGGAGCCCTGCGCGCAGGCGTTCCGCCTCGACGAAGCGCGTGCGCGCGTCGGCGCCGATCCAACCCCGGTGTCCGGTGATGAGGCCGCGGGCGACTGCGAGCTGACGGTCAGCGTCATCGATGGCGTGGTCCACCTGCTGTTGCGAGAGAACCGGGCGCGCCGCGCGCTCTCGGGCGTGGTCCAGATCGGCGTTCGTCTGGCGCAGGGACGACAGGGCGGCGAAGGGATCGCTGCGGGTACCGGATGCCGGCAGCGCGCTGAGCGCGCCCTGGAGCGCCGTCATGGCGGCGATGACGGCGGGGGTCTGCGCCTCACGGCGCGCCTCGACGAGGTCGTTGCGGGAATCGTCGACGACGGCGGCGAGGGTGGACTCGGCGCGCAGCGCCTCGATCTCGAAGGTGTCCACGGCATCCAGGAGGGATTCGGCACGTCGGACCGCCTCGGTGGCCGCTTCCAGCGCGACCGACGCCTGCTCGCGCTGGCCAGCCTCACGGCGTCGCTCCGAGACGGATGCCGTGTGCACGGCGAAGTCGAGGAGCTGCTCGATCTCTTCGGGATTTCCGCCGATCTGCGCGAGCGCCGAATCGCTGTATCGGCGCGAGAGCCGTTCGACCACGTCGCGGGCGTTCGGGATGCGCTCCTGGAGCCGTTCACGGTCGGCACGCACGCGGGCGAGCGTCTCGGGTGCGCGGCGCACGGCGTCGATCTTGGGCTGAAGAACCTGCGTGCGCTCCTCGAGGAGGTCTTCCGCCCACTGGGAGAGCTGGATGACGCGCGCGTTGCGCGTGCGCAGCTCCTCTTTGGTGTCGGGGATCTCGTCGTGGTTGAGCTGGTGCAGCCGGAAGGCCTCGGCGAGATGGGTGCGCACGGAGTCGAGGGCGGCGGCGAGGTCTTCGGTCGCCTTGTCGCCGAGCTCGGCCCGCGCGAAATCGAGTTCGTCGGAGGTGAGACGCACCCGCTCATCGGCGGCGACGATCGCCAGCTCGGCCCGCCGAGCCAGATCCGCGTCGGCCGCGTCTTGCTCTTCGCGCTTCCTCTTACCCCAGAAACCCGCCATGGCTCGATCCTAAGCGGCGGGTTCGCACCCGTCGCCGTGTGTTCGCTGCGGGCGCGCAACCCGGCCTGAGGATTGCGGCTCCTTCGCAGGTCACGAACCGGTAACACGGATACCATGGGCCACGTATGCCTGTTCGCAGGCCGGCGTCCGTACGGGCGTCGCACCCGACAGATGGAGATTCTTCGTGGCAAATCCGCTCGAGAGACTGCTGCGCGCCGGCGAAGGCCGCGTCCTGCGTCGCCTACAGGGCGTCGTCAAGGCGACCGGGGCGCTCGAAGAGGACTACGAGCAGCTCACCGACGACGAGCTGCGCAACGAGACCGTCGAGCTCCGCGCCCGTTTCGAGGCTGGCGAGACGCTCGACCAACTCATGCCCGAGGCGTTCGCCGCCGTCCGCGAGGCGGCCAAGCGCACTCTCGGTCAGCGCCCGTACGACGTGCAGATCATGGGCGGCGCCGCCCTGCATCTGGGCAACATCGCCGAGATGAAGACCGGTGAAGGAAAGACGCTGACCGCGGCCCTCCCGGCCTACCTCAACGCCATCGCGGGCAAGGGCGTGCACGTCATCACCGTGAACGACTTCCTCGCCAGCTACCAGTCGGAGCTCATGGGCCGCGTCTACCGCGCACTCGGGATGACGACGGGCACAGTCGTCTCGGGCCAGACGCCCGAGGTTCGCCGTGAGCAGTACGAGGCCGACATCAGCTATGGCACGAACAACGAGTTCGGCTTCGACTACCTGCGCGACAACATGGCGTGGCGCAAGGAAGACCTCGTGCAACGCGGCCACTTCTACGCCATCGTCGACGAGGTCGACTCGATCCTCATCGACGAGGCGCGTACCCCGCTGATCATCTCGGGTCCGGCATCCGGTGAGGCCAACCGCTGGTTCGCCGAGTTCGCGAAGCTCGCTCGCACCCTCGAGGCGGGCGTCGACTACGAGGTCGACGAGAAGAAGCGCACGATCGGCGTGCTCGAGCCCGGCATCGAAAAGGTCGAAGACTACCTCGGCATCGATAACCTCTACGAGTCGGCCAACACCCCGCTGATCTCGTTCCTCAACAACTCGATCAAGTCGATCGCGCTGTTCAAGCGCGACACCGACTACGTCGTGATGAACGACGAGGTCATGATCGTCGACGAGCACACCGGTCGCATCCTGGTCGGGCGCCGCTACAACGAGGGCATCCACCAGGCCATCGAGGCGAAGGAGGGCGTGCCGGTCAAGGCCGAGAACCAGACCCTCGCCACGGTCACTCTGCAGAACTACTTCCGTCTCTACGACAAGCTCTCGGGCATGACCGGTACCGCCGAGACCGAAGCGGCCGAGTTCATGTCGACCTACAAGCTCGGTGTGGTCCCCATCCCCACCAACCGGCCCATGGTCCGCAAGGACCAGTCCGACCTCGTCTACAAGAACGAGACGGCCAAGTTCGCGCAGGTCGTCGAAGACATCGTCGAGCGCCACGCGAAGGGCCAGCCCGTCCTGGTCGGTACGACGAGCGTCGAGAAGAGCGAGTACCTGTCACGCCTGCTGGCCAAGAAAGGCGTGCGTCACGAGGTGCTGAACGCCAAGAACCACGCGCGCGAGGCGGAGATCGTCGCCCGCGCGGGTCGCCTCGGCGCCGTGACCGTGGCCACCAACATGGCCGGCCGTGGAACCGACATCATGCTCGGCGGTAACGCCGAGTTCCTCGCCGTGCAGGAGATGAAGGCGCGCAACCTCGACCCCGTCGAGACGCCCGACGCCTACGAGTCCGAGTGGGACACGGTGTACCAGTCGATGCGCGACACCGTCGCCGAGGAGGCCGCGAAGGTCACCGAGGCCGGTGGTCTCTACGTGCTGGGCACCGAACGCCATGAGTCGCGTCGCATCGACAACCAGCTGCGCGGTCGTTCAGGACGTCAGGGCGACCCGGGCGAGAGCCGGTTCTACCTGTCGCTCACCGACGACCTCATGCGTCTGTTCCAGTCGGGGGCGGCGGAGGCGATCCTCGCGCGCACCAACTTCCCCGACGACGTCGCGATCGAGTCCGGCCTGGTGTCGCGCGCGATCAAGAGCGCCCAATCGCAGGTGGAGGCGCGCAACGCCGAGATGCGCAAGAACGTCCTGAAGTACGACGACGTGCTGAACCGTCAGCGCGAGGCCATCTACGCTGACCGTCGACACATGCTCCAGGGCGATGACATCGCCGACCGCGTGCAGCACTTCATCGAAGACGCCATCACCGCCGTGATCGACGACCACACCGGCTCGGGCCACACCGAGTCGTGGGACTTCGACGCGCTCTGGACCGAGCTGAAGACCATGTACCCGGTGAGCGTCACGATCGACGAGGTCGTCGCCGAGGCCGGCGGCAGCAAGGGGCGCATCACGCCCGAGGGGCTCAAGCGCGAGATCATCTCCGACGCGCGGATCGCGTACGAGAACCGCGAGCAGCAGCTCGGTGAGCAGGCGCTGCGCGAACTCGAGCGCCGCGTCGTGCTGCAGGTGCTCGACCGCCGCTGGCGCGAGCACCTCTACGAGATGGACTACCTCAAGGACGGCATCGGGCTCCGCGCCATGGCCCAGCGAGACCCGCTGATCGAGTATCAGCGCGAGGGCTACCAGATGTTCCAGTCGATGATGGGCCAGATCAAGGAGGAGTCCGTCGGCTTCCTCTACAACCTGGAGGTCGAGGTTCGAAAGGTTGAGGGCGACGAGGCGCAGGTCGAGGCCAAGGGCCTCACGCCGACCCCGGTCGAGACGCAGCGCCTGGAGTACTCGGCCGCGAACGACGCGGGTGAGGTCGAGGTGCGCAACGACCGCGGTCAGGTGCAGCAGGCGGCGACCAACCGTCTGCGTCAGGCGGCCCAGCCCGCGGCACCCGCGGCGGAGCCGGTGCCCACCGGCGCCCGCGGTGCTTTCGGGCAGCGCACCGACGCCGTCGACGAGTCCGCCGCGTCGAACCGCGC
>NZ_CAUQWC010000172.1:0-7468 GCF_963521695.1 uncultured Microbacterium sp. | reverse complement strand
CGTCGGCATCGGGGGCGTCGGCGGCCTCGACGGCGAGTGCGATATCGTCGACGTCGTCATCGAGTGCGAGCAGGGGGGCGGCCGCACCCGACACCGCCTGACCGGCGGCCGCACGGCTGTGGGGAGACCGGCGCTGCACGCGGACGGCGATGACGACGACCGCCACCACGAGGGCGGCGGCGGCGAGGGCGATCGCCGTCGGCACCGCCCACGCGAGATCAGGCATCGGCATCGGGCGCGTCACCGACGAGGAGCAGGGCGCGAAGCTGATCGACGTCGTCGACGGCCGCCTGGGCGCCCTCGGCCTCGTGCGGCCAGCTGAAGCCCCACCGCACGAAGATCACCGGCACGCCGGCATCCTGACCGCCTTCGACGTCGTGGTGCCGATCGCCGATCAGCACGGGGCGCGACGTATCCACGCCGGCGACGTCGAGCCGACGGAGCGCTTCGCGCACGATATCGGACTTGGCGCTCAGCGTGCGCTCGTCGAGGGTCGCGCCGACCATGGCCTCCAGATCGGGGGCCAGACCGAAGTGGTCCATCAGCGCCACGACCTGAACCTCGGGCTTCGAGCTCGCCGTCGACTGAGGGATCCCTGCCGCGTGCAGGTCGTGCACCAGCTCGCCGACCCCCGGATACAGCCGAGCGCTGACCGTGTAACCCTCGCTCTTGTTCAAGCCACGGTAGAACGCGACGGCCTCGACGGCCTGCTCGGGAGTCATGCCGACGTTCACCTGGAACGACTCGAACATGGGCGGGCCGATCCAGTGCGACAGCTCGCCCCGCGTCGGCGGCGTTCGGCCGAAGTGGTCGAGCGTGGTCGTCAGGCGGCGGAGGATCCCCTCGGACGCGTCGACCAGGGTTCCGTCGACGTCCCACAGGACGCACGAGAAGGGAGAGCGTTCGGGCATGCGTCCACGCTACCGGCGCGGTGTGCCGCTGGGTCGCCGGGATGCCGTGTCGTTCGGCCCGGTCAGGTGCAGATCGGAGCCTTCCGCCAGGAGGCCGGACTGCCCGGCTCAGAACAGGCGGGGTGCGCCCGACTGGACGCCCTTCATCTCGTCGTAGTCGAGGGTGAGACACCGGATGCCGCGGTCGGTGGCGAGCACGCGCGCCTGCGGCTTGATCTCTTGCGCGGCGTAGACGCCCGTGACCGGCGCCAGTAGAGGGTCGCGGTTGAGCAGCTCGAGGTAGCGCGTGAGCTGCTCGACGCCGTCGATGTCGCCGCGGCGCTTGACCTCGATCGCGACGGTGCCGCGACCGTCGTCGTTGCGCAGGAGCAGATCGACGGGGCCGATGGCGGTGGGGTACTCGCGGCGCACGAGCGTGAGGTTCTCGCCGACCACCGACACCTGCTCCGCCAGCAGGCGCTGCAGGTCGGCCTCGACGCCGTCTTTGATCAGGCCGGGGTCGACCCCCAGGTCGTGCGCGGTGTCGTGGAAGATCTCGTGGATGCGCACGAGCAGCGCATCACCCGTCTTGGCGTGCGTGACACGCCACCGCTCGATCACCCCGTCTTCGACGTCGACCTCGTCGGGCTGCTCCATCGTGAGCGCGCAGGGCGGGCTCATCCAGTTGAGCGGCTTGTACGAGCCGCCGTCGGAGTGCACGAGCAGGCTGCCGTCACCCTTGTGCACGAGCAGGCGGGTGGCGAGGGGCAGATGCGCGTTGAGGCGGCCGGTGTAATCGACGGAGCAACGGGCGATGACGAGACGCACCCGTCGAGCCTAATCGCGCCGTGCGGGTTGCCTGGCGGGCTCGGCCACCGGGAGAGGCTTCGCGGCTCCCGAGAACAGACCGGATGCCACGATCAGCCCGACCACGATCAGCAGCGTGGGGAGCAGGCCGATGTGGTCGCCGATCCATCCGAGGATCGGCGGGCCGCACAGGAACGCGACGTACCCGATGGTGGCCGCGGCGGCGACGCGAGAGGCGGCCTTGGCAGGGTCGTCGGCGGCGGCCGACATGCCGATCGGGAACCCCAGCGAAGCGCCGAGACCCCACAGAGCGGCGCCGAGGAAGACGAGGGGACCGAACGGGGCGAGGATGAACAGCAGCAGTCCGGCTGCGGCCGTTCCGGCGAGCACGCGAAGCACGAGCACGCGCCCGAGCTTGTCGACGACGGGACCGCCCACGATGCGTCCCACCGTCATGGCGACGGAGAAGACGGCGAGAACCGCCGGGCCCGCCTCTTCGGGTGCGCCGTGTCCGTAGACCACGGCGGACGGCAGCCAGTCGTTCGCGCTTCCCTCGGCGAAAGCCATGCCGAGCATGATGACGCCCAGCGTGTAGGTGCGGGGTTCACGCCACGCCTGCAACGAGACGGTGAGGCGTTCGCGCCAGTGCGCGCGCTCCTCGGGGGCGGGGGCGTCCATCGCGACCTCCGCGCGCGGCACGTTGGCCACCGAGACGAAGGCGACGACCAGGATCACCACGCCCATCGCGACGCAGTGCGCCATCACCGGGATACCCAGGCTCACGGCGAGGAAGCCGAGGCCCGCCCCGATCACCGTCCCGAAGCTGAAGAACGCGTGCAACAGAGGCATGATCGTGCGGCCGGTGGCCTTCTCGAGCGCCGCGCCCTCGACGTTCATCATGACGTCGACCGCGCCGTTGCCGAATCCGAAGAGGGCCAGACCCACGAGGGCGACGCCGAAGAGTTGCAGGGTGTCGGCGCCGAAGCCGATGACCGCCAGGCCGATACCCACGAGCACGAGCGCCACGAGCATGCCCGATCGGGCGCCGATGCGCGCCATGACGGCGGGGGCGATGGAGAGTCCGATGATGGATGCCACGCCCATGCCGAGCAGGAGCAGTCCCACGCCGGAATTCTCGATGCTGAGGGACTCGCGGATGGCGGGCACGCGCGACGCCCAGGTCGAGATGCTGAGGCCGCTCGCGAGGAAGATCGCGCAGATCGCGACATGCCAGCGCACGAGCTGCGAGCGGGTCAACGTGGAGTGCATGTGCACACTCTAACGAATCGATTCGACATCGATCGAATCGATTCGGGATCGGTGCGCTCGACGGGTAGCATCGCCCCGTGAGCACCCGTCGCGCGACCATCAACGACGTCGCCCGCGAAGCCGGCGTCTCGCCGTCGACCGCCTCGGTCGTTTTCAGCGGAAAGACGCCCACCTCGGAGGCGACCCGCGCCCGCGTGCTCGCCGCCGCCGAGAGCCTGGGCTACACCGGTCCCGACCCCCGCGCGGCGTCACTGCGGCGAGGGCGATCGGGCATCGTGGGGGTCGTCTTCGACCAGCACCTGGGCACCGCCTTCCTCGACCCCGTCACCACGCACATGATGGACGGCCTCGCCGACGGCGTCTCGCGGCTGGGGGCTGCTCTTCTCCTGCTCCGCGACGACGGCGTGACCGTCAGCGAGCCGTCGCTGCACACGGCCCCCATCGACGCGGCCGTCCTCATCGGCTGCAGCCCCCGGATGCGCGACTCGCTCGAGATCGTGCGAGGCCGCGGCATCCCGGTCGTGGTGGTCGAGGGCGACGCGGGCGAGGGGATCCCTCGTGTGCTGCTCGACAACGCCGACGCGCAGCGAGCCGCCGCCCGCCATCTCGCCGACCTCGGCCACGATGACGTCGTGATCGTCACCCTGCCCGTCGACACCGGGCGCCGACGCGGATGGCTCGCCGCCGATGCTCTCATCCGCGTCGATGTCACCGCCGACCGACTCCGCGGCGCGCGAGAGGTGTTCCCCGACGCGCCCGCGCTCGCCGCGGCGACCAGCTCCATCGACGAGGGTGCGATCGCCGGGCGCGCGATCTTCGCCGAGCGTCGGCCCACCGCGGTCATCGCCCAGAGCGACCTGCTCGCCGCGGGGGTCATCCGCGCCGCGGAAGAAGCGGGTCTTCGCGTGCCGCAGGACGTCAGCGTCACCGGCTTCGACGGTGTGGTGGTCGACGGCCTCGCCCCCCATGTGCTGACCACGCTCGTGCAACCCGCCACTGCGAAGGGGCGCGCCGCGGGCGAGGCCGTGGCCGCGATGCTCGAAGACGCGGTGCCCTCGGGTCTCGACCTCGAGTGCACCTTCCGGGCCGGGACCACGACGGGGCCACCGCTTAGCATGTGAGACCCGTGGGTTCTGCGACTCTCATGCGCCGCATAGAATAGGTCCGACACCCCGAGAGCCCGGGCAACCGCCCGTCGACCCCGAGGAGGCCCGCACATGTTGGTGTTCCTCGGCGCCTTCGCGGCCCTCCCGCTGCTGCTCCCGTGGTTGGTTTCTCGGATCGGTGCCCGCGCGTTCTACGTGGCCGCCGTGCTCCCGTTGCTCGCATTCGCGCACGCCATCGTGCTGGCCCCCGCGGTATTCGCCGGAGACATTCCGTTCGAGGAATACCGCTGGATCCCCGCCATCGACATCTCGCTCTCGATGCGCATGGACGTACTGGGCTGGCTGCTGACGCTCGTCGTCACTGGCGTCGGAGCGCTCGTCATGCTGTACTGCCGCTGGTACTTCCGCGGAAAGACACAGGGCGTTGGGCAGTTCTCGGCCGTGCTGCTGGCTTTCGCCGGCGCGATGTACGGGCTGGTGCTGACCGACGACATCGTCGTGCTGATCATGCTCTGGGAGATCACGAGCGTGCTGTCGTACCTGCTCATCGGGTACTACCACGCCCGGTCCTCGAGCAGGCGTGCCGCTCTGCAGGCGCTCCTGGTGACGACGCTCGGCGGACTCGTCATGCTGATCGGCGTCGTGCTCATGGTGGTGCAGGCGGGCACGTCGAGCCTGTCGGCCATCCTCGCCGACCCGCCGACCGGCACCGTCGTCGACATCGCGGTGCTGCTGCTGCTCGTCGGCGCGCTGAGCAAGTCGGCGATCTTCCCCTTCCACTTCTGGCTGCCGGGTGCCATGGCCGCCCCCACCCCCGTCAGCGCCTACCTGCACGCCGCGGCCATGGTGAAGGCCGGCATCTACCTCGTCGCGCGCCTCGCACCCGGTTTCGCCGAGACGCCGTTCTGGCGGCCGACGCTCATCACGCTCGGCGTGTTCACCATGTTGCTGGGTGGGTTCCAGGCGCTGCGCGAGCGCGACCTCAAGCGCATCCTCGCGTTCGGCACGGTCAGCCAGCTCGGCTTCCTCACCGTCATGCTCGGCTACGGCACACGGGATGCCGCTCTCGCCGGCGTCGCGCTGCTGCTCAGTCATGCGCTGTTCAAGTCGTGCCTCTTCCTCATCGTCGGCGTCATCGACCGCCAGCTGAACACCCGTGACATCGGACAGCTCTCGGGCCTCGGACGCCAGGCGCCGGTGATGGCGACGGCGTCGTTCATCGCGATCGGATCGATGGCCGGTGTCATCCCCACCCTGGGTTTCGTCGCGAAAGAGACGGCTCTCACCGCGCTGCTGCACGAGGCGGAAGCCGGCGCCGGGTGGGGCGTCGTCGCGCTGATCGGCATCGTGCTCGGGTCCGCCCTGACGGCGGCGTACGGCATCCGGTTCCTGTGGGGCGCCTACTGGACCAAGCGCGATGTGACGACGACCGACTGGCCGGACCCCCCGATCGGGTTCCTCGCCTCGCCCGTTCTACTCGCCGCCGCCTCGCTCGCGCTCGGCTTCCTCTCGCCGATCGTCGACCACTGGCTCGCACCGTACGCCGACGGGGTGCCCGAGGCCACGCCGGGAGTCCCGGCGCCCGACTACCCCTACCACCTGGCGCTCTGGCACGGTCTGGAGCCGGCGCTGTTCATCTCGCTCGGCACCCTCGCCCTCGGCGCCGGCGTGTTCTGGGTGGTGCGCAAGACGCAGCTGCACAAGCGTCGACGCGTTCTGCCCTTCACGGCGAACGACGTGTACAACCTCACGCTGCGGTCGATCGACCACTCGTCCGAGTGGATCACCGCGCGCTTCCAGCGCGGCTCGCTGCCGTTCTACGTGGGCACGATCTTCGTCGTCCTCGTCGTGGCCGAGGGTACCGCCCTCCTCGCGTCGAGCGAGTGGCGTGCCCAGCTCGACGCGTGGCAATCGCCGACCCAGCTCATCTCGGCGCCGATCATGATCGCGGCCGGCATTCTCGCCGTGCGGGCGCGCAAGCGCTACACCGGCGTCGCGCTCGTGTCGGTGACGGGGCTCGGCATGGTCGTGCTCTTCGCGACCAGCGGGGCGCCCGACCTCGCGCTCACGCAGGTGCTCATCGAGACCGTCACCCTCGTGGTCTTCGCCCTCGTGCTGCGGCGCCTTCCGGCGCGCATGGGCGAGCAGAACGAATCGGTGGCGCCGATCGCCCGGGCCATCCTCGGCGCGGGGGTCGGACTGACAATGGCCCTCGTCGCCATCGTCGCGACCGGTGCCCGGCAAGACCTTCCGATCTCGCTCGAGTGGCCGCCGCTCGCGTACGAGATCGGTCACGGGCGCAACGTCGTCAACGTCGCCCTCGTCGACCTCCGCGGGTGGGACACGATGGGCGAGCTCTCGGTTCTCGTGCTCGCCGCCACGGGCGTGGCATCCCTCGTCTTCATCACCGACCGCAGCGACAACCTCGCCCGCCGGTCCGGTACCGCCCGCAGTCGAACCGGCATCGGGCGCCGTCGTCCCCTCATCGAGACCGACAGCGGTGTGCGGGCGCGGCGTCCGGGTGAAGCCGACGCCCCGCGCGCATGGCTGATCTCGGGGTCGAAGGTGCAACCCGAGAACCGCTCGATCCTGCTCGAGATCATCGTGCGGGTGCTGTTCCACTCGATCATGATCGTGTCGCTGTACCTCCTCTTCGCCGGTCACAACCTTCCGGGTGGAGGCTTCGCCGGCGGCCTGGTCGCCGGGATGGGGCTCGTCATGCGCTACATCGCCGGTGGGCGCTGGGAGCTCGGCGCCGCTGCTCCCACCGACGCCGGTCGTCTGCTGGGGGCCGGCATGGCGATCGCCGTGCTCTGCGCCCTGCTGCCGATGGTGTTCGGGTTCGCGCCGCTGCAGAGCTTCACGTTCGAAGGCGATCTCCCCCTCATCGGGCACTGGGAGTTCGTCACCAGCACGATCTTCGACGTGGGTGTGTACCTCGTGGTGATCGGTCTCGTCCTCGACGTGCTCCGCAGCCTCGGAGCCGAGGTCGATCGACAGTCGCAGCATCCCGAAGATGCGGAGATGGCCCCCTCATGACCATCTCCCTCGTCCTCGTCATCGTCATGGCCGCGCTCTTCGCGTGCGGCGTCTACGCCATGCTCGAACGCAGCCTCACCCGCGTGCTGATCGGCTTCCTGCTGCTGGGCAACGCGGCCAACCTGCTGCTGCTGATCATGATGGGAGCGCCCGGTCGCGCCCCGTTCTACGACGACGGCGCGACCGATGTGTCCGAGATGTCGGATGCGCTCCCGCAGGCGCTCATGCTGACCGCCATCGTCATCACCTTCGCGATCTCCGCCTTCCTGCTCGCCCTCATCTACCGGTCCTGGCAACTCGGCCAGGCCGACACCGTCGTCGACGACGCCGATGACGTCGCCCTGCGCACGCGCACGG
>NZ_CAUQWC010000171.1:0-7596 GCF_963521695.1 uncultured Microbacterium sp. | reverse complement strand
TGCGCTCGACCTTCGGCAAGACCTACGCGGCCACCCCCGACAAGCTCGTCGAGCAGTTGCAGAACGACGCGGCGGTGATGAGCGCCGACACCTTGATGCTGACGATCCCGTCGCAGATGGGCGTGGAGTTCAACCTGCGCCTGGTCGAGAACTTCGCGCAGCACGTCGCCCCCGCGCTCGGCTGGGTACCGACGCACACACCGGCCGCCGTGTAAGGGTGCGGCGGCGTCCGGCGCTCCCGAGAGCGTCGGATGCCGTCGGCCAACCGCGTCACCGCGAGGCGGTCGTGAACGTCGACTCCCCGTCACGGCCGACGCGGCCGCGGATGAAGAAGACGAGCACGAGCCCGACGACGATGACAACGATGTTGCCCAAGTTCGCCAGCGATCCCAGAGCCCCCTCGGCGGGATACTGCGCGTGCATGAAGATGCTCGGGTCGGTGCTGGCATGGAGCAGGACAGGCGCGAGCAGAGTGCGCGTGACGCGCATGGCGAGGTACATGAGGATGCCGAAGAAGAACGTGTAGACGATCTGCACCAGCGTCGGGACGAGGGCCTGACCGCTGAGGAGGTTCGTCGAGTGCAGCAGCGCGAACAGGCCCGCCGAGACCAGTGCCACGACGATTTCCCGGTGTCCCGCGTCGCGCATGATCCGTACGACATATCCCCGGGTCAGCACCTCCTCGGAGAAACCGATGAACAGCCCTGCGAGGAGCCAGGTCATCACGTAGTCGATACCGGCTGCGCTGTAATCGATGCTGAACAGGTGCAGCACGTTGAACAGGAGCACGACGACGACGGCGATCCACATCCATCCCCGCCCACCGAGCGACTGACGAGCGAAGAGTCCTCGCAACCATCCGGTCGTCGCCCCGAAGACGACGAGGATCACGGCGCCGACGAGGATCGGGAGAACGTAGAAGATGAACACGAACGACGCGGAACCCGAATCCCCCGCAAACGGCACGAGCGGGACGAAAGCGAGAGACGCGAGTTCGTAGAGGACGAGGTAGCCGGCGGCGAGGACGACGGCCTTCCACCAGCGCCCGCGGTTCCAGAAGCGGCTCCAGGCCGATCGACCGACGACATCGTTCATGAGGGACCCCCGATCGCCCGCTCATCGGGCAGCACATTCAACCTATGCCTCACCCCAGAATCGACGGAAGAGAAGCGAGTGCCCGCAGGGCTGGCGCCTTCAGCGTCGGTCAGCAGCAGCTCCTCACGAGCGTGCCGCCCTTCCGACGGGGTAAGCCTCGCGGTTCAGCGCGCGGAGCCCGCCGCGCGCGAGCGCGCGAGCGTCTGGGTGACGAGGTACTCGCCCCACGCCACGCCGTAGGCGCCGAGAGCCGCCCACGTCCAGCCGGAGGGCAGCACGCCCGCGAGCCCGAACAGGGCCGCCACGGTGAGGGCCACCACCACGGCCAGCGCCGGCGCCACGACTCGCTCCCCCACCGGCGTCACTCCGCCGCGCCAGACCACCAGCACCGCCCCCGCGGTGGCGACGAGCAGGATGGCAGGCGTCCACCACGACCCGAGCGCGCCCATCGTGATCGACGCCCCCACGCCGGCGATGACGAGCGAGGCGGTGCGCAGCAGTCGGATCGTGGTGGCGCGGTCGGCGGGCGGGCGAGCGGCGGGAGCGCGGGAGGCGGAGGGCACGACGGGATCCTTCGGGGAGCGGGCTGTCGTCCCAGCGTAGACAGGATGCCGGACGGGATGTCTACGGTGGATGGATGGCGCTGACCCTCACACCCGTGGATGCCGCCGGCGGGGACCGCCGCGCGTTGACGGACTTCCTCACCGCGAGCCTCTGGCCATTCCATGTACGACAGCGTCTAACGGTCGCGCAGGTGAGAGCCGACATCGACGCCGGCCTCTGGGGCGACGACGGTACCGAGGCGTTCTGGATCCATGACGACGAACGGGGCCGCGTCGGTCTGCTCCGCCTCGACGATCTCGCAGATCCGACGGCCGTGGTCGACCTGCGTCTCGCGGACCGGTGGCGCGGGCAGGGACTCGGCGCGCGAACACTTGCCCTCGCCGCGGATCGGGTGTTCCGCACACGTGATGGCGTGGTCCGCCTCGAGGGCCAGACACGCGAGGACAACGCCCCGATGCGCTGCGCCTTCGACAAGGCCGGGTGGGTGCGCGAGGCCTGGTATCGCGACGGCTGGCCCGTCGACGGTGCCGAGCCTCTGGCATCCGTCGCATACGGTGTGCTGCGCCGCGACTGGGCGAGCGGGTCGACGACGCCCGTCCCGTGCGGACCGGAGATGCCCCGGTCAGGGGAGAAGCGGCGCGCCGATGCCGGGGAGCTCATCACCGCGGCATGGACCGCCGAGGAGCTTCTGCTGACTCCCGCGGTGAGGCGCGACCCCGACGAGTTGCGCAGGTTGCTCGCCGACGACTTCACCGAGATCGGTCGGTCCGGACGACGGTGGACCCGTGACGACATCATCATCGCCCTCGCCGCCGAGACGACGAGCGCACGTCCGCCGGTCATCGAGGAGCGGCAGAGCCGGCTGCTCGGACCGGAGACGGTGCTGCTGACCTACCTGCTGCGAGCCGACGACCGCGCGAGCCGGCGATCATCGGTGTGGCAGGGCGCTCCCCGGCCCCGCTGCCTCTTCCACCAGGGAACGACAGTGCCGCACTGACTCAGGGAGCAGCGGGGAACGAGGGCCGCGCGACGGGTACGACCTCGGGGTTCGCCCGGCGGAACGCGGCGAGGTCGCGAACGTTCTTCTGCACGGCGACCACGGCGAACAGGCTCATCGCGAATCCGATGCCGTAAAAGCCCTTCTCCGACAGCAGGAGCTCGGCGTTCCAGAGACCGATCACCATCAGGGTCAGCGACACCAGCAGCATCCCCCATGCCACGCCGAGGTACGCGCCGGTCACGGGAACGTCTTCCGCGCGGTCGCGCACGGCCTTCTGCACGCTGATGGCGGCGAAGAGACCGAGCAGGAACACCGCCAGGAAGAACCCCTTCTCCGACAGCAGCATGCGGGCGTTGTACAACCCTACGAAGTACACCGAGGCGCCCAGTCCGAGCGCCACCCACGACGCACCGACGAACGCTCCGGTCGGTCTACCGAGCACATGCTGCTTCTGGATATCCGACATGGTCCCCACCCTTCTTTCGTCTCCCGCGGGAGATATATTCCGTGGCGGAGAACCTAGCGCTCGCCGCATGCGGGCGCAGACATACGAGCGAATCTGTGGAGAGAGCTGCGCGGGGGGAGACGGTCGCCCCCCCGTCCGCCATCCGCGAACTCCGCTCGCGAAGCGGCGGCGACGGTGCTTGGCTGGCGCGCATGCGACGCATGCTCCTCCTCGGTGGAACGGCCTGGCTCGGCCGCGCGATAGCGACGGCGGCGGTCGCTTCCGGCGCCGACGTCGTCTGCCTCGCCCGCGGTGAGGCCGGTGCGGTCATCCCGGGCTCACGACTCGTGCGCGCCGATCGACGCTCCCCGAATGCCTACGACGCCCTCGACGGCGAGTGGGACGACGTCGTCGAGCTGTCGTGGGATCCGGAGTTCGTGGCATCCGGACTCGACGCCCTCGCCGACCGCGCGGAGCACTGGACGCTCGTCTCGAGCGTCTCGGTGTACGCCCGCTCCGACATCCCCTTCGCCGACGAGGATGCGGAGCTGGTGGAGCCGGTCGATCTGTCGCAGTACGCGGACGCCAAGGTGCACGCCGAGCGGCTCACCGCGGCGCGCCTGGGTGATCGCGCCCTACTCGCCCGTGCGGGCCTCATCGTGGGTCCGGGCGACCCGACCGATCGCTTCGGCTACTGGCCGGCCCGCTTCGCCCGCGGAGGACGGGTGCTCACCCCCGACCCGCACGGGCGGTACGTGCAGGGCATCGACGTCGACGACCTCGCCGCCTGGATCGAACACGCCGGCAGAGCGGGCGTCACCGGGCCGGTCAACGCGGTCGGCGAGGAGTACCCGCTGGCCGCGGTCCTCGCGGCGGCCGCCGACGCAGCGGGAACGCCCGGTGACACGGTGGCGCTCGACGACGCCACGCTCACGGCCCGCGGTGTGCAGCACTGGATGGGTGAGCGCTCACTGCCGCTGTGGCTCCCCGCCGAGGCGCGGGGCTTCTCGCGGCGCAGTGACGCCGCCTTCGTGGCATCCGGTGGTCTGCGGCGGCCGCTCGCCGAGACGATGCGGCGCACGCTCGCGGACGAACGGGCGCGGGGTGTGGATCGCCCCCGCCGCGCGGGTCTCACGCTTCGCCAAGAGACGGAAGTCCTGGCAGCGACGTCTCGCTGACAACGGTCGCCTGAGACGTCGCCCGAGGCGGGTCGGGTGTCGGCGCGGCGTCGCCGACGGGGGATCGCCGGTCAGCGCCCGTTACGGTCGGCGGCGGAGCGCGGCGGCGCAGAGGCGACCTCGAGTCGGTCGAGACCCCGCAGCGACGTCCAGATCAGCTCCTCGCCCTTGGCCGCGTGCTGCGAGGCCCGCACGGCACGCTCGTCAGCCCAGGAATTGAGCACGTGGCCGCTGTGGCCCCGGACGTGCTCGAGGACGACGTCGGGGAGCCCGGCCGCGCGGCGGGCGTCTCGAGCGGCGATGAGGGCCTCGAGGATGCCCTGGTTGGCGACGGGCTTCTTCGCGCTCGTGACCCACCCTCGACGGCGGTGGCCGTCCATCCACGACGAGTACGTGTCGATGGCGTACTTCGAATCGGCCTGCACGACGAGTTCGCGCACGTCGGCGTGATCGGTGATCGCGTGCAGCAGACCCAGGAGTTCGCCGATGTTATTGGTCCCCGCGGGGATCGAGCCCGCCGCCCAGTGCCCGTCCTCGCCGACCCAGGCCCAGCCGGCCGGTCCGGGATTGCCCTTGCAGGCTCCGTCGGTGGCCACGACGTAGCGGTCGGAAGAGGCGGGAGTGAGGGGTGCGGACGCGGGCGAACTCATCCCCCTAGTCTCCCCTCTCCCCCGGATCGACCCCGCCAGGTGAACTCGGGGGTGAATGGTGCGGCTGCTCCGCGGGCGGGGAGGGCGGACGGTGACCGCGCACCTCCGCGCCTGTGGAAACCTGACCCTTCCGCGCCCGTCGCCCCGTCGAGAAGGACCGCCGTCATGTCGCCCGATTCCCCCACTCGCGCCCGCCTGCATCCCGCCGCCGTCACCGCCCTCGCGATCGCCGGTGCCGCGATCGTGGGCGCGGGGGGATTCCTCGCCTGGATCCTCGCCCAGCCGGCCGATCCGAACACCGAGGCGACGCAGCGACTCGTTCAGTGGGAGGAGATTTTCGAGAGGTATCGGGCCGCCGATGGCGGCCTCCCCAACGTGCCGTTCGGCGGCTACTGCCTGGGCGACGGCTTCCCCATCGGCACCGGGGGCACGGCCAATTGCCGCGACTACGAGGGCACGACGTACTACACGCAGGACGCGAGCGCGGCGCTGATGGACGCTCTCCAGTCGGTCGGCGAGCTCCCGCGGGGCGCGACGACTCCGGTGCGCGGCACGGTCGGGCCCTACGCGATCTTCGACGAGGCGGGCGTGCGGCTGCTCACCGCCGAAAACGGCGCGTGCGAAGCCCCCGCCGCCGAGGTGTGGAACGACGGCGAGGGCCTCTTCGTGTGTCAGATCCTGCTGGAGCGCTGAGGCTTCCGGCTCAGTCGCGCCCGCTCTCGGCCTTCTTCTGGCCCGCCTCGAGCACGTCGCCGGCGGGAAGCTCCTGGTGACCGCCGAACTGCAGGCGCATCGCCGAGAGCACCTGGTTGGCGAAGTGGTCCTCACCACGCGAGGCGAAACGCTCGAACAGTGACGCGGCCAGCACCGGCACGGGAACCCCCGTGTCGACCGCGGCCTTGACCGTCCAGCGCCCCTCGCCCGAGTCGGACACACGACCGGCGAGCCCGTCGAGCGTGGGATTCTGCGAGAGAGCGGCCGCGGTGAGGTCGAGCAGCCACGACGAGATGACCGACCCCCGGCGCCAGAGCTCGGTCACGCGGGCGGTGTCGATGTCGAACTGGTAGTACTCGGGCTCCTCGAGGGGGGCGATCTCGGCCGAGTGCTCGCCCTGGTGAAGGCCCGCATCGGCGTTGTTCAGCACGTTGAGCCCCTCGGCAAGAGCGGCCATGATGCCGTACTCGATGCCGTTGTGCACCATCTTCACGAAGTGACCGGCGCCGGAGGGACCGCAGTGCAGATACCCGCGTTCCTCGGTCGTGAACTCGCCGGTACGGCCCGGCGTGCGCTCGACCTCACCGGGTCCGGGGGCGATCGTGCGCAGCACGGGCTCGAGGTGCGTGACGGCCTCCTCGTGACCGCCGACCATCAGGCAGTAGCCGCGTTCGAGACCGAAGACACCACCGCTGGTTCCGACGTCGACGTAGTGGATGCCGCTGTCGTTCAGCTTCGCCGCACGGCGCACGTCGTCGCGGTAGTTCGAGTTGCCGCCGTCGATGATGATGTCGCCGGGCTCGAGCACCTCGGCGACCTGGTCGACCACCTTCCCGGTGAGACCGGCGGGGATCATCAGCCACACGGCGCGGGGCTTCTGCAGCTTCGAGGCGAGGTCGGCGATGCTCGTCGCTCCCGTGGCGCCCTCTGCGACGAGTGCGGCCACGGCATCCTGATTCACGTCGAACACGACGCAGTCGTGACCGTCCTTCATGAGCCTGCGGACGATGTTGGCGCCCATTCGTCCGAGTCCGACCATGGCGAGTTGCATCCGTACCCCGTTCGTCGTGGATCACGGACCGCGCCGCGCGGCCCCTCCGCGAGTCTAGGAGCCGCCCGGGGGCCCGGGCATCGGTGCTAGCCCTGGAAGTCGTCGGGGTCGACGTCGTCGAGGAAGCGGCGGAACTCCTCCACCCTCTTATCCTCGGCCGACGCGTCGAGCTCGACCGCCTCGTCGGGCACGCCCGCCTCGGCGAGGACGTCGTCGGACACCCAGATCGGCGCATCGACGCGGGCGCCGAGGGCGATCGCATCCGAGGGGCGGGCATCGAACGTGCGCTGCCCCGCCGGGGTGTCCAGCACCACGCGGGCGTGGAAGGTCCCTTCGTCGAGGTGGGTGACCTCGACGCGATCGACGGATGCCGACAGCTCGCCCAGCATCGCCGTCATGAGGTCGTGCGCGAGCGGACGCGGCGACGGTGTGCCCTCGATCGCGACGAGGATCGACATGGCCTCCCGCGGGCCGATCCACACGGGCAGCACCCGGTCGCCGTCCGCGTCGGTGTCGACCGGCTTCAGCAGGATCACGTGCTGCTGGGCCGGGTCGAGAGCCACTCCGACCACGCGCACCCGGATCATCCGCCCATCGTACGGTGCTCCCCCGCCACGCGATGCGGGCCCGCGCACCCCGCGGGGCGACGTCAGCGCAGGATGCCGAGCGCCCGCGCCGCCGACACCGCGGCGGTGCGGGAGGAGACACCGAGCTTGGAGAACACGTGCGCGAGGTGGGACTTCACCGTCGCATCGGTGATGTGCAGCCGACGGGCCACATCGGCGTTGGACGCTCCGCGGGCGACCAGACGCAGCACCTCGATCTCGCGCACCGACAACGTCACCCGCGGTTCGCGCAGGCGGGCGAGCAGGCGGCCGGCGATGGAGGGGGCCAGGGCG
>NZ_CAUQWC010000170.1:0-7780 GCF_963521695.1 uncultured Microbacterium sp. | reverse complement strand
CCCGCACGCTCTGCGACCTGACCCAGGCCGCGGGCTGGCTGCCGGTCGACGCGACGCTGTTCGATGCGACCGTCTGCCACGCGTACAAGTGGCTGTGTTGCCCGCGCGGCGTGGGCTTCCTGACCGTGACTCCGTCCTTCGCCGCGACCCTGCGTCCCGTGCAGGCGGGGTGGTACTCGGGCGATGATCCGTGGGCGTCGTGCTACGGCACCGGGGGCACGCTCGCCTCCGATGCCCGTCGCTTCGACGTCTCACCCGCGTGGCAGGCCTTCGTCGGCGCCGCCCCCGCGCTCGAGATGTTCGCCGACGCCGACATCACCGAGCTGTACGCCCACGCGACGGGCCTCGCGGCGCGTTTCCGCGCGGGGCTCGGTCTCGCCCGCCCGGCGCGACCGTCGGCGATCATCACGTGGCCGGATGCCACGGGTGAGGCGCTGGCGCGACTGACGGCACACGGCATCACGGCGTCGGGCCGAGCGGGTCGGGCGCGCGTGGCGTTCCACGTGTTCAACGACGATGCCGATGTGGATCGGGCGCTCGAGGCGTTGGGTGCGGGCGTTGCGGTCGGAGCGCGGGGTGCGGGTGGCGTGCTCGGCGCGGGCGGAGCGCTAGCTGCGGAGGGAGCGGGCGGCGTTGCCGGCGTGCTCGACGCGGGCGGCGCCGAGAGAGCAGCTGCGCCGGACTCCGCGCGCCGCGTCAGCGCGTTGAGTTACTCGATCTGACCCGTCGGTGACACCCACGGATCCGTCGCGTGGCTCACGCCGGACGCGTGCCCGACACCGGACGCATGTGTGACACCGGACGGGTACACGACAACGGACGCGTGTCCGACACCAGCCGCGCGCCCGACACCAGCCGCGCGCCCGACACCAGCTCCGTGTCTGATACCGGACGCCTCTGTCACGCCGGACGCGAGCGCACGAAGACCGCGCCCGCGCACACGACAGCGATGGGCACGAACGCCCAGAGCGCGAGACCGCCGTACCCGACGAGGCCCAGGATGAGCCCCGCGAGCACCGACCCGACGGCAGCGGACCCGGTCATCAGCGTGTCGCTGCGTCCCTGACGCCGAGGGCGAGCGGCGAGCGGCGTCGTTTCGGTGAGCAGCGCCGAGCCGGCGACCGTCGCAGCGCTCCAGCCGAGGCCGAGCAGCAGCAGAGCGATGAGGACGCCGGTCTGCGAGTCCGCGGCGGTCGACGCGACGGTGAGGGCAGCCGCCAGAAGCACCTGGCCCAGCAGGATTACGGGGATGCGACCGACGCGATCGGCGAGGATGCCGAACACCGGAGACAGCCCGTACATCCCGAACACGTGCAGCGAGATCGTGACTCCCACGGCGACGGTCACGGCATCCGGTGCCACGATGTGGGCGAGATGCACCGGGGTCATCGCCATCACGGCCGCCATCGTGACGTGGGAGGCTGCGACCGCGAGCATCGCGAAGCGGGCGATGCGCGGTCGATCGACCTCGGACGAGGCCCGAGTCGTCGGCGCCCTCTCACGGTCGAGCCGCTGCGCGAGCAGCAGCGGGTCAGGGCGCAGGACCAGAACGTACAGCGCGAACGCGCACGCCTGGGCGAGGAGCGAGAAGAGGTAGGCGCCGGTGAGCCGGGGCATGCCGATGCTCGCGCCGAGAAGTTCTCCCGGCGCCAGGAGCAGCGGGCCCACGACTCCGCCGACCGTGGTTGCCCAGACCACCGTTGCGAGGTCGCGGCCTCGTCGGGCCGTCGTCGAGAGGTCGGTCGCGGCGAAGCGCGACTGCAGGGTGGCGGCGTTGCCCGCGCCGATCAGCGCGATACCCACGAGGAGCAGCGGGAACGCGCGCGTCGCAGCCGCGAAGATGACGAGGGCGATACCGCTGAGGGCCGCGACGTTGCCGGTCGTCAGCGCGATCCGTCGCCCACGCCGCGCGGCGAGGCGCGCCAGCGGGATCGCCGTCAGGGCGGCACCGAGGGTCACCGAGGCGGTGGCGAACCCCGAGAGCGATTCTTCGCCCGACAGGTCGGCGGCCAGCAGCGCCCCCAGCGACAGCGTCGAGCCGAATGCGACGCCGCTGAGCACCTGCCCCGCCGCCAGCACCCGCACCGTGCGGCGTTGCGCGGCGACGAGATCGACGGCCGCGGACGCCGCGATGTCAGGCATCGCGCGCGGTGTTGCGCAGGATCCCGATGCCCTCGATCTCGATCTCGATCGTGTCACCCGCGTCGAACGAGCCGATGCCCGCGGGTGTGCCCGTGAGGATGAGGTCTCCGGGCAGCAGCGTGAACACCGCCGACGCGTAGGCGATGAGGGCGGGGATGCCGTGGATCATGTCGGACACGGGGCCGTTCTGGCGCACCTCGCCGTTGACCCGCGTGGTGATGACGGCCGCGTCGAGATCGAGATCGGTCTCGATGACCGGTCCGACCGGGCAGAACGTGTCGAAACCCTTGGCGCGCGACCACTGACCGTCGCTGCGCTGCAGGTCTCGCGCGGTGACGTCGTTGGCGACGGTGTAGCCGAGGATGTAGTCGCTCGCGCGCTCGGCGGGGACGTTCTTGGCGACGCGGCCGATGACGACGGCCAACTCGCCCTCGTAGTCGGTGTGGGAGGTCAGAGCCGTGGGGCGCACGATCGCGTCGCCCGGGCCGATGACCGACGTGTTGGGCTTGAGGAACATCAGCGGTTCGGCGGGGGCCTCGCTCCCCATCTCGGCGGCGTGGTCGCGGTAGTTCTTGCCGATGCACACGACCTTGGAACGCGGGATGACCGGGGCGAGGAGCGCCACCTCGGTGAGGGGCACCCGTTCCCCCGTGGTGTCGAACCCGGCGAACATCGGGTCACCGGCGAGCACGACGAGTTCGCCGTCGTCGACGATCCCGTAGCGAATGGCATCCTGGTGGCTGAATCGTGCGATCTTCACCGGTTCAGCCTATCCGCGGCCTCCGAAACCCGCGGGGTCGCCCCGGTCCCTCTCCCCGTGTAAACGCGATCCACGCGGGGAAACACGGGCAGCACGCGTTCATGCGCGCGGATCGCGTTTATGCGTGAGACACGGGGCCGTGCGGAGGCGACCGAAAGGCCGCGACCCCGCACACGCGACGGAGGGACCCCCGGCATCCGGGAGCCCCTCCGTGTACGACGCGTCAGGCGTCGAGGCGGTACAACCAGCCGTGCTTGTCTTCTGCGCGGCCGTACTGGATGTTCGTGAGTTCTTCGCGCAGCTCGAGGGCGAGTGTGCCGTTGGGCTGCTCGTCGATGAAGTCGCGCCCCTTGAGCATGCCGATGGGAGTGACGACGGCGGCGGTTCCACAGGCGAACACCTCGACGATGTCTCCGGATGCCACGCCCTCGCGCCATTCCTTCAGCGAGACGTTGCGTCCCTCGACGTGGTGTCCGCGGTCACGGGCCAGCTGGAGGAGAGAGTCGCGCGTGATGCCCTCGAGGATCGAGTCGGACTGCGGGGTGACGATGGTGCCGTCTTTGTAAACGAACACGACGTTCATGCCGCCGAGCTCTTCGACGTTGCGATCCTGGTCGAGGAACACGACCTGGTCGCACTCGTTCTCGTACGCCTCGGACTGCGGCAGCAGACTCGCGGCGTAGTTGCCGCCCGTCTTGGCCGCGCCCGTGCCGCCCTTGCCGGCTCGCGAGTAGTCCTCGCTGAGCCAGATCGACACCGGCTTCACGCCGCCCTTGAAGTAGGCGCCCGCGGGGCTCGCGATCAGGTAGTACGCGACCTTGTGCGCGGGACGGACGCCCAGGAACGCCTCCTTCGCGAACATGAACGGACGCAGGTACAGGCTCTGGTCTTCGCCCGAGGGGACCCACGAGCCGTCGACGGCGATGAGCTCGCGCAGCGACTGCAGGAAGTACGGCACCGGCAGCTCGGGCAGAGCCAGGCGGCGGGCCGAACGCTGCAGGCGACGCCCGTTCTGGTCGGGGCGGAACGTGTGCACCGAGCCGTCGGCGTGACGGTAGGCCTTGATGCCCTCGAAGATCTCCTGGCCGTAGTGCAGGACGGCCGCGGCCGGGTCGAGCGAGATGGGGCCGTAGGGCGAGACGCGCGGTCGGTGCCAGCCGCCGCGGACCGACCAGCAGATGTCGACCATGTGGTCGGTGAAGCTCTGCCCGAAGCCGGGGCTGGCCAGGATGGCTTCGCGGTCGGCATTGCTCTTGGCCGCGAGGTTACGGGTGACGGCGAACTCGAACGGGTCGAGTCCGGTGTCGGGGTCGGTGTCGATGGTGGTCATCTGTGAGTCCAAAACTGTTCGATGCGCGGGGGCGATACAGGCCGATCCGTCCAGGTTACGCCTGGACTCCCCCGACGATGGCGTCGCCGATCTCGGCGGTGGTGCGCGCGCCGTCGCGGCTCGCGATGTCGTTCTCTACCGCGCGGGTGACGCGGGCGGCTTCGTCGGTGAGCCCGAGGTGATCGAGCAGGAGGGCGACGGAGAGGATCGCGGCCGTGGGGTCGGCCTTCTGGGTACCCGCGATGTCGGGCGCCGATCCGTGGACGGGCTCGAACATCGAGGGGAACGCGCCGTCGGGGTTGATGTTGCCCGATGCGGCGAGGCCGATGCCTCCGGTGACGGCTCCGGCCAGGTCGGTCAGGATGTCGCCGAAAAGGTTGTCGGTGACGATCACGTCGAATCGGCCCGGGTTCGTGACCAGGAAGATGGTTGCCGCGTCGACGTGCAGGTAGTCTACGTCGACCCCGGGGAACTCGGATGCCACGGCATCCACGATCCGCTTCCACATGCCGCCGGCGTGCACGAGCACGTTCGTCTTGTGCACGAGCGTGAGCTTGTGCCGGCGTCGCTCTGCGAGGGCGAAGGCATAGCGGACGACGCGCTCGACGCCGTAGGCGGTGTTGACGGAGGTCTCGTTGGCGATCTCGTGGGGGGTGCCCCGGCGGATCGCGCCGCCGTTGCCGACGTAGGGGCCTTCGGTGCCCTCGCGCACGACCACGAAGTCGATGTCGCCCGGGTCGGCGAGGGGTCCCGCTGCACCGGGGTAGAGCTTGGACGGGCGCAGGTTGACGTAGTGGTCGAGCTCGAAGCGGAGCGTGAGCAGCAGTCCGCGCTCGATGTTGGCGTGGGCCAGGCGGGGGTCACCGGGCACTCCCCCGACAGCGCCGAGCAGGATGGCGTCGTGGGAGGCGATCGCGGCGAGGTCGTCGTCGGTGAGGGTGTCACCGGTTTCGAGGTAGCGACCGGCCCCGAGGGAGAACGGCGTCTTCTCGAACGTGACCTCCGACCCGGCGGTGACCGCGTCGAGAACCTTCACGGCCTCGGTGACGACCTCGGGACCGATGCCGTCACCGGGGATGACGGCCAACTTCACGACACGCGACATCGCTCTCCTCAGAGCTCGGGCACGTCACTTCGTCGACGTGCTGCGGGATCCTCCCAGGGTAGCGGCAGCGATCACTGCGGCCACGATGATGAGCGCGGCGCCGATGAGGGCGGTCACCACCACTCCGGAGTCGAAGGCGTGCGCCGCCGCTGCGCGCAGCGACGCGGCCAGCGCGGCGTCGTCGAGCGTGTGCGATACCGCCACGGCCCCGGCGAGCGTTTCGCGTGAGGCGGCGGCTGAGGCGGCCGAGAGCCCCTCGGGGAGGACGAGCTGCGCGCGGTAGTACGCGGCGAGGATGCCGCCGAGCACGGCCGTGCCGAGGACCGCACCCACTTCGTACGCCGTCTCGGAGACGGCGCTGGCGGCGCCCGCCTTGGCCGAGGGGGCGCTGGAGAGGATGAGCTCGTTGGACACGGTCTCGGCCGCCCCGATGCCGATGCCCAGCAGCGCGAAGGCGACGATCAACTGCACGAGATCCGCGGTCGAGAGCGCGACCATCACATAAGCCACCACGGAGAACGAGAGAGCCACCGGCACCACGACGCGCGGCGCGAAGCGCTTGGCGATGGGGACCACCGCGAGCCCCGACGCGATCATGAGCGCAAGACCCGGCACGAGGGCGAAGCCCGCGGTCATCGGGGAGAGTCCCACAACGAGCTGGAGGTGCTGAGCGACGAAGTACAGGAAGCCCACCAGCCCGACGACGCTGAGAAGGTTGACCAGGATGGCCCCCGAGAACGTCCCGCGGCGGAACAGCGACATGTCGAGCATGGGCGCCACGGTGCGCTTCTGCCGGCGCACGAACAGCCAGCCGAAGACCACGCCGACGACGAAGAGGACGGGAGCGAGCGACAGCGGACCCTCGACCGCGAGCTTCTTGATGCCGTAGACGATGGGCACCATTGTCGCCAGCGACAGCACCACGCTCACCACGTCGAACCGGCCGGGGGCCGGGTCGCGGCTCTCGGGCACGAAGAACGGCGCGAGCACGAGCAGCGGCACGAGGACGGGCACCGCCATCAGGAACACCGACCCCCACGAGAAGTGCTCGAGCAGGAAACCACCGACGATCGGACCGAGCGCCGCGCCCGCGGAGAAACCCGACGCCCAGATCGCGATGGCGAAGCGACGCTGGTCGCGGTCGCGGAAGATGCTGCGCAGCAGCGACAGCGTCGACGGCATGAGCATCGCGCCGAACACGCCCATGAGAGCGCGACCCGCGATGAGCAGTGCCGCGGTGGGCGCGAACGCCGACAGAGCCGAGACGGCGGCGAAGCCCGTGGCGCCGATGAGCAGCATGCGCTTGCGACCGAAGCGGTCGCCGAGCGTGCCCATTGTCACGAGCAGACCCGCGAGGACGAGCGGGTAGACGTCGATGATCCACAACTGCTCGATGCTCGACGGCTGCAGGTCGAGGGCGATCTCGGGCAGCGCGAAGCTCAGCACCGTGTTGTCGACCGAGACGAGCAGCACGGGCAGCATGAGCACCGCCAGCGCGAACCATCCGCGCCACCCGGCGCGGGTCACGGTGATCTCATGGGTGGGCAACGACGAGGTGAGCATTCTTCCGATCCGTTTCTTAACCGTCCAGCCGGTATAGTATCAGAGTCAGCCTGACCTCCACCAGTACGATCGAGAAGCCATGAGCCGCCCCCCACTCGCCCGCGACGCCGTCCTCGATGCGTTCACCCGCATCCTCGTCGACGAGGGTGAACGCGCCGCGACGATGGACGCCACCGCCCGCACCGCGGGGGTATCCAAAGGCGGCCTGCTCTATCACTTCAACTCCAAGAGCGCCCTCGAATCCGCGCTCTTGGAGCGCCTCGAACGCCTGGCTCAGGACGACGTCGACGAGATCGAGAAGTCCGATGAGGGCGTCGTCGCCGCGCACCTCCGGTCGTCGCAGAACACCGGATCCCCGCTCGACGTGACGATCCTCGCGGTGTCACGTCTGGCGCAGAACGGCAGCGATGCGGCCTCGGCATCCCTCCGTCGCGTCCGTGAGCTCTGGGAGGAGAGCCTCCGCTCCCACACGCGCGATGAGACGGCGCTGCAGATGGTGCTGCTCGTCAGCGACGGGCTTTACTTCAACGCGGTCCTCGACCTGAATGCCGTCCCCGGGCCTCAGCTCGAGGGAGCGGAACTCGACGCGCTCATCACCCGGGTCGTCGCCGCGACCACCTGACGCGCGCACGGCCATCGTGTCCACGACGGGCCCGGCGCAGCGAATCGCCGGAGCGGCCCGTGCGTCCGCCCGTGGCGTCCCGCCCCGGATGCACCGATCAGTGCGGCAGAGTCCGAGACGGGAGGAGATCCGGTGACGGGAGGACACCCCACGCCCGCGGCATCCTCCGCTCCCCGAACCTCCTCCGCTCCCGGGAGGACAGACCCACGCCCACGCCATCCTCCCGTCCCCGAATCCCCTCCGCACCCCGCAGTACAA
>NZ_CAUQWC010000169.1:0-7793 GCF_963521695.1 uncultured Microbacterium sp. | reverse complement strand
CGGGGTCGTCGCCGCGCGAGACGTCGAGGTAGATCTTCTCGGCGTAGCCGTTGGCGTCTTCGATGAAGTGCACCATGGCGTACCCGAACGCGTCATCCGCGGTACGGGCGGGCTGGATCGTCGCGGTCACGGCCCGCGAGGCGGCCACGCCGCGAACCGTGGCGGTCGCCGTCAGCGTGGTCGTCCGCGCGGCGGAGCCGGCAGCGGGCAGGGTCGTCGTCAGGGTCTTCCCGTCGGCGGCGACCGTGGAACCGGACTCGGTTGCGGCCCAGCTCACGCGGCCCCCGTAGGTCGGGAGGGTCGTCGTGCTCTCGTCGACGGATACCGGAGCCACGGCATCCACCACGGCCTGCGCGGCCTGACGGTGGGCGTCGGCGTGGATCGTGGCATCCGTCGTCGAGACCTGTGCGACCTCGGTGGCCGACAGGGCCCGGTCGTACACGCGGAAGGTGGACACCTCGCCCTTGTACATGGGGTCGGGGTACGGCGCGCGACCGATCGCGTTCAGGGTCTGATCGGTGATGTCGGCGGGCGAGAGGGTGGTGGGGGTGGATGCCACCTGCACACCGTCGACGAAGAAGGTGAGGCGCCCGGCGGCCCCGTCGATGACGGACGTGAGGCTGTACCAGCGGTCGGCCGACAACGCGGAACCGGATCGGGCGTTGACCTCGCCGCCACCACCGTTCGTGGTGAGGACGGTGCGCGGGTTGTCGCGGACCGACGAGAAGTACGACCGCGTCGGGGAGTCGCTGCCGATGTTCCAGAGGAAGTTCCAGTTGTTCTTCATCGAGGCGTCGAGCTTGGTCTCGATGGTCACCGTCGCCGATCGCGCGCCGGCGAGGGCGTCATTCGGCAGCCGGACCCAGCTGGCGGTCGGACTGGTCTTCGCGCCACCGGTGAAGACGAGCGATGACCCGGTCCACAGCGAGTCCGTGCCGTTCACGACGGTCGCGGCGCCCAGCGTGGTCGGCGCGCTGTTGGGCACGCTGGCGCCCGCGGTCTCGTCGAAGACGTACTCCGCGCGTAGACCCGCCGCGGGGATCGCGGTCTCTGCCGAGGCGGACAGCGCCGGACCAGAGACGAAGCCACCAGCCATCAGCGAAGCGGCGACAGCAACAGCAAGCACAATCTTTCTGCGCCGGCGCGGTACCACCCTCAGAGATTCGAAACGGCCGGTCGAATTTTGGGTCGTCATTCTAGCTCCCTCGCCAGTACGATCGCTGCGTCAGTGACGCGAACGTAAGGATGTTACCGCTATCTACTCCAGGGGACAACATCGGCTACGTTGGCTCGTCGAACATGAGCGCCGACAGACGAGCGCGAACGCGGAAGGTGGCTGCCTTCACACTGAAACGTAAGCCATTGTTGAGACGGGTCGTCAGAGACCGCCGGGCGAGGGACAACCTGAAGGGGCCACACCCTCAACAGCTTCCGGCGGAGGCGGTGCGCAGCTGACAGCGAACGCGGATCAAGTCCGCGATCACCCCTTCCGTTCAACTTGTGGGTGGACCACGTACCACCAGAGCGCTAAAGTGAGCGGTAACACTCGTCCCTGAGATCGTTGTTCGCAGTAGCGCTGCAACGATGCCGCAGACATGACTGTTGAGGAGTTTCGCTCAGGGTCTCACGAAGGCCGTCTGTGCAGGCACCCGCTAACCCCGTATTTCCGGAGCTTAAGCACCGAATCTGGTCGGTCGCCAGCCGCGAATTTCGCACCGTAAGTTATATCCGCCTCGACTCGTAACCGGAGAAACAATGTCGTATCCCCACATCTCGCCAATTCTGCATGTAAAGCAACGGTCTCAACAAAAATCGACCACGCTTACGAGCCGACTCAGTACAATTATGTACATTCTACTAGCGGTGGTGCTTCTCTTGCCGCTCGCAGCAACGCCCGCTCAGGCAATCGGCGAGTCAACATTTACCAATCCTATAGCGCCAGATACTGCCGACCCGACGATCGAATTCTATGACGGCAACTACTACATGGTTGCCACCACATGGGACAATCGAGTGGTGATGCGCAAGGCGCCGACATTAGAAGGCCTGGGCACAACGAAACCGGTTGTGGTGTACTCCGACACAAATGTCGGACGTGACAATGTAATGTGGGCTCCAGAGTTGAAGCGCCTTAACGGTCCCAATGGTTGGCGTTGGTACCTCATGTACACCATGAGCGGCGTCGGCACCGAACAAAACCTTCAGGTCATCGAAAGTGCCGCCGACGACCCGATGGGTCCCTATACGTGGAAGGGGCGACCGCTGGCGACGACGCAGTGGAACATCGATGGCTCCTACATGGAATTGAACGGCGAACTGTTCATGGTGTGGTCTATGTTTACCCCCGAGCCAAATCGCTTGCAGTCGAATTTCATCTCGCGGATGACTAACCCGTGGACCGCAGTCGGACCCATGAATATCCTTTCGCAGCCCGTGGAGCAATGGGAAACAATTGGCGGCGCCGTTAATGAAGGCCCGATTGCTCTACAAAAAAATGGAAAAACGTGGATAACTTACTCCGCGAGCGGCTGTTGGACTCCGGATTATCAGCTGGGAACCTTAGAGTACGTGGGAGCGCCTGCGGACCCTGCGATTTCATCCTCCTGGGTCAAGAGCGCGGGGCCTGTCTTCTCGAAGGCGAACGGTGCTTTTGGAACGGGACACAACGACTTCTTCAACTCCCCCGACGGGTCTGAAACCTGGAACCTGTACCACGCGAACGACAAGTCGACTGATGACTGTGGGCGTGTGCGTTCCGCGCGTGCGCAAATCGTGAACTGGACTGCGGCGGGCGAGCCGGACTTCGGCGTCCCGCAGGCCACCACCACGGCCCTCAAAGTTCCGAGCGGCGAGAATGCGCCCATCACTGCACGTGTAGAGGGAGCATCGTGGACGATTAAGAACAGATCTTCCGGTCTCTGCGCAACGGTCTCGGCCACAGAGGCCGGGGATGGTGCTGCAATTGTCCAAGGTTCCTGCGACGCACCGCGTGCGCAGTGGAAGTTGGACACCACCGGCGACAACTTCCTGCGACTAGTTAACGCCAGTAGCGGCAAGTCTCTACGCCCCAGCGACTGCGCGTCTGCCGATGGCACCCCGCTCCAGCAGGCAGCGTGGCAGACCACCAGCTGTCAGCAGTGGTCCCTCACGAACCGAACGGAGGGCTACTCAACCCTGACAAACCGCACAACCGGCAAGGCCTTGGATAGCGGCTTGGGCACGTCGGGTGCGGGAATCAGTATCAAAACGGCAAATGCAAGTTCCGCCCAAGATTGGGTGGTTCTCCCGTCTGGCCCAGTATCCGTGGGCTCCGTCGCGTCAGGCAAGGTTTTCGATCTTCCGTCCTGCTCTACCGCTGACGGAGCCGTTCTACAGCAGCACGAGTTCGTTGGCTCACCGTGTCAGCGCGTCACCTTCGTAAATGCAACGGGCTCAAGCGCAGAGATGCACCCCGCATCCGCGTCGGACAAATGTCTCAGTGTTGCTGGAGGCTCCACGGCTGACGCGGCCCCTGTAACGCAGGGAGTTTGCGGCGTCACCGGTAGCGCGTGGCGAGTCCTGCCGAAGAATGATGGCACGGTGGAGTTCCGCGCAGTACACAGCGGCAAGGCTCTGGATCTGTCATATTGCTCGACTGCTGACAACGCCCGCCTCGCGCAGTACACCGCTTTTGGCAACGATTGCCAGTCATTCCGCATCATGACTGGCGCTGCCGACCCTCTGGCAACACTTACGCTGCAGCCGAGCCTCGTGAGCCGGTGCATCGCCGGCAAAGTCACCGTGATCGCGTCTGTCAAGAATGCCGACGACGCGCCTGCCGACATCACAATCACCACGGCGTACGGGTCGAAGACAGTGAAGAATGTCGGGGGGGGCAAATCTACTTCGGCAACGTTTGCTACGCGTCAGCCCGCCATTGCTGCTGGCACGGCATCCTTCTCCGGCGCAGTCACGGATGACGCGGCGCGAACGAATGAGAGTGCAGCTGCGGTCCCAGCCGCCTCCTGCAGTTGAATGAAGGGCGAGGTGGTCTTGTGGGGCCACCTCGCCCTTCATCCTCGTTCGATGGGGCCTCGATTGGTATGCGGACGTGGGGCACCCTCTTCATTTCGGTCTGGCGTACGTCGCGGATGCGATGAGGGGTCCGATCGACAAGAGCCTGCAATTTTGCTTCCCCGCGCTTGACTATGCGACATGCCGGTCTTACCGTGAGATGACCGGGTGTTCCCGGTAACATCACAGCCCCTCGACCGCCCCGCGGTCACCCGAAGACCGCGATGACGCGTGTTCCGGCGCCCCCGACGTCGCCGTCCGGGCCGGATGCGCATCGCGTCGCCCCAAGAGCAAGGACACCCGCCCATGCGCACGCGCACACGTTCACCCCAGTGGAGGAAGGGCCTGGCCGTCACCGCCGCGCTGACTCTCTCGATGACCGGATTGGGTGCCACCGCGACGGCCGCCCACGCGGCCACGGGGCCGCAGCCCCTCATTCATTACTCGTTCGACGAGACGGGCGGCGCCGCCGTCGCGGACTCGAGCGGAAACGGCTACACCGCCACCGTCCGCCAGAATGGCGGTGACATCGCCGGCGGCGCCCTGTCTCTGCCCGGCGGTTCGGCCGGCACCGCGGCCTACCTCGACATCCCCACCGCGGGCCTCGTCGGCAAAAAGGACCTCACCATCTCGACGTGGCTCTCGCCTCGATCGGGCAACGGCAACGTCGCCGCCGCCTTCATCGGCGCCCCCGTCGCCTCCGGTGCGTCGTTCTCGTCGGGGTACTGGCTGCTGAACCCCGCCAACCCCAGCGGCTACGTAAAGTCGGTCGTCACCAACACGGTCAACGCGGGCGCTCCGTGGGGCACCGAAGTCGGCCCCGGGGCCACGAACACCGGTGCGCGCACCCCTGCCGGGTTGAGTCTCTACACGACGGTGATCAGCGGAACCACCGGCCAGCTGAGCGTCTACATCAACGGCACGCGTATCGCGCAGAACGCCATCGCCCGCGATGTCTCCTCCTTCGGATCGTCGCTCGTGTCGTACCTGGGCCGTTCGACCTACCCCGACGCCGGGTGGAGCGGTCTCGTCGACGACTACGCCGTGTACTCCTCTGCTCTGAGCGAGACCGACGTGAAGGCGCTGTACAACTCGCAGGCTCTCGACCGCGCCGTCGCCGGTGTGAGCGTGCCGTCCACGGCCCTCACCGACTTCACGGTCCCCACCACCAGCGCAGGCGCGACCGTCAGCTGGGCATCCGACAACGCCGCCGTCGCCTTCACCGGCGGCGCGGCGAAGGTCACGCGCCCGACCGCCGGCTCCGGTGACGCCTCCGTGACCCTCACCGCCACCTTCACCGTCGGCACCGAGACGCGCACGCAGACCTACGCCGTGACGGTCCCGCAGCAGATCGCCGACTCCGAGAAGGTCTCGCGCGATCTCGCCGCGATCTCCGTCCGCAACCTCGACAACGTCCGCGGCAACTTCTCGGTGCCCACCACCGGCGCCGAGGGTTCGACCATCTCGTGGTCGGTCGCTGCGGCAGGGGCGGCCAACGCCGAACTGCGTGCGGGCGTCCGCGACAACTCCCGCACGGTCGAGGTCAAGCGTCCGGCCGCGGGCTCTCCCGCCGTCGACGTGCAGCTCACCGCCACCGCCACCAACGGCGGTGCGACCTCGAGCCGGAGTTTCACCGCCCGCATCCAGCCCATGCCGGGTGGATCGCAGGAGACCGAGGCGTACTTCTGGACCTTCTTCACCGGTGAGGGCGACGGCGCCGAGCGCGTCAGCATTGCCGCTTCGAAGGGCAACGACGCGCTGACCTGGAACACCCTCAACCAGGGCAAGCCCATCTTCACCTCGACCGTCGGCACCGAGGGTCTTCGCGACCCGTTCATCATCCGGGCACCCCACGGCGACAAGTTCTACATGATCGCCACCGACCTCAAGGTCGAGGGCCTCGCCGGCGGCTTCACCACCGCGCAGATCTCCGGCTCGAAGTACATCGAGGTCTGGGAATCCGACGACCTGGTGACCTGGTCTGAGCAGCGTCACGTGAAGGTGTCGTCAGACTTCGCCGGCAACACCTGGGCGCCCGAGGCGTACTGGGACGAAGAGCTCGACACGTTCGTGGTCTTCTGGGCGTCGAACCTCTACCCGACCACCAACGTGGACGACCGCACCGGGGTGACCTACAACCGCATGATGTACGCCACCACCGACGACTTCGTCACGTTCTCGGACGCGAAGGTCTGGAGCGATGTGCGTCGCGGCAACGGTCTCGGCCTGATCGACTCGACCGTGGCGAAGAAGGACGGCGTTTACCACCGCTTCACCAAGGACGAGGCGAGCATGACGATCCGCCACGAGAAGTCCACCGACCTGCTCGCGACCATCTCGGGAACGCTCCCGGGCACGACGGGCCCGGCGAACCAGTGGACCCTCGTCGAGGAGCGCGTCGCGAGCGGCCTGCCCAACGGGGAGCCCAATGGCACCTTCGCTGAAGGTGAGGGTGCGAACATCTTCGCAGCCAACGAGGGCGACGTGAACAACCTCGACTGGTTCCTCTTCATCGACCAGCCGAACTACCACGGCGGACCCAACCACTACGTGCCGTTCGGCACGAACAACCTCGACCGCGCCGGCAGCTGGCAGGCGCTCGGCAGCAAGCTCCGCCAGGGCCTGCCGCAGAACGCCGACGGCGGCAAGCCGCGCCACGGCACCGTCATCCCCGTCACGCGCGCCGAGTACCAGAAGGTGCTCGAGGCGTATGCGCCGAACATCGCGGTGAAGACCGTGGATGCCATCGACGTCTCCACCGACGCCGGCACGGCGCCCATCCTGCCCCAGGCACGCCTGACCAAGGCCGACGGTTCGGTGCAGACGGTCGACGTGAAGTGGGACGCGGTGGATGCCGCGAAGTACGCCGCCGCGGGCACCTTCACGGTGTCGGGCGTCGCACAGGACGACTCGCGCATGCCGGTCGATGCCACCGTCACCGTCCGCTCCCTCGTGAAGGTGCAGTTCTCGGCCGAGGCGCGCTGCGTCGCCGGCAAGGTGCAGCTCGTTCTCAAGGCCGTCAACAACGGTGACACGGCGGCCACGCTGGCGATGTCGTCGACCTACGGTTCGAAGAACGCGACGGTCGCCGCGGGCGCCACCACGTCGGCCGTCTTCGCCACCCGCTCGGCGTCGGTCACCGCCGGCGAGGCGCAGGTGGCCGTGACCCAGGGATCGGCGACGGGGACGGTCACGGCCGCCTACGCCGCGAGGTCCTGCAGCTGACCCCCCGCACCGTCCCCCTCGGGTGACGGTGAAGGCCCCGGTGGATACCCCCTCCACCGGGGCCTCTGTCGTCGTCCGGCGATATCGGCCGGTTTCCCGCTCCCCTCCGCGCGGTGGCTGGCGCAGCACGACGCCTCCTCCCGCGTCTGGGGCACGTTCTGCGCTGTGGGGCGAGCGATGTCCGCCCCGAAGCGCGAACCCCGCCCCGAACCCGGACACCCGCCGCCTTCGAGTCGCCGCCCCCGGCGACCGGGGCGTCCGCTCGACCGGAAGCCGCAACGTCGGTGAGACGGCATCCACCCGACGAGGCGGCGGCAACCTGCACCGGACATGTCGACGAGAAGCAGTCTGAGCGCACCGACGGCCGGACCGGTCGCGGCATGAGCCTGCCGTTCGGCTGCTCCTCGGACGCGCACGCGCCCGAGACGGACGCGCCTGACGCCAACGCCGGAACGCAGATGTGCCCCGGACTCTTCGGCGGCCCACCGCCACCTCGAGTCCGGGGCACTTTCCGT
>NZ_CAUQWC010000168.1:0-7799 GCF_963521695.1 uncultured Microbacterium sp. | reverse complement strand
CCTACGAGGATCTCGCGCGACGCGGCCTGGTCGGGGCGCTCCGCGAACGCGGTGGCGAGGTGCTGGCCCACTCGCTCCTCGAGCCCCTCGACGCCTTGCCCGCGGCGGAACGGCAGCGTCTCCGGGAATCGGCGAAGGCGTGGCTGGATGCCAACGGCGCCTGGGACCCGGCAGCGCGGGCGCTCGGCATCCACCGCCACACGCTGAGGGCGCGGCTCACGCAGCTCGAGGGTCTGCTCCGGCTCGACCTGTCGACCTTCGCCGCGCGCGCCGAGCTGTGGGCCGCGCTGGAGTTCTCCGACGGCGTGTGATCGCACCCGGCGTCGCCTCGCGTGAGGGGTCGGAATCTGTCGCCGCGGTGCGATCCAGGCGACAGAAGTGACCTCGCGCGCGAGGAGAGGGGGCTCAGGTGTTCTGCGGGAAGCCGAGGTTGATGCCGCCGTGGGTGGCGGGGTCGAGCCAGCGGCTGGTGACGGCCTTCTCGCGCGTGAAGAAGTCGAAGCCGTGCACGCCGTACGCCTTGGCGTCGCCGAAGAGGCTCTTCTTCCAGCCGCCGAAGGAGTGGTAGGCCACCGGAACGGGGATGGGCACGTTGATGCCGATCATGCCGACCTGCACCTCGTTCTGGAAGCGGCGGGCGGCGCCGCCGTCGTTGGTGAAGATGGCGGTGCCGTTGCCGAACTCGCCGCTGTTGATCAGCGCGAGCCCCTCTTCGTACGTCTTCACCCGGACGACCGACAGGACGGGTCCGAAGATCTCCTCGGTGTACGCGCGGGATGACGTGGGCACGGCATCCAGAAGCGTGGGGCCGAAGAAGAAGCCGTCCTCGTGACCGTCGACGGTGTACCCGCGGCCGTCGACGACGACCTTCGCGCCGTCGGTTTCGGCGATGTCGACGTAGGAGGAGACCTTGTCGCGGTGCTGTCCGCTGATCAGCGGACCCATGTCGGGTTCGTCGGTGGCGGCGCCGTTGCCGATGCGCAGCTTCTGGATGCGCTCGGTGACCTTCGCGATGAGTTCGTCGGCGACGGGCTCGACGGCGAGCACGACCGAGATCGCCATGCAGCGCTCGCCCGCGGCGCCGAACCCGGCGTTCACGGCGGAGTCGGCGACGAGGTCGAGGTCGGCATCCGGCAGCACCAGCATGTGGTTCTTCGCCCCGCCGAGGGCCTGCACGCGCTTGCCGTTCTTCGCGGCGGTCTCGTAGATGTACTGCGCGATGGGGGTCGAGCCGACGAACGAGATCGACTGCACGACGGGGCTGTTCAACAGCCCGTCGACGGCGACCTTGTCGCCCTGCAGCACCGTAAACGCGCCTTCGGGAAGACCCGCCTCCTTCCACAGCTGCGCGAGCCAGAGGGATGCAGAGGGGTCTTTCTCGCTGGGCTTGAGCACGACCGCGTTGCCGGCGGCAAGGGCGATGGGGAAGAACCACATCGGCACCATCGCCGGGAAGTTGAACGGGCTGATGACACCGACCACTCCGAGCGGCTGCTTCAACGAGTAGACGTCGACGCCGTTCGAGGCGTTCTCGCTGAAGGCGCCCTTGATGAGGTGGGGGAACCCGGTCGCGAGCTCCACGACCTCCTGACCGCGGGCGATCTCGCCCAGGGCATCCGATCGCACCTTCCCGTGCTCCGACGTGAGGATGTCGGCCAGCTCGCCCTTGCGGGAGTTCAGCAGCTCGCGGAACGCGAACAGCACCCCCTGCCGCTTGGCGATGGAGTACTGGCTCCACACCGCGAACCCCCGCTCGGCCGACGCGATGGCCGCGTCGACCTCCGCCTCGTCGGCCAGGGCGACGTGCGCCTGCACGGCCCCGGTGGCGGGGTTGTAGACGGGCGCGGTGCGGCCCGACGTCGAGGGCGCCGCGGCGCCGTCGAACCAGTGCGCGATGACGGGGAGGTCGTTGTCGGTCATGGGTCCAGTAAACGGCGCGGATGCCGCGACCGCTGCCGACAGAATGGCCAGGTAGGGAGCGGGGGCGGGCCAGATCGTCGGGCGGGCGTGTGCGGCCGTGCTTCATGCTGTCGGGTGATGGGCGCAGTACGCGAGTGATCTCGCGTCGGTGCCCGAGGCCAAGACGGCGGACGATGTTGCCCACGTGGAAGTCGACCGTTCTGCGTGACGCCGCCTTGCGAATCGCGACTCAACGGTCACGGCGACGCTTTCGTCCGAGCCGGCCCTCACGAGAGCAGCGCGGGTTAGCGTTGCGGATATGACCCTGAATTATGTTCGACGCGGGAACGGCACCCCCTTGCTGCTGGTGCACGGACTGGGCGCCGGCTGGCGATCCTGGACTCCGATCCTCGACGACCTGGCGCGGCAACGTGAGGTCATCGCCGTCGACCTGCCCGGGTTCGGTGACACCCCGCCACTGTCGGGCGACGTCTCGATCGCCACGCTGACCGACTCCGTCGTGGACTTCATCCGCGACCAGGGCCTAGACGGTGTGTCGACCGTCGGACAGTCGATGGGCGGCCGGATCGTGCTCGAGCTCGCGCGGAGGGGAGTCGGCGGGGACGCCGTCGCTCTGGACCCCGGCGGGTTCTGGAGTTCGCGCGAGCTCGCCGTTTTCGCCGCCACGCTGCGGCCGTCGATCGTACTGGTCCGAGCGCTGCGCGGCATGCTGCCAGCCCTGCTCGGCACCCCCGTCGGACGGACGTTGCTCCTGGCGCAACTGTCGGCGCGACCCTGGGCCCTCTCGCAGAAAACCGTGTTGCCGGACGTGCGTGGGCTGGCGGATTCCCCGGCGACCGGAGCCGCCATGGACGCCCTCACCAAAGGCCCCCCGCAGCAGGGTGCCCCAGCGGGCACGGTACCCGGCCGGGTCACCATCGGGTGGGGGCGGCGCGACCTGGTGACCGTGCCCAAACAAGCAATGCGCGCCACTCAGCGGTTCCCCGACGCCTCGCTGCACTGGTTCGACAAATGCGGCCATTTTCCGCAATGGGACGTTCCCCGCGAAGCGACGAAACTCATCCTCGACAACACGAACTGACGCCTTCGAACTCCTTTTCGTCCTCGTCATCGGGAACTGAGCGCGCGCCGCCGAGCGATCACGGAACACCGCCATGAAGCTCGCGACTTCACAACGAGGTCTGCGTAGTTAGTGCGTCCCGTGGCTGCTCTCCCGGACGATGAGGGTCGGCGCGAGGGTACGCGAAGCGGTGTCCTTGCCGAGAATGCGGTCGAGGAGCAGGTGAACAGCTTCGGCGCCCATCTTCTTGTGAGGTGATCGAACGGACGTCAGTGGGAGCGGGAGCTCGCGAGCAATGGAAGGGCATCGAGTGCACCGTCGTGGACCTCTCCACCAACCCCGCAGCGCTCAAGTACGTCATGGACGAGCTGGGATACTCCGCCGCCCCCGTCGTCGTGGCAAGCGATCAAGACCATTGGTCGGGATTCCGCCCCGACCTCATCGACAAGCACGCCGCATGAGCGAGCACGACACCACCAGCGACGACTACCGAGCCGGATACCTCGCCGGATACACCGACCGACAGGGCGAGGTGGACCGGTTGGAGAACGATGCCGACCGGCTCTACCGCGCCGCTTACGGCGAGGAACGCCGCATCCCCGGGCACTACGTCACCCGCGCCGAGCTCGAGCAGCGCCGATCGCTGTCGGAGCCGCCCGTCGAAATCACCCGCCGCGACGCACTCGCGTCCTGGGGCCTTGAAATGCCCCCTACCGACACCGCTGAGGCTGACGCCCCGAGCACGCTCCCGTCGACGTCGACGGGACCCACGAACCGCACGAGCAGGAGACGACAGATGAGCACCAGGACCATCACCGGGAACCTCGCCACCGACCCCGAGGCCGTGCAGGCGGGTCGCGTGCAGATCGTCAAGCTGCGCGTCATCGAGAACACCGGCGAATACCGCGGCGGCGAGTGGACCCCGCACGAGGCCCCGACAACGCATTTCGTGGAATCAAAGTTCGAACTCGGCGAGCACGTGCTCGCGTCGCTGCACAAAGGTGACGCGGTGATCGTCGTCGGATACGAGCGCACCGTGGCCTGGGGCGAGGGGGACGACCGCCGCCACGGCCGCGTCCTCGAAGCCGACGCAATCGGCCCCGACCTATCTCGCGCGACCGCCGTCACCTCCCGGTCGCAGGTGGCGCCAAGGCGTAACGGCGCAGCCGAGAAGCAGCACCTCACATAGGCAAGGGAACTCGACTAGGCCGTGGAAGGATGGTCCGTCCCGTCTGGGAGAGTTATCGACCCGCCGACGCAGACCACCATGGTGAGGAGATCCGCAGACACGTTGTCCGCGATGTTTGCGTCCTGGAGACTTACCGCTCCGTTGTCAGTGATCAGCGTGTCGTCTAGGGTGACCACCCCGCTATCGGTGATCGTCACGCGTCGACAGCTCACCATCCCGCTGTCGGTGATGGCCGCGCCGTCGAGGTCTAGGGTCCCGCGGCTGGTGATGGTCGCGCCGCTGATGTCTACTAACCCGCTATCGGAAACAGTCGCGTTGTCGAAGGTCACGGTTCCGCTGTTGGAGATGGTTGCGTTGACGAGAGCTACGGCGGATCCACGGTTAGTGATGGTTGCGCTGTGGAGGTTCAGGGACCCCCTGTCGGTGATGGTCGAGCCGTAAAAGTTCACGACCCCCCCGTTAATAACGGTCGCGCCGAAGAGTTCCACGCTCCCATGGTTGGCGATCGTCGCTCCGTTGAGGCTTATGGTCCCGCTGTCGGCGATGGTCGCGTCGTTGAGGGTTAAGTACCCGGTTTCGGTGAAGGTTGCGGTGTCGAGGGCTACGTACCCGCTGTCGGTGATGATGGTCGCGCCATTGAGGTCAATGGTTCCGCCGTTGGTGATGGTCGCGTCGCTGAGGTCCACGTGGAAGTCGATGTACGCACCAGCGAGATAGAGATCGCGATCGTGCCAATGGGCGGGGGCATCGGGTTTGAGATGCCTTCCGACGACCGTGTAGCCAGCTTGTTTGACGGATATTTCCTGCGGGGTGGTTCGTTGAGTATCGCGGCGGTCGGAGGGGTCGAGCTTGTCGATCTCTTTCTGGGGGAGGGGAATGCGCATCTCGTCGGAGCGGGGCGCGCGGAGGTAGCCGGTGAGAACTTCGATGCACACCTGCACCTCGTCGGGGTTCCCGAACGCATCCCAGTCGTCTGCGAGAGCGCCAAGGGCAAATAGGGCGGCCTGACGGTTGACGGGTGCCGGGTCGCTGAGGAGTTTGACGGTTGTGACAAACCGTTCCCGCAGGGCTCGCTCTGTCTCAATGCGCCGCTGCGCATCGACCTCGTCGCGTCGCGCCCGCTCTCGTTCCCGATCGTCGTGAAGCCGTTCACGGTCGCGCTCCGCTGCTTCAAGCTCCTGTCGGTGACGAGAGAGGCTGAGGCCAACGCCGACTAGCGCGATGGTCCCGCCGAGTGCGAACAGAACGGTGGTTGTCGCCGGCCCGAGGAATGCGGCGCGTCGCTGAGCAGTGAGCTCTGGAAACCAGTTTCTCAGCAGGAGGTCAGGGACTGTGAGGAGAACAATGCCACCGACGATGACATAGAGAACCACACCAGCAGTGATGCGCACCCCAGACCGACTCCACCACCGGACCTTCTTGACCGTAGGGCCCGGGCTGTCGACGCTGCTGCTCTGGTGCTTCTCCACAGCACGATTGTGGGGCAAGAACGGGCGGCAATTCCCAGTCCCAGCCCATAGACCTTCTCGGCGCCACGCAAAACATGTTCCACGCCGAGCGCCCGCATCGGTGCTCTTCGCACTCGGCGCAGACATTGGTGCCTTGAGCGGGAGGGCCGACGGGCCGGCCACGAGGGGTGACCCCCTCGCGCTCCCCGGTGTTCCGCCTTCGGCGGGGCGCGAGCTCCGCCCGCGCAGCGGTGACGGAGCACCGCCGGCAGGAGCCGCTACGCGGCCCGATTTCCCCGTTCTCTTCACCTCTCCGCGGTTTCAACCTACTTCGCTCCATCGGCTGCGTGCCACCGATCCCGGACGCGCCCTACGGGCTTATTTCGCCCGGGATCGGCGTCACTCCGCCGCCTCCACTCAGTGGGTTTTCACTCGCCGGAGAGGCAAAGAAAAACGATCTGGAAGACGACAAAAGCCCCGTAGTAGTGCAAGTACCACGGGACCCGTCGCCTTCATGATCACACACCGATCAAGGAGAAACCATCGTGAGCATCACCACCGGAACCGGGACCATCGAGCACATCGACCCGACCACCCTCGTCATCGAGGCGAACGTGCGCACCAGCGCCCCCGTGACGAAGGATTTCATCGCGTCGATCCGCGAGAACGGCGTCATCACCCCGATCCTCGCCCGCCGCGACGAGCACGGAAACGTCATCGTCCGCGCCGGTCAGCGTCGCACCCTCGCCGCCCGCGAGGCCGAGGTGACCACCGTCCCCGTCTACGTCGTGGAGGGCGACGACACCACCGCGGACCGGATCATTCAGCAGATCATCGAAAACGACCAGCGCGCCGACCTCAGCACCGCGGATCGCACCGCAGCCTGGGCGCAACTGGCGTTCGAGGGCATCAGCGCCGCACAGATCGCCAAGCGCACCGGCACCACGACCGACACGGTGAAAAAGGGCCTCGCCGTCGCGGAGTCCGCCACCGTCACCTCCGCTCTCCACGAGCACGAACTGACGCTCGACCAGGCCGCGGTCCTGTTGGAGTTCGAAGACGACGCCGACGCCCGCGCGCACCTGATCGAAGTCGCCACCACCGACCCGACCCAGTTCGAGCACACCGCGCAGAGCCTCCGCGACGACGCCGCGGAAAAGGCCCGCCTCGCCGCCGTCGAGCAGGAGCTGACCGCGAACGGCTCCCAGGTGCTCACCCGTGGCGAGGCGTACGGGGAGGAAAGCCCGTGGGTGATCCTCCGCAAGCTCCACACCGCGGACGGGGAACAGGTCACCGCCGAGCACATCGCCACCGTCGCGGAGCGCGGCGCGCTCATCGACACGAACTGGCGCGGCGAGATTGACGTGACCTACTTCGTTCAGAACCCCACCGATGCGGGCTTCACCTACGCCTGGGGCGCACCCGGCACCCCTGCCGAGCCGCTGACGGCGGAGCAGATCGAGGAAGAGCGCGTCGAAAAGTCCGCCGAGCGTAAGGCGCTCATTGCCAACAACAAGGCGTGGGCCGCCGCCGAGACGGTGCGCCGCGAATGGCTCGCGACGTTCCTCTCCCGCAAGACCCTGCCGAAGGACGCTGACCGGGTGATCGCGCTGGGCCTGACCGCTCACCGATTCTCAGTGTCGTCCGCGATGTCGGGCGGCAACGACCTCGCGCACACGTTCCTCGCCGTCGAGCGGCCCTCCGGCTACCGCATGGACGGCCTGGCCGAGTTGGTGGAGGCCAACCCCGGCAAGGCCCGCCTGGTGGCCCTCGCGGTCGTTCTCGCCGGTGCCGAGGCAGGCACCAGCAAGGAGTCGTGGCGACGCGGCGACGAGCGCGCCGCCGCGTTCTTCCGCCAGCTCGCCGCGTGGGGATACACCCTCTCCCCGGTCGAGCAGATCGTCACCGGCGACACCACTCCCGCCGAAGCCGCGGGCCTGGCCTGATCAACCGGACGGGGACCGGCATCCGCCGGTCCCCGTCACCCCGGGCGTCACCCCGCCGCATCACCCCATTTCGTCACCCTCTGGCATCACCCGCCCGCCCCGCTGCAGAAAGGCGCACCATGACCACCACCACGACACCCGCCGTCGACGTCGACGAGGGGGGATACACCGCGGCGCTGCGCGAGGCGGAAGCCGCCGTCGACGCGGCCACGGCATCCGGCGACGTCGAGCAGATC
>NZ_CAUQWC010000167.1:0-7829 GCF_963521695.1 uncultured Microbacterium sp. | reverse complement strand
CGAGGAACCCGCCCGCGAGGGCGATACCCCACGGCAGCTCGGCACCGGTGACGGCGAGGCCGCTACCGGGGCGAGTGCCCGCAGCCTGGCCCGAGCCCGGCTGACCCGATCCGCTGCCCGGCTGCGCGGAGCCCCCGCCCGCGCCTCCGTTCGAGCCACCGCCCGGGATCTCGGCGGTCGCGAGGATCGCCCGACCGAGCGGGGCCGGGTCGACCGGCGAGGTCGCCGTGAAGTACTCCAGCGTCGCGTCGAGATCGACCTGCCCGGTGTCGGTGCGGTCGGTGCCCTTCGCGAAGGTCGCGAAGCCGTCTCCGCCGTTCGCGAGGAACGAGTTCGTCACGACCGTGAAGGTGTCGGTCGCCGCGATCGGCTCTCCCTGGTACGACATCGAGACGACGCTGCCCACGCGCGCGTTGACGGCATCCTGCCGGTACTCGTAGGTGAACCCGTCCGAGACGCCCAGGTGCAGCTTCGGGCGATCGCCCGTGGCTTTCCACTGCTCGTTCAGGATGCCGCGGATCTGGTCGCCGGTGAGGGTCACCGTCACCAGAGTGTTGGCGAAGGGCTGCACGAGCGCTGCTTCTTTGTACGTCACCACGCCGTCGTCGCCCTTCAACAGGTCGGCGCGGAGGCCGCCCGGGTTCATGAGCGCGATCTGGGCCGGGGTTCCGGCGAACTCGGGGTTCTCCGATGTCGCCCACAGGTAGACGTCGGCGACCCAGTTGCCCATCGACGACTCGACGCCGCGGTCGTTGCCCGGGGGCGTTCCGCCGCGCAGGATGTCACCGGTGATCTCGCCCACCGGCTGCGCGCCGATGACGTCGGCCTCGGCCACGTATCCGGCGACCTTCTCCGCGATGGCGGCATCGGGGGCGTAGGCGCCGACGAGGGGGAACGTGGAACCCGAGACGGATGCCAGCGAGTCGGTGCCGATGTCCCACGTGAGCGTGAGCTGACCCATCGCCTTGCCGTACTCCGACGCCTGGATCACCGGGCGGGTGCGGTCGGTGCCAGCCACCGGCAGCTGGCACGCGTACGTCTGGTGCGTGTGGGCCGAGACGATGGCGTCGATCTCCGGAGAGGCGTTGACGGCGAGATCGCCGAACCCGGCCTGGTCGGCGACGATGGCCGCGCAGTCGTTCGAGGTGGCCGCGCCCGAGTGCGTCAGCAGCACGATCGCGTCGGCGAGGTCACCGGCCGTGATCTCGTCGGCCACGCGGTTGGCGGCTTCGACCTGGTCGCCGAAGTCGAGATCCGCGATGCCGGCCGGGTCGACCATCGTGGCGGTGTCGGGGGTGACGGTACCGATGAATGCCACGCGGACGCCGTCGACCTCCTTGATCGCGTACTCGTCGAGCACGGGCTCCTTCGTGCCCTTCTTGTAGACGTTCGCGCCGAGTCCGAACTCCCCGCCGCCGTACTCGGGGAGCACACGGGTGGTGAGGTCGGCGAAGCCGCGGTCGAACTCGTGGTTGCCGACGGCCGAGATGTCGAGGCCCGAGGCCTTCAGGGTGTCGATGGTCGGCAGGTCGTCCTGGATGAGCGAGGTGAAGGTCGACGCGCCGATGTTGTCGCCGGCCGAGACGAACAGCGTGTTCGGGTTCGCGGCCTCCTTGGCCTTCACCGCACCGGCGATGACGGCGGCCCCGGCCTCACCCTGTGTGGCCTCGAGACGACCGTGGAAGTCGTTGATCGTGAGGATGTCGATGTTCTTCACGGTGGGGTCGTCGACCGCGAAGACCGTCGTCGTCCCCGAGACCTCGTTGCCCACCGCGACGAGCGGACGCCCGGTGGGCGAGCTCTCGGCGGGGATGAACTCCACGCCTTCCGGACCGAGGTCGCCGGCCTGCGACAACAGCGCGCGGTCGGCCGCCTCGTCACCGGTCAGCTCGTCTTCCACCGAGACCGAGAAGTCGCGGTTGTTGACGTACCCGGCGTACGTCGCGTTCTCGGGGTCGGTGATGTCGTAGGTCATCACGCCGCCGACGCGCTCCAGACCGATGAACGCGTAGGTGCGCCCGTCGATCCGACCGATGTCGAGGCTCTCGGGCTCGGGGCCCTTGTCGTCGCTGCGGCCCTCGAGGTTGGACTCGGAGTGGTTCGAGTTGAAGAAGTCGGGGTTCGCGTCGTGCGTGATGCGCTCGAAGTCCGCGTTGGAGTCGAACATCCGGTTGCCGTCGGTGTCCCACACCGAGAAGCCGCGGCCACCGAAGGTGTAGAGGCTGTTGTAGCAGGTACCGTCAGCGTTGAGGCCCATGTCGGTGGCGATGTTGAGACGACCGAGTTCGGCGTCGTCGAGGTGAGTTCCGACGGCGGCGTTCTCGCAGATCGGTGCGAGACCGTCCTCTCCGAGGTCACTGACACGGGCGGTGTCGGTGTAGTCGCCCCACTCGCGTCCGTCGCCCTCGTTGGCGGTGACGAGGTACGTTTCGCCGTTCACCTCGTAGGCCTGGATGCCGTCGGGCATGTACATGCCGTAAAGGTCGTAGTAGCTCGACTGGTTGTACGTCGGTGCGCCCTGAGGATCGCGGTCGCTGGCGTCGAGCGTGACGCCGGAGTAGTACGGCTTGACCCCCAGCGGATGAACCGCGGTGACGGCTGCGGAGGCCAGGTCGACGATGGCGAACGCGTTGGCCTCCTGCAGCGTCACATAGGCGGTGCCTCCCGCGACGGCGATGTACTCCGGCTCGAGGTTGCGGCTCACGCGGTTCGCGGTGAGCGGCGTGCTGCCCTGGTCGGGGGCGGCGACGTCGGGTCCGAACACGCGCACGGCGGGGTCGAGGGTCATCGAGCCGCCCTGCTCGAACGCTCCGAAGCCGGCGGTGCGCACGGCATCCTGGGTCGGGGCGGCTTTTCCGGCGGGCAGGGCGATCACGGCGACCGAACCCTCGGGGTCGACCGAGAAGTCATCGGCGGGCTCGCCCTCGTTGGCGACGACCGCGGAGGTGCCGTCTTCGGAGATCGTCACCATGTCGGGCAGGGCGCCCACGGTGACGGTGCCCAGGACCGTGGGCGCAGCGGCATCCGCGTCGAAGAACACCAGGCGGCCGGGCGCGGTCTTATCGGCGTCTTCGAGAGCGATGACGCCGAGGCCGTCGGCGCGGACGGCGAGGGAGTTGGCAACGCCCGTGCCGGCGATCGAGTACAGCTTCGTCGGGGCAGCGGGGTTGCGGTTGTCGAGCACGTCGACAGCGCCGGCCTGCGCGTTCACGACGAACAGGCGGCTCTTGTAGGCGTGCACGATCTCGGCGGCCGACTGGTCGAAGACGCCGGTCTCGTAGGTGCCGAGCGGGCGCAGGCTCACCGCGCTGTCCGAGGGGGCGTCGCGCACGGGCTGGGGGACGATCGCGGCGGATGCCGCGGTGGCGCTCGACAGGGCGAGCGCGCACACCGCCGCGGTCGTCGCGGTGAACGCGGCGGCGCGGCGGAGGAAGGTCGAAGGCATGGCTGTGTCCTCGGATTCGGGTGGGGGATGCGATCCGCGCGGGCGGCGCGATCTTGTGGATTTTGCCTGGAGGGGGTGACGCCCGGGTGAACGGGGAACGAACGGGGCGCCCGCTCGCCCCGCATCCCGCTCGCCGCGAGGGGTCGCGGCCCCGGTAGATCTGGCCCCGGTCGCGTGAGAAACGCCTTCGCGCGCAAGAAACGCCTCGTCGCTTTTCCTGCACGGCACGGCGTTTCTCGGGCGCTCATCGCGCGGGTCTGCTCGCTACCCCTATTAATTAGTAGGACGTCCAGGTAATCTCAGAGATGCGACGACGCCGTCGCCCTCACGAAGGAGAGCCGCATGGACACCACCCCTGCTCCCGCGCTCGATGCTCCGTCCGCCGGAACCCTCTCGGCCGACGAACGCGCCGCCATCCTCGACGCCGTCCGCGATTTCGCCGCGACCGAACTCGCCCCGCACACCCTCGAATGGGATGCCGAGAAGCACTTCCCCCGCGACGTCCTCCGCCGCGCGGGGGAGCTGGGCCTCGGCGGCGTCTACGTCAAAGAAGACGTCGGCGGCGCCGGGCTGACACGAGCCGATGCGGTCGCGATCTTCGATGAGCTCGCCTACGGCGACCCCACCGTGACGGCCTACATCACGATCCACAACATGGTGGCCTGGATGATCGACGCCTACGGCAGCGCAGCCCAGCGCGAGCGCTGGCTTCCCGGTCTCGTCGCGATGGAGGATCTCGGCGCCTATTGCCTGACCGAACCGGGCGCGGGATCGGATGCCGCGGCTATCACGACCTCCGCGATCCGTCACGGCGACACCTACGTGCTCACCGGCGTGAAGCAGTTCATCTCGGGTGCCGGCGAGGCATCCGTCTACGTCGTCATGGCGCGGACGGGCGAACCGGGGGCGCGCGGGATCAGCGCGTTCCTCGTGCCCGCCGATGCCGAGGGCCTGTCGTTCGGGCCGAACGAGAAGAAGATGGGCTGGAACGCGCAGCCCACGCGGGCCGTCGTGCTCGACGAGGTGCGCGTGCCGGCCGAGAACCTCCTCGGCGGCGAGGGCCGCGGCTTCTCGATCGCCATGACCGCGCTGAACGGCGGGCGTCTCAACATCGCGACCTGCTCCCTCGGCGGAGCGCGCTGGGCGCTGGACCGCGCCGTCGCCTACGTGCACGAGCGCTTCACGTTCGGCGAGCCGCTCGCTGAGAAGCAGTCGGTGGTGTTCGCCGTGGCCGACATGGCCACTGAGCTCGAAGCTGCGCGGCTCCTCGTGCGCGACGCGGCCCTCGCTCTCGACTCGGGGGCGCCCGACACCGCCACCCGCTGCGCGATGGCGAAGCGCTTCGCGACCGACGTCGGCTTCCGCGTCGCCAACGAGTCGCTGCAGCTGCACGGCGGCTACGGGTATCTGCAGGACTACGGCATAGAGAAGGTCGTGCGCGACCTAAGGGTGCACCAGATCCTCGAGGGCACGAACGAGATCATGCGGCTGATCGTCGGCCGGAGCGTTCTCGCCGCGTGAGCGCGCGGTGCGCGGTGCGGGTGCCGCGGTTCGGGTCCCAGGCGGTGTGGGGCGGGTCTTGCTGTGTGGGGCGGGTGTCTTGCGCCCCGAAGTGCCGATCGCGCCCCACACCCGTCCGGGTCTCCGTCGGCGCCCCGAACCCCTCGAGGCTGCCGGCGGGAACCCCCTCGATCGATATCGGCGGTGCGTGCGAACATGCGGGGGCGGCACTGTCTGCACCGCCCGAGACCTGAGACGACGGGAGTCACCATGACGGAGCACGATGCCGAGCACCAGACCATCCGCGTCGAGCAGCGGGGCCGCGTCGGGTGGATCACGCTCGACCGCCCCGAGGCGCTGAACGCCCTCAACACCCACACGATGCGCGAGGTGGTCGCGGCCGCCGAGGCCTTCGACGCCGACACCGGTGTCGGGGCGATCGTGGTCACCGGCAGTGAGAAGGCGTTCGCCGCCGGCGCCGACATCAAAGAGATGGAGCAGAAGTCGGGTCTCGACATGACGCTCACCGACCACTTCGGCGCCTGGGCGCGTTTCGCCGCCGTGCGCACGCCCGTGATCGCTGCGGTGTCGGGATACGCGTTGGGCGGTGGCTGCGAGCTCGCCCTCATGTGCGACGTGATCCTGGCGTCCGACCGCGCGAAGTTCGGTCAGCCCGAGGTGCAGCTGGGTGTCATCCCCGGCATGGGCGGCACCCAGCGGCTCGTACGCGCCCTCGGGTACTACAAGGCCGCCGAACTCGTTCTCACCGGCCGCATGATCGACGCCGCCGAAGCCGAGCGCGCGGGGTTGGTGTCGCGCGTCGTCCCGGCCGCCGAGCTGCTCGACGAGGCCGAGGCCGTCGCTCGCACGATCGCCGAGAAGCCCCTGCCCGCGCTGTACGCGGCGAAGGCGGCGCTCGACGTGGCACTGGAGTCGACCCTCGCCGAGGGTGTGCGCTTCGAGCGGCAGGCGTTCGCCGCCCTCTTCGACACCGCCGACCAGAAAGAGGGGATGGCGGCGTTCCGCGAGAAGCGTCCGCCGTCCTTCACGCACCGATGAACGGCTCGGCGCGGCGTGATCCCGCGGCGGGCGTTCGTGCCCGTCGCGGGAGGCCGTCGTGCGGTCCGGGTGCTCTCCGGCGTCAGAGCGGGTCGGGAACGGGTGCCGGGTCGGCGAAGTCGCCGGCACCCTTGCGGAAGCGCGCGATGATGCGCACGAGCGCGGTCGCGTCGTCGTCGTCGAGGCCCAGATCGGCGAACACCGCGTTCAACGCCTCGGTCGCCTCGTCGACCCGGCGGCGACCGGCGTCGCTCAACACGAGCAGCGCCGCACGACCATCGGTGGGATGCGGTTCGCGCGAGATCAGCCCGTCGCGGGCCAGGCGCTCGACGGTGTTCGTGACGCTGGTGGGATGCACCTGCAATCGCGTGATGGCGCTGGCCATCGGCATCCTTCCCTCGCGGGTGAAGGCGAGCAGCCGCAGCATCTCGAAGCGCGAGAACGACAGGTCGCACGGTCTGAGCGCACGGTCGATGGATGCCATGAGCAACTGGTGCGCCCGGATCACCGAGGTCACGACCGTCATGCCGTCGGCGGCGTCGTCCCACCCGTGCGCCAGCCACTGGCGCTTGGCCTCGGCGATCGGGTCGACCGGCAGTCGTCGCGTCATCGGTCCTCCTCCGGACTCACGGTACCGCTCGCGCGCCGCCCGTGCCCGGCGGCGAGGTCCGCTCCCTCCGACGAGCTCAGAGACCCGGCGCGCGGAGCGGGAGCGCGGCACCCGGCGGTGGCTGAGCATGTCGAAGCCTCCGCGCCCCTCGCGGCGAGGTCCGGCCCCTTCGACGAGTTTGGGGACCTGGCGCGCAAAGCGGGAGCGCGGCACCCAGTGGTGGCCGAGCATGTCGAAGCCTCCGCGCCCCGAACCCCGCCGCGGCGCCGCCGCCGTGGCATCCCTTCCCCCGACCGAGGAGACGCATCGATGAAGATCGTGGTCCTGATCAAAGAAGTGCCCGACACGTGGGGTGAGCGTCGACTCGACCTCGAGACCGGGCTCGCCGATCGCGCCGCATCGTCGCCCGTGCTCGACGAGATAAACGAGCGTGCGGTCGAGGTCGCCCTCGCTCACGCCGACGCGCATCCGGGTACCGAGGTGACTGTGGTGTCGATGGCACCCGCGTCGGCCACGGCGACGATCCGCAAGGCGCTCGCGATGGGGGCGACCTCGGCCGTGCACATCGTCGATGACGCCCTGCGCGGGGCCGACCTGCTGCTGACCGCAGAAGTGCTCGCGGCCGCCGTGCGGCGCGCCGACTACGACCTCGTGATCGCGGGCAACCTCTCGACCGACGGAGGCGGAGGCGTCATCGCCGCGATGGTCGCCGAACTGCTCGGTGTGCCGCAGGTGACCGGGCTCGCGGCCCTCGAGCTGTCCGACGGCGCGGTGTCGGGGGAGCGCGTGAGCGATGCGGGCACGATGCGGGTCACGTCCGCGCTTCCCGCGGTGGTCTCGATCACCGAGGCGCTGCCCGAGGGGCGGTTCACGACGTTCAAGGGCATCATGGCCGCGAAGAAGAAGCCGTACGAGACCGTGGATGCCACGGCTCTCGGCATCGAACCCGACGACCCGGCCACCGCTCGCTACATCATGCTGGCCGTCGCCGAGCGGCCCCCGCGCACGGCGGGCACGAAGATCGTCGACGAGGGAGATGCCGGCGAGAAGCTCGCCGCCTTCCTCGTGGCCGAGGGGGTCGCGTGATGAGCGTCACACTGGTCCTGCTCGAGGTGCTTCCGAGCGGCGCGCTCGCGGCGACGGCGCCGGGCCTGCTCGCCGCCGCTGCGCGCGTGAGCGACCCGATCGCGATCGTCGCGGCCGCCCCCGATACCC
>NZ_CAUQWC010000166.1:0-7893 GCF_963521695.1 uncultured Microbacterium sp. | reverse complement strand
GGACGAGACCGTCGTCTGCGCGACCGCGCCGCGGAACGAGACCGTCGTCTGCGCGACCGCGCCACAGGACGCGACCGTCGTCGCCACCGCACGCGCCCGCGGCACGGAACGAGACCGTCGCGCTCGCGCGTGCGCAGCACCTCACCGCGCGGTGCGCCGGAACAGAGCGATCGCGACGGCCATTGCGACGACGAGGATCGCGACGCACCACGCCGACGCGATCCAGATCTGGCCCCCGACGGGCTGCTGCGACAGCAGCGCGCGGATGGTGTCGACGATCGAGGTGACGGGCTGATTCTCGGCGAACCACCGCACCGGACCGGGCATCGTGTCGGTGGGCACGAACGCCGAGCTGACGAACGGCAGGAAGATCAGCGGGTAGCTGAAGGCACTCGCACCGTCGATCGTCTTCGCCGCGAGTCCCGCGATGACCGCGATCCACGTCAGGGCCAGGGTGCAGAGCATCAGGATGCCGGCCACCCCGAGCCACGCGGCAACCGATGCCCCCGAGCGGAACCCCAGCAGCAGCGCGACGCCCACGACGAGCGACAGGGATGCCGCGTTCGCGATGAGCGAGGTGAGCACGTGGCCCCACAGCACGCTGGAGGCCGCGATCGGCATGGAGCGGAACCGGTCGACGATGCCGCCCTTCAGGTCGAGGAACAGTCGGTAGGCGGTGTAGGCGATTCCGGATGCCACGGTCACCAGCAGGATGCCGGGCAGCAGGTAGTCGACGTAGGCGGTGCCCCCGGTGTCGATCGCGCCGCCGAAGACGAAGACGAAGAGCAGCATCATCGCGATCGGCATGATCGCCGTGGTCACGATGGTGTCGGGGCTGCGCAGGACGTGCCGCAGCGACCGGCCGGTGAGCACCGCCGTGTCGGCGAGGGCGTGGGTGGTCATGATCTCGCGGCTTCGGTCGTGCCGGTCGGACCGACGATGGCGAGAAAGATCTCTTCGAGGCTGGGCTGCTTCTCGACGTACTCGCGCGTGGTGGCGGGGAACATCGCGCGGAGTTCGGCGAGGGTGCCCTCGGCGATGATGCGCCCCTCGTGCAGGATCGCCATGCGATCGGCGAGGTGCTCGGCCTCCTCGAGGTACTGCGTGGTCAGCAGGACGGTGGTGCCGGCCGCGGCGAGCGCGCGGACGGCATCCCACACCTCGTTGCGCGCGTGCGGGTCGAGTCCGGTGGTGGGCTCGTCGAGGAAGACGACCGACGGATTCCCGACGAGGCTCATCGCGATGTCGAGCCGACGCCGCATGCCGCCGGAGTACGTGGATGCCGTGCGCCCACCGGCATCCGTCAACGAGAACCGCGCGAGCATCTCGTCGGCGACGCGGCGCGGCTGGGCGAGGTGTCGGAGGCGGGCGACCAGCGCGAGGTTCTCGCGTCCGGTGAGCACCTCGTCGACGGCGGCGAACTGCCCCGTCAGGCTGATCGCGGCGCGTAGGCGCGCCCCGTCGGTCGCGACATCGATGCCGTCGACCTCGGCGGCTCCCGCATCGGCGGCCAGGAGGGTCGACAGGATGCGGACCGCGGTGGTCTTGCCGGCGCCGTTGGAGCCGAGCAGGGCGACGATCGTGCCGCGCGCGACGTCGAGGTCGACGCCTCTCAGGACGTGCACGTCGCCGTACGATTTCGCGAGCCCCCGTACGCGGATCGCAGGGGCCGTCTCGATGACAGGCATGGATGTTCCTTCCGATTCGACCGGCCGAAGGGCGCACGAGACCATCGCCTCCGACCGACCGGGTGTCGGAGCGCGTGCGGGCGTGGCGGGTCAGCCCTGCTGGCGGGCCGCCTCATCGATGGCACGCGTGAGACGTGCCCGTTCGCGGCCGATCCAGCTGCCGTCGCCGTAGTTGGCCATGAACTCCTCGGCGAAGACGACGGGGTCCTCCCCGACGAGGTCGCGAACGGGCGTCCGATCCGCCGCCCCCTGCTCGAGCAGGTCGGCGAGGTCGCTCACCATGCGGATGAGGCCCTCGGTGTTCTCGGTGGGCCCGAGGTTGAGCAGGTAGCGCTCGAGAGCCGCGGCCGTCCGCCGGTACGGCTCGGGCAGGGCGTGCACACGCTGGCGGTATTCGCGCCACTGCTTCTTGGCGCTCAGGTCGCCGATGATCTTCTCGTACCAGGCCATGTCACTTCTCCTTCTCGCGGAGCGCTTCGAGCCTGTCGGCGAGCGTGCTCCAGGTGGTCCAGAATTCGGCGAGCTGTGCCCGCCCGTCGTCATTGAGCGCGAAGACCTTGCGCGGCGGGCCCTTCTCGGACGGCACCTTCTCGACGTCGACGAGACCGCGCTGCTCGATGCGCACGAGGATCGCGTAGATCGTGCCCTCGGCGAGGTCGGCGAACCCGCGCTCACGCAGGTCTGCGGTGATCTCGTACCCGTAGGCTGGTCGCCCCGCGAGCACGGCGAGGACGACGCCCTCCAGGACGCCCTTGAGCATCTCGGTGTCCTGCTTGCCCATCTGCTACCCCCTGTCACTGACTACCACTAGAGAGTAACGCTGACTACCAGTACTTAGCAACACCGAATAGGAGCACCTCCCGCACCTCGCGCGGGAAGGCGCGGCATCCATGTTCCGGGGGGTGGGAAACGAACCTGGTTGTCGGCTGGGAACGAGGTGCGGACAATCATGAGGGAGAAAGGCCGGTCGATGAGGATCCTCGTGGTGTGTGGAGCGGGTGCGTCAAGCACGTTCGTCGCGCAGCGCGTGCGCCGTGCTGCACTCGAACGCGGACTCGACCACTCCGCGTCGGCGGGAACGTCGCGCTCCCTGCCGATCGACCTCGACACCGCCGACATCGTGCTCGTGGGGCCCCACCTCGCGGCCGACATCGACCGCATCCGAGACGCCGCCGCGGCTCGGAGCGTCACCGTCGTCCTGCTCCCCGACGACGTCTTCGCCGACGTCACCGGCACCCGAACCCTCGCCCTGGTCGAAGAGGCGCTGCGCGTCCGCCAGCCCGCGGACACGATCTGAGATCGACGGAAAGGACCCCATGCCGCACCTGACCCGCACCGTCCGCATCGGATCGTCGCACGGCCTGCACGCCCGTCCGGCGAAGCTCTTCGCGCAGGCGGCGAAGGAGTCCGGCATCCCCGTGACCATCGCGAAGGACGCGGGCAAGCCGATCAACGCGGCCAGCATCCTCGGCATCATCGCCCTGGGCCTGGAGTACGGCGACTACGTCACCCTCACCGCCGACGGCGCGAACGCCGAAGCCACGATCGATCGCCTCAGCGAACTGCTGACCACCGACCACGACGCCGAGTAAAGGAAGCACAGGAACATGACGGAACTCCGTGGAGTCGGAATCGGACTGGGCGTCGCCCAGGGACCCATCGCGCGCATGGCGGAGCCCCTGCCCGCGCCGAAGGACGCCAAGAGCGACCTCTCGGTCGACGCCGAGACGGCGCGCGTGCGCGAGGCCGTCGCCGCCGTCGCCCGTGAGCTCGAGGCCCGCGGGGCCCAGGCCGGCGGCGCCGCGCGCGACGTGCTCGAAGCGCAGGCGATGATCGCCGAAGACCCGACCCTCGAAGCCGAGGTCGACAGCCGCCTCGCGAGCGGCAAGACCGGCGAGTTCGCCGTGCACGACGCCTTCGCCTCCTTCCGCGAGCAGCTGGTCGCCCTGGGCGGCTACCTCGGCGAGCGCGCCGCCGACCTCGACGATGTCGCCCAGCGCGTGATCGCCCGTCTCCGCGGCGTCGCCGCCCCCGGCATCCCCGATCCCGGTCACCCGTTCGTGCTGGTCGCGAAAGACCTCGCCCCCGCCGACACCGCGCTGCTCGACCTCGACAAGGTGCTGGCCCTGGTCACCACCGAGGGCGGACCGACCTCGCACACCGCGATCCTCGCTCGCGAGAAGTCGATCGTCGCCGTCGTGGGCGCGAGCGGCGCCAAAGACCTCGTCGACGGGCAGTCCGTCATCGTGGACGCCGCCGCGGGCGTGGTCACCGTCGACCCGACCGACGACGAGAAGGCGCGCGCGCTCACCCGTGCCGCCTCTCGAGCCGCCGCGGCATCCGCCCCGATCACCGACGGCGCCCTCGCCGACGGGACGAAGGTGCCGCTGCTGGCGAACCTCGGCAAGCCGGGTGGCGCGTCGGAGGCCGTCGAGCTGGGCGCCGAGGGCGTGGGCCTGTTCCGCACCGAGTTCCTGTTCCTGAGCTCGAGCTCGGCCCCCACGGTCGAGGAGCAGCGCGCGGCGTACACCGAGCTGCTCGCCGCCTTCCCCGGCAAGAAGGTCGTCGTGCGCGTGCTCGACGCCGGCGCCGACAAGCCCCTCCCCTTCCTCAACGACGCGCACGAAGAGAACCCCGCGTTGGGCCTCCGCGGCCTCCGCGCCCTGCGTGCGAGCGAGGACATCCTGCGCGAGCAGCTGACGGCCCTGGCCGAAGCGGATGCCGCGACGCGGGCGTCCGAGGCCGGCCCCGCCGACCTGTGGGTCATGGCGCCCATGGTGTCGACGGTCGAGGAGACCCGCTACTTCACGGATCTGGCGAAGGACTACGGCCTGAAGACCACCGGCGTGATGGTCGAGGTGCCGTCCTCGGCGCTGCTGGCCGACCGCATCCTGCAGATCGCGGACTTCGCCTCGATCGGCACCAACGACCTGACGCAGTACACCCTCGCCGCCGACCGTCTGCTCGGTTCGGTCGCGTCGTTCCAGGACCCGTGGCATCCGGCCGTCCTCCGCCTCATCCGCGAGGTCGGGGCGGCGGGCCGCGCGAACGACAAGCCCGTCGGCATCTGCGGCGAGGCCGCGGCCGACCCGCTGCTCGCCGTCGTGCTCGTCGGCCTCGGCGCCACCACCCTGTCGATGGCCCCCACGGCCCTCGCCGACGTGCGCGCGAGCCTGCTCACCCACACTCTCGACGATGCCCGCCGCATCGCCGAGGCAGCCCTGGCCGCCGATGACGCGGCCTCAGCCCGTGAGGCGGCCCAGGCCGCCTCCTCGACCCCCGTCGCGGTGTAAGCCGCCCACCCCAACCGCGGCCCTGCCGCACCGCTAGTCAAGGAGACACAGCAATGACGACGACGTCAGCCACCAAGAAGCCGGGAGGAGCACGGATCGCCGTACAGCGATTCGGGACGTTCCTCTCCGGCATGATCATGCCGAACATCGCGGCATTCATCGCATGGGGTTTCATCACCATGCTCTTCATCCCCGCCGGCTTCTTCGGCGCCAACAGCCCCTTCGGCTGGCACTGGTCGCCGGTCGCCGAGATCCTCGGCGGCGGCGGTGACGCCGCAATCATCCAGTGGCCCGGCGCCATGACCGCGCTCACCGCGACCGAGGACGGCACCACCTACCAGGGCTACGTGGGCCTCGTCAGCGTCATGATCACGTACCTGCTGCCGCTGCTCATCGCCAACACCGGTGGACGCATCGTCTACGGTGCCCGCGGTGGCGTCGTGGCGACGATCGCCGTGATGGGTGTCATCGTCGGCACGAACATCCCGATGTTCCTCGGCGCGATGATCATGGGCCCGCTCGCGGCCTGGATCACCAAGCAGATGGACCGGCTGTGGGACGGCAAGATCCGCCCCGGCTTCGAGATGCTCGTGAACAACTTCTCCGCCGGCATCCTCGGCATGGTCCTCGCGATCGTCGGCTTCTTCGCCTTCGGTCCGGTGTTCCTCGGCATCAGCGCCGTCCTCGGCAGCATCGTGGCGTTCCTCGTGCAGTTCAACCTGCTCCCGGTGCTGTCGATCATCGTCGAGCCGGCCAAGGTGCTGTTCCTCAACAACGCCATCAACCACGGCGTGTTCACCCCGCTCGGCATCGAGCAGGCCGCGGAGAGCGGCAAGTCGATCCTGTTCCTCATCGAGGCCAACCCCGGCCCCGGCCTGGGTCTCCTCCTCGCCTTCACCTTCTTCGGTGTGGGTGCGGCGAAGGCCTCGGCTCCCGGCGCGATCATCATCCAGTTCCTCGGTGGCATCCACGAGATCTACTTCCCGTACGCCCTCGCCAAGCCCATGACGATCCTCGCCCTGATCGCCGGTGGCGCCTCGGGTGTCGCCACGAACATGATCTTCCAGGGTGGCCTGGCCTTCCCGGCCGCGCCCGGCAGCATCATCGCCGTCACCGTCGCCGCCATCGGCGCAGGCCCCGCCAACCTCCTCGTGGTCTACCTGTCGGTGGTCGTCGCCGCCGTCGTTACCTTCCTCGTGGCGGGCGTCATCCTGCGCGCCTCGCGCAAGCGCGACCAGGAGGCCGAAGGCGACAGCTTCGCGGCAGCGATCGACCAGACCGCCGCCAACAAGGGCAAGGAGTCGTCGACCCTCGGCGCCCTGCGCACGCGAGCTGCCGGTACGACCGGCGCCGGCACGACCGAGGCGGCCGACCGCGACGTCGACGGCGCTCTCGGCGGACTCGGCGGCGGTGTCGCCACGAAGCAGTTGAACAACATCGTGTTCGCCTGCGACGCCGGTATGGGCTCGTCGGCGATGGGCGCGAGCGTCCTGCGCAACAAGATCAAGAAGGCGGGCCTCGACGGGGTCACGGTCACCAACCAGGCGATCGCGAACCTCGACGGCTCGGCCGACCTGGTCATCACGCAGAACCAGCTCACCGACCGCGCGAAGGCGCAGTCGCCCGACTCGGTGCACGTGTCGGTCGACAACTTCATGAACTCGCCGAAGTACGACGAGGTCGTGGAGATGGTCCGCGCGCAGCACGACGCGAAGTAACACCTACCACGGAGGGGCCGGCGCGCAAGCCCGGCCCCTCCGCCTTCCCGTCCGGCCCGTCATTTGCAAGGCTGGACAGCACGACGAGAAAGGCGAGAACCATGTCAGACGTCCTCCGCATCGAATCCGTCCGCATCCACCCCGGGAGCGCCAGCCGCGAGGAGGCGATGAAAGAGGCCGCCGACCTGCTGCAGGCCGCGGGCTCGGTCACCGCCGAGTACTTCTCCGCCATGCAGCAGCGTGAAGAGACCGTGTCGACGTACATGGGCAACGAGCTCGCGATCCCCCACGGCACCAACGAGACCAAGCAGGCCATCCTCACCTCGGGTCTGTCGGTCGTCCGCTACGACGGCGGCGTCGACTGGGGCGGCGAGCCGGTGACCTTCGTCGTCGGCATCGCCGGCAAGGGCGACGAGCACCTCGAGATCCTGTCGCAGATCGCCATCCTCTTCTCCGAGGAGGACGACGTCGCGCGCCTCAAGGCCGCCTCCTCCCCCGATGAGCTCTACGAGGCCCTCTCCGGGTCCGTCAACGCATGAAGGCCGTCCACTTCGGCGCCGGCAACATCGGGCGCGGTTTCGTCGGCCTGCTGCTGCACGAGGGCGGGTACGACCTCGTCTTCTCCGACGTCTCGGCGGCCCTCGTCCAGGCCATCAACGACGCGTCGTCCTACACCGTGCACGAGGTGGGGGACGGCGGCGTCGACAAGCAGGTGACGGGCTTCCGCGCGATCGACAGCTCGGTGGATGCCGAGGCACTCGTCGACGAGATCGCCACGGCCGACGTGGTGACCACCGCGGTCGGCCCGACGATCCTGAAGTTCGTCGCCCCGCACATCGTCGCGGGTCTGGCACTTCGCGACCCCTCGCTCGCGCCGCTGCAGATCATGGCGTGCGAGAACGCGATCGGCGCCACCGACCAGCTGCGCGAGCACGTGGTCGCGCTGGCGGGCGAGTCGTGGGACGCCCTGGCATCCCGCGCCGTGTTCGCCAACACCGCGGTGGACCGCATCGTGCCGGCGCAGACGCAGGGCGGCGTCGACGTCACCGTCGAGCCGTTCTACGAGTGGGCCATCGAGCGCGCCCCGTTCGGCGACACCCCGCCGCACATCCCCGGTGCGCACTTCGTCGACGACCTCGAGCCCTACATCGAGCGCAAGCTCTTCACCGTCAACACCGGGCACGCCACCACGGC
>NZ_CAUQWC010000165.1:0-8001 GCF_963521695.1 uncultured Microbacterium sp. | reverse complement strand
CGCAACAGCCCCGCCCCGCGCGCCACCGCACCACGCCACCGCAGCGCGCCCCACCCCCGGCGCCGCACGCACGTCCCCGGGCTCGTCGCAGAGACCGGAACCCCCGCGTCAGTCCAGGAAGATGTCGGGATACATTGCCTCGTCGGGCGTGCCCGGCACGGCGGCGTAGCCCGCGAAGTCCGTCACCCCTGCGGCGAGCAGCACGTCTTCGACGATGAGCGTCTGACCGGTCCGCTCGCGCGAGGGGGCGCACAGCACCTCGTACGCGGCATCCGCGTAGATCTCGGGCGTGCGCGACACGCGCATGAGCCGGTCGCCGCCGATGACGTTCTGCACGGCCGCCGTCGCGATGGTCGTGCGCGGCCAGAGGGTGTTCGCCGCAATCCCGTCCGAGGCGAACTCCGCCGCCAGGCCGAGGGTCGCCATCGTCATGCCGAACTTCGCGAGGCTGTAACCGGTGTGCGCCCCCAGCCAGCGAGGCGTGACGTTGAGAGGCGGTGACAGCGACAGGATGTGCGGGTTCGCGGCGTCGCGAAGCTGCGGCACCGCCGCCCGCGACAGCAGGAACGTGCCGCGGACGTTCACGTCCTGCATGAGGTCGTACTTCTTCGTCGCGAGCTCTTGCGAGCCCGACAGGTCGATGACGCTGGCGTTGTTGACGACGATGTCGATGCCGCCGAACTCTCCGACCGTGCGCAGCACCGCCTCGGTGATCGACGCCTCATCGCGCACGTCGCCGACGATCGGCAGCGCCTGTCCGCCCGCCGCGCGGATCGCCTCGGCCGCGGTGTGCACCGTGCCCTCGAGCTTCGGATGCGGGGTGTCGGTCTTCGCGAGCAGCGCGACGTTCGCGCCGTCGCGGGCCGCGCGGAGCGCGATCGCGAGGCCGATGCCGCGGCTTCCGCCCGACATCAGGATGGTCTTGCCGGCCAGTGGGGCGCCGGACGAGGGCGACGTGCTCATGCGCGTCCTTTCGCGGAGGCGGTGGCGAAGGCGGCGACACGCGCCCGAGCCTCGGGGGTGTCGAAGGCTGCGCCGATCGTCGCAGCCTCGTCGGCGAGGTTGTCGGCGAAGGAGCGCCCTGCGCCGACGCGCACGAGTCGGGTCGCCTGACCGAACGCTGCGGTCGCCCCTTCGCGCCAGAACCGCGCGATCTCGTCGACCCGCGAAGAAAGATCTCCGGATGCCACGACCTCGGCGACCAGTCCCCAGTCCCGCGCCTCCGCGGCCGACAGCATCCGATCCTGCAGCAGCAGCTGCAGAGCCCGCCGTTGGCCGATGGCCGCGGGCAGGAGCGTCGACACGCCGAGGTCGGGGGTGAGCCCGATGTTGGCGTAGCGACTGACGAAGCGGGCGTTCTCGCTCGCCACGACGTAGTCGGCGGTGAGCATCAGCCCGAGCCCGCCGCCGGCGACGGCGCCCTGCACGGCGGCGACCATCGGCAGCGGAGCCTCGGCGAAGGTGCGGATGCCGTCGTGGATCGCCTCCGCGGTCTCGGTGACCTCCCGACCCGACGCGCCGGTCGTCGACATCGCCACGACGTCGCCGCCCGCGCAGAACGCGGGGCCGTTGGCATCCAGGATCACCGCTCCGATGGACGGATCGCCGGTCACCTCGTGGGCGACGGAGCGCCAGCGACGAGCCATGGGGAAGTCCATCGCGTTGAGCGAAGCGGGGCGGTCGAACGTGACGCGCGCGAGCCCGCCCTCGACGTGGAGCAGGATGCCGTCGGTCATTTCGGTGCCATCCGGATCGCGCCGTCGAGGCGGATCGTCTCGCCGTTGAGGTAGCCGTTGTCGACGATGGCGAGCACCAGACGCGCGTATTCGTCGGGGGCACCGAGGCGGGAGGGGTAGGGAACCTGCTGGCCGAGCGAGTCCTGCGCCGCCTGCGGCAGCCCCTTCAGCATCGGCGTCTCCATGATGCCGGGGGCGATGGTGACGACCCGGATGCCGTGGCGGGCGAGCTCTCGCGCGATCGGCAGCGTCATCGCGTGCACGCCGCCCTTGCTCGCCGCGTACGCGGGCTGGCCGATCTGTCCGTCGAAGGCCGCGACGCTGGCGGTGTTGACGATGACGCCGCGGTCGCCGCCCTCGGCGGGGTCGGTCCGCGCCATCACCGCCGACGTCTGGGCGACGACGTTGTAGGTGCCGATGAGGTTGACCCGGATGACGCGCTCGAAGTCGGCCAGCGCGGAGGGCACGCCCTCCCGGTCGAGCACCTTGGCGGGAGGCGCGATGCCGGCGCAGTTCACGACCACGCGCAGGGGCCCGGCTTCGGCGGCGCGGGCGGCGGCGTCCGCGATCTGGTCGGCGTCCGTGACGTCGGCGGCGACGAACGAGCCGCCGAGCCCCTCGGCGACGGAGGCGCCGTTCGAGGAGGGCAGGTCGACGATCGTGACGTTCGCGCCCGCTGCGGTGAGACGGCGGGCGGTGGCCAGGCCCAGGCCCGAGGCACCGCCGGTGACGAGGGCGGAGGCTCCTGCGATATCCATGCGTTCTCCTTCGAAGCTGAAACCGGGTCCCACCCTAGTCGAGACTCAGGACCGCGCCGAGCGTCTCGGAAAGCGCAGTCCGCGCGACGGGTGAGTGCGGATCGCGGCCGTCTCACTGCCGTCAACGAGCAGGATCGTCTGCTCCGGTTCCCACCCGTAGGCCGACCGCAGACGATCCCCGAGAACGGCGGCGGCGTTGTCCAGGGTGATCTCGACACCGCTCGGCACGTCGACGGCATCCGGATGCAGTTCGCGCGCCGCGGTGCGTAGTTCAGCGAGGAGGGTGCGCATGCGGTCGGGACCGTAGGCGGCGGATGCCAGGTCCCAGTCGCCGATGACGACGGCCGCGCCCACCGGGCAGGGTTCCGGCCGCTCGGTGGGCGGCGGACCGGAACGGAGACGCACGACGGCGAACCCGATGAGCAGGACGGCCAGCGCCCCGAGGATCGTCGCGGGGGCGTACGAGAACGCGGCGAGATACACGGCGGAATCCCATCCGGCCGCGGCCCCCACCACCACGCGTGCGACGCAGTACACCGCGTACACGGCGGTGGTCCACGCGATGAGGTGGAGGGGTCCGCGGGCCGGCACGTTCGAGCGGAACGCCGTCCACGCGGTCACCGCGCATGCCGCCGCCAGGGCGAGCGCCTTCACCGTCAACGAGCCCGGGAGGGGCACCGTCGCCGAGACCACGGCCACCACGAGGGCCAGTCCCCCGGCCATGAACGACGGGCCGACGGCCCGTCGGCCGTCGAGCGTGCTGAGCGCGACGAACATCAGGGCCGGAGCGAGGACCATCGCCACATCACCCATCACCAGACTGAGCGAGCCGCCACCCGCGCCGTAGATGAAGTACATCGCACTGGAGCCCACCGCGCACACGCCCGACACCGCCGCGAACCGCAGGAACAGGGTGATCTCCCCGGGGGTGCCGACGCGCGGCAGCGCAACGAAGAGCACCGTCGCCGCGACCGCGACGCTGACCGCCAGCAGAACGAGCGACAGCCCCATGACACCCCCTCGTGCCATTGTGCCCCGCCACTACCCGGGGTCCACCCGCATTGACGGGGCGATTGCCTGTGCATTGCCCGGTCGCGACGCGCGGCCACCCTCCCCGCCGCGGACAGATCTTCCGCACGTAGGCTCGTCGCGTGAGCGAGCCACGGTTGCGCATCGAGCAGGTACACGTCGATGATCCGCGCGCGGTCGAGCTGCGCGGCATCCTGGATGCCGACCTCGACGAGCGCTATCGCGACGCCGATGCCGGCGACACCCCCGCCCTCGCCGCGAAGCGCGAAGCGGCCCTCGCCGTGCACCCCGAGCAGGTGGTCGCGACCCTCCTGGCGGTGGATGCCGACGACACGCCGCTCGGACATGTGATCCTCCGCCGCCTCGGCGACGAGTGGGAGCTCAAGCGTCTCGTCGTCGTCGGGTCGGCCCGTCGGCGGGGCGTCGGTCGCGCCCTCACCGCCGAGGTGGTCGACCTCGCCCGCCGCGGCGGCGCTGCGCGGGTGATCCTGCAGAGCGGGCGGATGCAGCCGGAGTCGCTGCGGCTGTACGCCGCCGCCGGATTCACGCCGATCGCGGTGTACGAGCCGTACGTCGAGACGATGCCGCGCTCGCTGTGCTTCGAATACGTGTTGAGGGAGTGAGGACGGATGCCGGGTGGCGGGACCGGCGGCGTCACGCGGGTCACAGCCGCTCGCACCTCGCACCCGCCGCCGCAAGAACGGATCTCAGGCGCGGATCGCTCGTAGACAGCAGGCGCGGATCGCGGCCCCAGTGGAAGACGCCCTGCTCCGCGGGCCGCCACGCGGGCTGACTCGAGGGCCGCCCGTCCCGCGCGAACGAGCCCCAGGCATCCATCATCCGTCGGGACAGAACGGCCGCCTCGGCCGACGGGCTCACCGCCGTGCCGAAGACCAGCGGCAGCTCGCCGGAGTGGCCGGGGTCGACGTCGTGGAGACCCCAGGGATCGAACACGTACGTGTAGGTGGGACCGTGACCGCGCGCGGTGGCAACCCGCTCGACGGGTAAGCGGTACATGACCTCCGACAACACGGCCTCGCGCAGCTCGCGCACGGTCGGCACGCGGCCACGGTCACCCTCGTAGGCCCCCGTGAGATCCCGGAGCCGGACCCGCGGGGCGACGGCGCCCAGAAGGTCGTGGAGGGCGCGCGTCTCATCCGTCTCGTCGCCCATCCACGACAGCGCCTCGCGGCGATTCGACCCGATGAGCAACGGGATCGCGAAACCCGCCCCCGCCGCCATCGACTCCAGCGGACTCCTGTGGAGCAACCGGTGGTCGATGACAGGCCGGAACGGCAGCGAGTCGATGGCGGCGGACGCCGAACGCTCCGCGATCATGCGGGTCTGAGCCCCGATGAGGGAATCGACCGACATTGCGCGCAGGCCCTCGGCAGACGGTACCCCGGCAACGCGCGCCAGCTCGTCGCGGACCCCCGCGGCCTCCTGTAGCGTCATCGCCCGTTCAGCTGTGCAGCTGTGGGCGATCGCCCGGTGGAACAGCGACTCCCCCTGCACGGTGGCCAGCAGCGTCAGCACGTCGACTCCCCCGGCTGACTGACCCATGATCGTCACCGCGTCGGGGTCACCGCCAAACCCGGCGATGTGCGCCCGTACCCACCGTAGGGCGGCGATCTGGTCGTGCAGCGCGGCGTTCGAGGCATCCGTCCCGCCCGTGATCCCGTCGGCGACGAACAGATGACCGAGCGCGCCGAGGCGATACTGCACCGCGACGACGACGAGCCCCTGCGTGGCCGCGAGTCGGGCCCCGTCGGTGACCGGTTCCGCGGCACTCCCGCTGATGTGCGCCCCACCGTGGATCCACACGAGCACGGGGGCGGGGGGACCCGGCACCGACCAGATGGTCAGGTGGAGACAGTCCTCCGAGGCCAGGACATCCGCTTGCGGCGCGGGTCCAGCGAGACGCGTGGAACACGATGGATCGAGCACGGGAGGACCGAATCGCTCTGCACGGGCGTACCGTATGCCGCGGACGACGCGGACCCCCGCCCGTCGGCCGAGCGCGGTCATCTCGTCGACTCTGCCCGCTGCAGCATCGTGCGGTAGTAACCGTCGACCGCGGCGAGGGTCTCGTGGTCGCCCTCCTGCGCGATGCGCCCGCCCTGGAGCACGACGATGCGATCCGCCTCCCGGATGGTCGCCAGTCGATGGGCGACGATCAGGGTCGTGCGGCCCGCCCGGAGCGTTGCGAGCGCCTCGTGCACGGCCGCCTCGGACTCGCCGTCGAGCGCGGCCGTCGCCTCGTCGAGGAGAAGCACACGTGGATCGCGCACCAGGGCGCGCGCGATCGCCAGCCGTTGACGCTGACCTCCCGACAGACGTGCGCCGCGCTCTCCCACGACGGTGTTCCACCCCTCCGGCAGCTCCCGCACGAACCCGACCGCGTTCGCCTCCTCGAGCGCTCGCCAAACGGCCGCGTCGGCGAGATCCGGCAGCCCGTAAGCGACGTTCTCGCGGATCGTGGCGGCGAACAGCACCGGATCCTGGGGCACGACCGACACGAAGCGTCGGAACGTGCGGCGGTCGATGTCGCGGAGATCGTGCCCGTCGATGAAGACCCGACCCCGCCCGGGTGCCATCAACCCCAGCGACAGATTGAGCAGGGTCGACTTGCCCGACCCCGACGGACCGATGAAGGCGATCGTCTCGCCGGGGTGGACGATCAAGTCGATATCGCGCAGCACGGGCTCCCGCGTATGGGCGAACGTCACGCCCTCGAACCGGATCTCACCCACCACGCGATCGAGCGCGGGCTTGCCGTCGTCGTGCTCCACCTCGTCAGCGGTGAGGAGTTCGTTCATCGATGAGACGGACTCGCGACCGCGGGTGATCAGCGGCGCGAGCTGGAAGACCGCGACCATGGTCGCGGTGAGGAGCCCGAAGTAACTGCCGAGCAGGACGACGTCTCCTGGGGAGACCGGCACCACGCCGGTGAGTGCGGCGAGCACGGCGCCGAAGAGGCACGCCAGGCTGAGCATCTGGAAGCTCGCCCACGACATCGCGCCGAACCGCCCGTTGAGGCGATCGAGGTCGAACCCGGCAGCGCGCACGTGCTCGGCACTCGAGGTGACGCGTTCCACGGCGACCGCCTCGAGGCCGTGGGCCCGCGTGACCGACAGGAGCGAGCCCATTTCGCTGATGCGCGTCGACAGGCGCTCCACCTCTCGGCGGAACCGTTCGTTCGCAGCCGACGTCCGCGATCGCAGCCACCGGATGAGCGCGACGGCGATCGGGACGGCGACGGCGAAGAAGACGAGGAACACGGGAGCACGCACCGCCATCGTCACGCTCGCGCCGACGAGGACGGACACCGCAGTGAGGATCGGGGCGAAGCTCTGCTGCAGCATGAGTTCGACGTTCTCGACATCGCGGACGAGCTTGGTCTGCGCGAGCGCGCTCGCCGACCGGGAGTGGTACGCCAGCGAGAGCGTCTGCAGACGGTGGGTGAGGCTTCGGCGGAGATCGGCGCCGAGCCCGCGCACGGCCGAGAAGTACGCCCGCACGTAGACCGCGTTCGCGCAGACGTTGACCGCGACGACGCCGACCGCGAGGAGCCCCCACGGGAGGAGAGCCTCGGCGTCGGCATCAGCGATGAGCAGATCGATCACCTCGGCGGTGACGATCGGCAGCACCCACAGCGGACTGTCCTTGATCACGAATGCCACGGCCGCGAGCGCTATGCGGGCGCGGTGCGGGCGCAGATACGGCCGTAACGACCGCGCCACCGTCACGACGGCACGGGTGCGGCGAGGGCTTCGCCCATACGCAGCGCCAGGGCCGCGGCCCCCAGGAGAGGGCCCTCGTCGCCGAGTCCGGAAGGTGTGACCCGCACCCGTCGGGCGTAGGGGAGGATCGCGTCGCCGCGCGCGGCCAGGCGCACGATGTCGACGTAGTCGGCGCGGACGCGGGAGAACCCGCCGCCGATCGCGACGGATTCGAGGTCGAGCAACGTTGCGACGCTCGCAACGGCTTGGCCGACCATCCGGGCGGACCGTCGTGTCGCCTGTTCAGCCACGGAATCGCCGCGGAGCACATCCCGTGCGAGATCCTCGCCGCTCGTCCCCTCCCACCCGCGTGCTCGTGCCCACCGCACGGCGGCGGGGCCGGAGGCCACTGCCTCGAGCGTGCTGCCCTCAGCCGAGCCGGCCGGCTCGCCGAGGTGCACGTGCATCTGCCCGATGTGACCGGCGTTGCCCGACGCGCCCGCGAGCGGGCGCCCGTCCGCGATGATCCCTCCCCCCACTCCCGTGGAGACGACCACGCTCATCGACACCTCGCTGCCGCGCGTCGCACCGAGCCAGCTCTCGGCCAGAGCGATGCAGGTGCCGTCCAAGCGCAGGACAGCGGGAACCCCCGCGACGTCAGCCACGATGTCGCGCACCGGGAGACCCCGCAGCAGCGGCAGGTTGTGCGGGCTGATCGCCCCCGCGACGAGGTCGCCGGGTCCCGCCGAGCCGACG
>NZ_CAUQWC010000164.1:0-8143 GCF_963521695.1 uncultured Microbacterium sp. | reverse complement strand
CGCCGCGGCTGGACGCAGCGGTGCCGGTAGTGACACTCGCGCCTCGGCGGCCCCCGACCGCGCCACCGTGGACTCCCCCGGCCCCCGTGCGGCCGATCTCGTCGCTGACGCCGTGCGCGCCGGCATCCTCTCCGGAGACCTCGCCCCCGGCACCCCGCTGCGCGAAGAGGAACTCAGCGCCGCGCACGGTGTCTCCCGTCACACCGCCCGCACGGCGTTGACGCGTCTCGCAGCCGAGCGCCTCGTGACCGCCGAGCCCTACCGCGGCGTGCGGGTCTCGCTGCTCGACGACGACGCGCTCGTCGCCCTGCAGCAACTGCGGTGTGCGCTCGAGACCGAAGCGCTGCGAATCGTTCGCGACCGCGGCATCCGACCCTCCGACGTCGATGAGGCACTCGACGACCTCGCCACCGCCGAAGCCTCGGGCGACTGGCCCGCCACGCTCGCCGCGCACGCACGCGTGCACTTGGCGCTCGTCGCCGCGGCGGGGTCTCCGCGGATCGCGGAGGAGTACCGGCGCCTCGACTCCGAGATGCACCTGCTGTTGACACACGTGCGACCCGCCTACGCGAGCGGTTCGCTGACGGCCGAGCATCGCGCGTATGTGGACGAGGCGCTGGCCGACCCCGAACACGCCGTGCGGGCGCATCTCGAGCACTCGACACGGGCGATCATCGACGGTCGGCGAGGGGGCTGAGCGCCACATGACGACACACCGCGTCACTTCTCGCAACGCCCGCGCATCGCTCTCGTGACCGGGGTTAGCGTGGGGGCACATCGCGGCGATCCGGGCGGTCCCGGGCCTCGGCTCATAACCGAAGGCGTGGCGGGTTCGACTCCCGCCGTCGCGTCCACTCACAAGGCCATTGTTGGCCCGGAATCCCGCGATTGGACGGGGCTCCGTCACCGCCCTACGGCTCGGTTTGGCCACGGAATGGCCACAACTGCCTCAGTTCGAGCCCGATCGAGTGCGTCTGCGACGGCCCCGAGATCCTCATCGAACAGGTCGGCGTACACGTCAAGGGTCATGGCCGCGGACTTGTGGCCGAGCATCCGCTGCACGGCTTTGACGTTCGCACCGGAAGAGATCGAGAGCGACGCAGCTGTGTGTCGCAGATCGTGGATGGTCATCCGAGGCAGGCCGGCAGTCTCGAGGGCCGTCAGAAACCACGATCGCGACGATTCGCTCGTGCGGGGCCGCACGACGTGCACCAATCCCTCTCCGAATAGCAGCGCGTCGCGGGTCTTGCCCTCGCATAGCTTCGCGATCGGCAGGCTGAGGAACGCCGGGTACGGCACGACTCGCCGCGCGTGCGTCTTAGGCGTGCCGACGTGGATCTCGGAGCCGACCTTGACGGCGTTCTCCTGCACCGACAGGCGTCGATTCAGTGCGTCTACGTCCCGCACGCGCAGACCGGTGAGCTCGCCCCATCGGAGACCCGTGTAGGCAGCCGTGAGAATGAGCGTCCCGTTCTCACCCGCGTGCCGCGCGAGCCGGTCGACGTCGTCGTGCGTGAGGTACACGTGCGCCTTGCTGACCTTCCGCGGCATGTTGTCGAGCCCTCGCGCGACGTTCCGGCTCACGCGACGGTCTCGCACGGCGATATCGAGCACGGACGCGAGAACGCCGTGAGCGCGCAGCACGACCGTGGCAGACTTCGGTCGACTAGCCTGCGCGGCCGTGCGAGCCGACTCTTTTCGAGCCGTGGGCGCAGTGCCGTCGGACAGCTGCTGCACCCACTCGCGCACGGCGCTGTGCTGCACCCCAGCGACGGCGGTCGCGCCCCATCGTGGCTCGACGTAGACGCGCCAGGCGTCCGCGGTAGCCCGGTAGGTGGACGGTTTCAGGGCCGCCTCTTTGTCGCGCAGCCAGTCGCGGCCGAGATCTCCGACGGTGACTCGCGCCGCCGCTGGGTCGACGTACTCGCCGCGGTCTTTGGCACCCTCGACGGTACGCAGATAGCGCTCGGCGTCGGCCTTGCGTTCGAAGCCACGTTTCTGGCGGCTCTGATGGTCGGGGGTTCGCCAGCGGACACGGTAACGCTTACCCGCAGCGGTTGCGTACGGCTCGACGCTACCCATCGGCGCGGCTTGCTCGTGCTGCGGTCGGAATCACGGCGTCGAGCGCCGCTACGAGTTCCCTCGTCGCGTGCCCCCGAGCCTGAGGGGTGTCACTGACGGCGAGTTGTTGAGCTCGACCGTCCAAGCTTGTGCCCCACTCTCGCCAGGCCCACAGGATCACTAGCTGCGGGTCGACGCCCAGTCGCTTCGCGGCGCGTTTCTCGGCAAGCGTTGCACCGCGGGCTGTCAGGTCAGCAACCTCCACCATCGTCATTTTGGGTGGTACGCCTTGCATGAACCGAGCGACTCGCTCGGGGTCGTAGCTCCGCTCGAATGCGGCCCGCTCTGCATCCGGGACCACGGCGCCCACCTCAGCCGCACCTAGGCCGTGGCCATCCGAGAGCAGGCCAGAGATCGTGTCAACGGACGCACTCCAACGCTTGGTCACGGGCACGAGCGAGTCACCGACGAGAGTGCGGACGGTAGTCAGGGAGAACGGACCCACCGTGTTCATGGCTAGCGCGATGACGATCAAGGTCGAGAGGTCGACCGGCAGTGTCCCGGATTCGAGCTCACTCACCCGCGAGGCGGTCCAGTTCAGCCCATAGGCGCGGCCAGCGCGCGCGAATTCGTCTTGCGTGATGCCGTGCGCGACTCGATACTCGCGAACCTTCTGGCCAACCGTTACAGAGAGCATGTTTCTGATCGTATCGGCATCAAGTGTCCAGATTCAACGGATATCCGACTTGACACGGACGCAGGCGACCCCTCAGACTCAAGTCGAGCATCCAAATATAACGGATACCTGAGGAGGGCCGCATGACGGACGACGAAGCGCTGAGCGACTACGTGCCGGATGACCGCGCAGCTGAGTTGCTCCACGTATCGAAGGCCGCGCTGCGGCAGTGGCGATACGAGGGGCGAGGCCCGCGCTATACGAAAGCCGGACGCCGCATCCTCTACTCGAAACGTGAGCTTGTGCGCTGGCTTGAGGCGAATGAGCGACAGGGAACGGCCGTGGCTTGATGGGCCGGCCGAGCGAGACGAACAAAAAAGCCCCCGTAGCTGGTGGAACAGCTGCCGGGGGCGTAGCACCTACGAAAGGCACTGAGATGACAGACGCTACGGTACACCCCGGAGCCGACGACGCAAACTCGCTCGGTCTGCCGCTCGACGAGATCCGGGAGTGGGGCATCGTCGTGCGCCACCTGCTGGCCGAGCACGGCGCCCCGATCCTGTCGACGGATGACCCGCGATTCGCGAGCCTCGGCGAGTCGCGCCTTGCCCGGTTGGTGGGCGGGCACTTCGGGGCGCTTCTCGCCGAGGATTGGTTCTGGCACGTGTTCGATCAGCGCCCGGCGTTCCCGTGGGATGGCCCGGCATGGTCGACTCGCACCCCCCGGTACTCGCCCGGGGGCTACGAAGAGGTGCAGGTCATCTTCGAGCGGCGCGTCGAGTCGGCCGGTGTCATTGCCCGCGCGCAGCTGCTCGTGTCAGTCGATTTCGAGACCGGGGAGGTAGCGGTCGATCAGAACGTCGAGGTTCAGACGGGCCGTGACGGAGAGAACGACTTCTGGGGGTCTGTGGAGGACGCCCGCGCTCACATCGCGGCACTCTCCGCGGTGCTCGACGCGCTGGGTACGTCCGGTGGGGTGGTCGGCGATTGACCCGGCCACGTACGGCGACGTTCTACGCCGTGTACTGGGCGCGCGAGCGCGTGCTGAAGGTCGGGATCACCTCATCCGAGTTCCGACGATTCAGCGGCCTGACGGCGACGGGCGGGCGTGTGGTGTTCATGCGTCGCCGTGTCCCGCTGATCGGCGAGCGGGACGCGCTGCGCGTGCTGCGCGCCCGGTTCGCTCGAGCGTTCGCTACGGAGCAGGAGGCAACTCGCCTGCTGCCGGGTGGACGCGGTTTCACGGAGGCATTCACCGTTCCGGGCGAGACGTACATCTCCGCCGTCCGCCTCGCGATCAAGGAGCTAGACAAGTATGACGTTCGGCCGGCAGAGGGCAGTCCCGCCCGACCTGTGGACGGACGAACGCCTGATCGAGCTTCCGGTGCCGGTGAAGTGGACGGCGATCAGCCTGCACATGTTCGCGGACGATCACGGGCGTCAGACGCGCCGCGACTGGATGCTGCGCCGCGCTGTGTACCCGCAAGACGAGCTCAGCCGCGAGGAATTCGACTCGCACCTGCTGGCGCTCGCCGAGGCGGGGTGGATCGTGCTCTACGAGGTGGACGGTTCCGAGGTGTATCAGGTCTCCGGGTGGCCGTCGACCTCGCACGCGAAGCCCTCGAAATTCCCCGCCCCGCCCCTACCGGAGAACCGCCAGCAGTCTGCCGGCAGCTTTCCGGCAGGCCGCCGGGTAGAGGAGGAGAGAGGGAGAGAGAGCGAGAGAGGCGGCGAGAGCCGGGAGGGAGAGACCTTCCAGCAACCCACCGCCGGACCGCCATCCGCCTTCTGCCGCCGCCACCAACCCAACGGAGTCGAAGCACCCTGCCGAGACTGTGGGACAGCGCGCCTGGCATCCGAGGAGTGGTGGAGACGAAACCCCGACGGCATCGAACGCACCGACCGAGAAGACGACTGACCCATGCCCCAGCACCTCACCCCCACCCCTACCGGGGCGACGCCGTGAGCGCCGCGTACGCCGACCTCGGCGGCGGCCTCGGCGTCCCGTCGGCTGTCGTGCCCCGACTGGCCCGGCCCGCCGTGCAGCGCGTCCCCGCCCCTCACCGTTGCCGGTTCGACTCGGCGAGCGGCTGGTGCGGCTGTGGCCGCCGCGATGACGGAACGATCGCCGAGGGCTCCCCGGCGTGGCGCTCGAGAGCGGTCGCCGCGTGAGCCGCCGCGGGGCGCTCTCGCCGGATGACATGGCCGCCCGCCGCCGAGACACCCGCCGCCCGTTCGGCGAGCAAGTGGAGGGATTCGGGCACGCGCAGCTGGCAGCCCAGCCTTCATATCGGCGGTTTCGGGAGGCGCTGGCCGACCTGGTCGACGAATGCGACGCGCCCCTCGGCCGGCTGCTGTCTGACGTGCGGCACGCGGCCATTTCCAGCCCGTTCGGCGCGATCTGCGAGGAATGCCGGGCGACGGTCTGGCCGAGCCGCGGTAACCGGCGCGGGGCGCGTTTCGTGGGGCAGTACGACTGTGCATGCGGCCGATCGTTCACCGCGGCGCACGACATCGCAGACGTCGACTGGCCGAACGGCTGACATATGAGCTTCCGCCGCGGATTGCGGCGTGATGGACGGCAGAGCCGGTGCGAGATGCGCCCGGCAGGCAGACAGATCGATCTGAGCAACACACGCCCTTGGAGGCAACCGAATGACGACAATCAACCACCTGCGCGACGCCGAGAACGCCCGCGCCAAGCACTTCCGCGAGCTCGGCGGCGAAGGCCTGGCCGCAATCGCCGCGAACCGCGCGTTCACCCCCGAAGAGCGCCAGCAGTACCAGGACGTCGAGCTCGCCATGCGTGAGCACGACATCCGTATCGACGCCCTGTCGCGCCAGCTGGACGCCGACCAGCGCGCCGCCGACTTCGGGGCCGATATCCTCGGCGGCGGCGACCGCAACGCGAGCAAGGAATCCGAGTGGCGCAACCTCGCCACGGGTGAGCGCGCCGCGCTCGAGCCCGGCGAGAGCATCCGCAATCACCCGGCCTTCGAGCGCGCCCAGGGCACCGGAGACGCCGCCAGCGCCGCCGAGGCGAACTACGGCACCCTCGGCGCGATGATCCGCGCCCTGGCGGTCGGCGGCACCGGATCGGCGCTCGTGCCGACCACGTGGGCCGGACAGCTGATCGACCTCGCCCGATCCGAGTCGGTCGTCGCGCAGGCGAAGGCGACCATCGTCCCGATGGACGCTGGAACGGTCAAGATCGGCCGCCAGACAGGCGACCCGACCGCCGCATTCCGCGCCGAGGGAACGGCGATCACGCCGTCTGACCCGACGTTCGACAGCGTCACGCTCGAGGCCAAGACCATGAGCGCGATCGTCACCGCATCGATCGAGTGGTGGCAGGACACCCCGGGCGCTGACGCGCTCGTGACGAACGCCCTCGCGCAGGCCATCGGGGCCAAGCTCGATCAGGTGGCCCTCTACGGCGGCACCACGGCTGGCGCGGGTGCGATCAACCTGCCGACCCCGCCCAACCCCCGCGGCATCCTCGCGGCGCTGCTCGCCCTGCGCGCCGCGAACGTGCTCGGCACCGGCCCGGCCAACGGCACCACGCCGTCGGTCGCCTCGGGCTACTGGAACGAGATCCTCGACGCCGTCTACACCGTTCGCGACGCGAACGAAGCGCCGACGGCGGTCGTGTGGTCGTCCAAGCTCGAGCGTCAGTACGCCCGCGCCGTCGACACCACGGGCCAGCCCCTCGGCGTGCCCGCCGCGCTCGCCGACGTGCCCCGCCTGCGCGTGAACAGCGTTCCCAGCTACACCAAGGGCACGCTGAACACCGCCACGGATGCATTCGTGGGCGACTTCCGTCAGCTGCTCATCGGCCAGCGCCTCGGGATCACCCTGCAGCCCCTCCCGGAGCTCTACGCCGCCGAGGGCAAGTACGGCGTTCTCGCCACCTGGCGCGGCGACGTCGCGCTCGCGCGCACCGGGGCATTCTCGGTGTACCGCTCCCTCGCGGGCGCCGCGTAATGGGCATGCGCTTCCACCGGCACCCGCGCACCGGCCGTTCCGAGATCGCTCGTCGATACGAGTTCCCGCTACCCGGTAGCTCGATCAGCGACCCCGCTACGGTGCAGGTGGAAGCGCGGCTCGTCGCCGACGACCCTGAGGCGAGGCCGATCCCGCTCGACGCGAACGCGTGGGGCAGGCCCACGATCGGCCCGGACGACCGCGACGGCATGGTGTCGGTGTCATGGTCGACGCGAGCGGGCACGGTCGGACCCGACACGTTCCACCTACTCGAATGGTCGGGATACGTCGCCGACGGGGCGCACACGGCCGGCCTCTACCTCTTCGAGTACACCGACGCCGCCGGGGCCGTTGTGAGCGTGCCGAGCAGCATCGTATCCGGCTTCGACCTCCCCGACGGCGTCGACTGGCGCGTCACGCGCACGACGCAGTCGGTGACGTGGCTCGACGGCGAGCGGGTGCCCTTCTGGGGCATCGTGCAGGCCTTCGAGCCCGTGCAGGAAGCGAACGCCCGCATCCACGACGCCCGAGCCGGCACCCTTCCCCGCGATGCCGACGCGGTGCCCTACTTCGGCGAACGCGCGCACCGCATCTGACCCACAACGGGCGTCAACCTCACCGCACCCCGGATAGCACCGGACCTTTCTCCCGGAGGGGACGCGGAAAGGAAGGCGGCGAGCCCCGACCCCTATCGCTAGGGGCTGAGACCCGCCTGCGCCCCACAGAGCGCCCCGGCTGCACACACGCAGCCGGGGCGCTTCTCACATCAACCCACCCCCCTGAGGAGACCGTGACCGAGAACGCCGCCGAGCCGGCCGAGATGCGCTTCGACACCGTCGAGGCTCTCGAGGCCTACCTAGCCGCCACCAACCAGCCCACGAACGCCCCCGGCGACACGCAGCTGCGCATGCTGCGCCACGCAATGCAGGACACTCCCCCGGCGTGCCGCGACGATGAGCGGTTCGTCGCCGACTACCTGACCGCGCAGCACCGCGTCGAGCTCGGCAGGATCTGCCGCCCGTGCCCGCTGCGCAACCAGTGCCGCGCGTACGCAACGCGCGCCCGCCCCGAGGCTGGCTTCTGGGCGGGACAGATGTACGACCAGCCCACCGGGTAGAGCAGACAACGCCGGGGGTGGGGGTGGCACCCTGGCCCCGCCCCCACCCGTGCGGGGCAGGGGGCGAGGGGCCGGGCACCACCCGCCCCGCCCCGCCCGTGGGGCTACCCCCACCACGCGGCGAGGGGCAGCTACCCTGCTCTACCGCTGACGCTGTGTCCTCTCGCGCTGTGGTCAGCGAACAGATGAAGCGATCGTGTGATGTGACCGCAGGGCAAGGGCGCACCCACCCACACCGTGGGCCCCCCCGACCCCCCCCCCCCCCCCCCCGGGCCCCCCCCCCCGCGCCCCCCCCGACAGAGGGA
>NZ_CAUQWC010000163.1:0-8212 GCF_963521695.1 uncultured Microbacterium sp. | reverse complement strand
GCCCCCGCCCCTCCGCTCTCCCCGCCGAACCCCCGACCGGGCGCAAGGCCGTCCCCCCGGGCGCGGAGCGTCCCTAAGCTGTCGGCATGACGAGCGGTCAACCGGAGTGGGTGATCCGCGAGGACGCGGCGCAATCGGTGCTCGTCGCGCTGTATCTGCGCCAGGTGCTCGGCATCCGCTCTCCCGAGGAGCTTCCGGCTCTGCGGCGCGTACCACCTCCGATGATTACGAGCGACACGGATGCCGCGCACGCGCAGCTCGAGCGCGAGTGGCGGGGCTTCTGGGCGATGACCGTCGAGCCGCAGGCGCACCCCTCACCCGTCCCGCTGGAACTGGTGGACGGGTTCGGCGGCCTCATCGCCCTGCCCGTCGACGGTGCCGACACGCTGCGCCGGGCCGTGACCGCGCACGCCGACGACGCTCTCGACTTCGCCCGTCTCGCCCATGATCGCTACTCGCGGGAATCCGCGGCACGTCCGGGGGTGTCGTACCGCGCCTACGCCAGCGCCATCGCGGCGCACGAGCGGACCGTGGGCAGGCGTGCGCACTCGTTCGAACTGAACGTGCAGGTGCTGCCGCTGACTCAGCGGGGCGTGTGGTGGATCGGCTCGCTGACCGTGGCGGTCACCGACGGTCTGCGCAGCGACGTCGTGGCCTTCGATGCCGCGATCCACCCGATCATCGCGGAGCTGGCCTGAGGATCAGACCTCGTACTGCTCGTGATCGACGGTGACGCGGCGCGTGCGGCCGCTGAGGACCCGCTCGAAGACCAGGGCGACGATCGCGGCGAGCGCGACGCCCGCGACGACGCAGATGAGAGCGGTGAAGCCGAACACCTGCAGCTCGGAGTAGACGACCTGCGTGTAGGGGCTGATGTCGGATCCGTCGATCGCGACCGTCAGGATCAGGGCGACCAGGATGCCGAGGAACGCCCCCGCCGCCAGGAACACGCCGTACTTGGGTGCGCGACGCACGGTCGCGGTCTCGATGTCGTCGCGGACGTACACCGGTCGTTCGGGGGCGGGCTGCTCGGCCATGTGCTCATTCTCCCACCGTCGCGGTCTCCGTGGGTCGTGACCTTTCGGCGTCGAGTCAGCGTCGGGGCACGCGCGGCGGCGCGGTCGAGGCGCGCACGATGAGCTGCGAGGGCAGCACGGTCTCGTCGGTCGGCGCGCCGCCGACCATCGCCTGGAGCAGCAGCTCGACGGCCAGGGCGCCGGAGCGGGCGATCGGCATGCGGACCGTGGTGAGACTCGGCGTGACGGCGCCGGCGAGGTCGATGTCGTCGATGCCGACGATGCTGATGTCGTCGGGGCAGACGCGGCCGAGCTCGGCCATACCCGCCTCGAGGCCCAGGGCGACGAGGTCGTTGTAGGCGATGACCGCGGTGGCGCCGCTGGCGACGGCGGCCGCGGCCCCTGCCCGGCCTCCTTGAATGGATGCCGCGTGGTGGCTCAACCGCGTCAGACGGATGCCGAAGCGCTCGCACGCGCGGGCCACGGCACCCACGCGCTGCTCGTCGGCCCAGGAGCCGTGCGGTCCGGACGCATAGGCAACGTGGTCGTGACCGAGGGCCGAGAGGTGCTCCACCGCCTGGGTCGGTCCGCGCTCGGCATCCATCACCACGCACACCGCGCCGGGGAGGACGCGGTTGATGACGACGTGCGGGGTGTCGCGGACGAGGGCGAGCACCTCGCCTTCGGGAAGGCGCGGAGAACACAGCACCAGACCGTCGGTGCGGCATCCGAGTTCGATGGATTCGCGCTCGCGGCGGAGGTCCTCGTCGGCGTCGAAGAGCACGATGCGGTGCCGACCGTGCCACGCCTGCCCCTGTATCGCCTTGAGCAGGGTGGCGTAGACCGGGTTCGCGGCATCCGGGACGACTACCGCGATCGTGCGCGTCCCCGTGGCCACCTGGGGCGTGGAGTACCCCAGTTCGACGGCGGATCGACGTACGCGCTCGAGCGTGGCGGGCGCCAAACGGTCGGGTTCGCCGAAGGCGCGTGACGCGGTGGCGATCGACACTCCCGCGTGCCGCGCCACTTCCGTGAGGTTCGCCGCCATCTCCACCTCCTGTCGCCGTGTGTCCATCATCGTCCATCGTTCGATGTAAACACTTGACAAGTTTGTACAAACAACCGCACACTGTTTCCATGCCGATCATCGACGATCCCCTCGAGGCGACCCGTGCCGCATCCGACGGAGCCGCTCGCCTGACCCGCGCGTCGTTCGGCACGGCGGCGGTCCCCGCGCCGCCCGCCGCCGCCGGGATCCTGCACTTGGGCCTGGGCAGCTTCCACCGTGCGCACCAGGCCGTCTACACTGCCGCCGCCCTCCGCTCCGACGGCGGGGACTGGGGAATCGTCGGCGTCGCCTCGCGATCGCGCCGCATCGTCGACTCCCTGCACGCGCAAGATCACCTCTACGCCGTCGCCACCGTCTCGCCGGAGGGCACCTCGCTCGAGATTCCGGGCGTCCACACCGACTCCTACGTCGCCGCCGACGACCCGGCGCGCGTGGTCGCCGACCTCGCCGATCCCCGGATCCGCATCGCCACGCTCACCGTGACCGAGAACGGCTACAACTACTCGCCCTCGAGTCAGCGGCTCGACGTGGCCGACCCGATCGTCGCCGCCGACATCCGCGGCGGCGCTCCCCGGTCCACCATCGGGCAGCTCGCCCGCGGGCTCCAGCGTCGTGCCCAGGCCGGCGGCGAGCCGATGTCGATCCTCAGCTGCGACAACCTGCTGTCCAACGGCTCGCACACCGAGAAGCTCGTGCGGGCGTTCCTGCAGGAGCTTCCGCATGCCGAGGGCGCCGACGTCCTCGCCTACCTCGACCGCGCGGTGACCTTCCCCTCGAGCATGGTCGACCGCATCGTCCCGTCGACGACCCCGGAGTTCGCCGATCGCGTCGCCGCCCTGCTCAGCGTGCGCGACGACGCGCCGGTACCCGCCGAGCCGTTCACGATGTGGGCGATCGAAGACCGCTTCGCCGCGGGACGACCGATGTGGGAGGCCGGCGGCGCCGTGTTCACCGACGAGGTCGGCGCGTACGAGCTGCTCAAGGTGCGTCTGCTCAACGGCACGCACTCGCTCATCGCCTACCTCGGCGCTCTGAAGGGCGCGGCGACGATTCCGGATGCCATCGCCCTCCCCGAGATCGAGGCCTCCGCCGCGGCCGTGCTGAGTCACGAGTACGAGCCCTCGATCACCGCGCCCGCGGGCGTCGACGTCGAGCGGTACGAGCGCGAGCTGTTCGCCCGCTGGGGCAACAGCGCGCTGGGACACCGCACCGACCAGGTCGGCTCCGACGGATCGGTCAAGCTCGGCCAGCGCATCCCCGGTCCCGTCCTGCAGGCACTGGACCGCGGGGAGTTCCCGCACCTCATCGCCCTCACGGTCGCCGCCTACCTCGCCTGCGTCGCGCCGCCCGCCGGATTCGACCCGGGTCCGCACGCCGCGGCGATGAACGACAACGCGCGCGAACGCCTCACCGCGGGTGCCGTGCGCGGCGGCCGCGACCTCGCGGCCCGCGCCATCGTCGACCTGCACCTGTTCGGCGAAGACCTCGCGCACCGCACCGCCTTCGTCGACCGGGTCGGTGATCTGCTCGACACCATCGTGCAGCGCGGCGTCGACAGCGCCGTCGCCGACGCCCTCTCGGCATCCCGCGCCCTGGCGACCACCACCCCCTGACCACCCGGCGCTCCCGCAGCGCACACGACACGAAGGAGACGCGATGAAGCTTCTCGCGATCCACGGCGCGGAAGACATCCGCTGGGAAGACCGCCCCACCCCGGAGCCCGGCGACGGCGAGGTGCGCCTGCGCGTGCGCTACGTCGGCATCTGCGGCTCAGACCTGCACTACTACTTCCACGGCAAGAACGGCGAGTACGCCGTTCGCGAGCCCCTGACCCCCGGTCACGAGCTCTCCGCCGAGGTCGACCTCGACCCCTCGGGCCGCCTCGCGCCGGGGACCCCCGTCACCGTGCACCCGGCACGATTCGGCCCCGCGGTCGCGGGTCTCGAAGACCGCCCGCACCTGCGCGCGGGCGGGGACTACCTCGGCAGCGCCGCAGGATTCCCCCACCGTCAGGGCGGCGCCGCCGAGCTGCTCATCGTGGAGGAGCACATGGTGCGCGTCCTGCCCAAGGGGCTCCCCCTCGAGCGCGCCGCCCTCGCCGAGCCGCTGGCCGTCGCCATCCACGCGGTGAGCCTCGCCGGCGACCTCACGGGCAAGCGCGCCCTCGTCATCGGCGCGGGTCCGATCGGCCTGCTCGTCGCCGCGGCGGCCGTCCACGCGGGCGCCGCGGTCGTGGGCGCGAGCGACGTGCGCCCCGAGCCCCTCGAACGGGCGCGGACACTCGGTGCCACCGAGACCTTCCTCGTCGGCACCGACACGATCGAGAACGAATCGTTCGACGTCGTGTTCGAGTGCTCGGGCGTGGGGGTCGCCCTCACGCAGGCCGTGCGCGCGGCCCGCCGTGCGGGCACTGTCGTGCAGGTCGGCATGCTCCCCGATGCCGAGCTCGGAGTGAACCTCGCCCCGATGCTCGCCAAGGAGCTCACGCTGCGCGGTGCGTTCCGTTTCTCGACCGAGATCGACGACGCCATCGCGATGCTGGCGTCGACCGACACCCTCGACGCGGTCGTCTCGCACGTCGTGCCCGCGACCGACGCCGTCAGCGCGTTCGCCACCGCGCGCGACTCCTCGGCATCCGCCAAGGTCCTCCTCTCCCTTTAACCCACCGACACCCGCTGTCACAGACCCGTCATCACTACGAAGGAGTAATCCGATGAGCAGCTCTTCCGCCCCCGGCGTCGACGCCTCGACGTCACCGCCCGTCGCCAAGAGGTCGACCGGCGACCTCGCCCGCGCCGCCGTCTCGGGCTGGCTCGGCACCGCGCTGGAGTTCATGGACTTCCAGCTCTACTCGCTGGCCGCCGCCCTGGTCTTCAGCCAGATCTTCTTCGCCGGAGGGGATGCCGCCATGGCGGTCGTCCTCGCGATGGCGACATACGGCGTGGGTTACGTAGCCCGCCCGGTCGGCGCGTTCTTCTTCGCCCGCATCGGCGACAAGATCGGCCGCAAGCAGGTGCTCTTCTACACGATCCTGCTCATGGGGGCGGCGACCACCCTCATCGGCGTGCTGCCCACGTACGAGCAGGTCGGCATCCTGGCTCCGATTCTGCTGGTGATCCTGCGTCTGGCGCAGGGCTTCGGTGCGGGGGCCGAGATCTCGGGCGCGGGCGTCATGCTCGCCGAGTACGCCCCCGACAACCGCCGCGGCGTCGTCGCCTCGCTGGTCGCCCTCGGCACCAACTGCGGAACCCTCTTCGCCTCGGGCATCTGGGCGATCCTGCTCGCCGTGATGATGGAGAGCGACGTCATCGCGTGGGGCTGGCGCATCCCCTTCATCGGCAGCGCCGTGATCATGCTGTTCGCCCTGTGGGTGCGCTTCAACCTCAAGGAGAGCCCGGTCTTCGAGGAGCGCACCGACGTCGTCGACGGCAAGGCGCTGTCGCGGGCCGAACTCCAGAAGGTCGCCACAGAGACCAACGACGTCCGCACGCTCGAGTCGCTGCAGAAGAAGCCGCTGAAGGCCATCCTCGTGTCGTTCTTCCTGCGCTTCGGCCAGGCCGGCAACTCGGGCATCGTGCAGACCTACCTCATCTCGTTCATCACGATCACCCTCGCGATCTCGAAAGAAGTCGGCCCCGAGATCGTCATCGTGTCGTCGCTGATCGGCTTCATCACGATCCCCCTCGTCGGCTTCCTCGGCGACAAGGTCGGTCGCCGCCGGATGTACATCGTGATGTCGTCGCTGTCGCTCGTGCTGATCGTCCCGACGCTGCTGCTGATCAACTCCCGCGAGGTGGGCTGGATCTTCGTCGGCTACGCGCTGATCCACAACATCTCGGTGCTGGGGCTGGCATCCATGGAGAACATCTCGATCCCCGAGATCTTCGGTGCCCGCAACCGCTACACCCTCACCGCCGTCGTCCGCGAGGTCGCCGCCATCATCGCCACGGGCATCGGCCCGGTCGTCGCCGCCGCGTGGGTGGCCGCCGCGACCGGCAGCATCATCCCGATCATGGTGCTCATGGGCATCTTCACGGCGTCCGCCCTGGTCGCCGCGATCGTCGCACCCGAGTGGACCGGCCGCGACCTGCGGGATCCCCGCCCCGCGATGTGATCCGGCGGGGCTTCCTCCATGGAGCCCCGTCACCCGGCGGGCCGCGCGGCCCGCGTCCGGGTGGGCTCGTGACGGCGGGCCCGCCCGGGATCCCTCCCCCGCGGCGGAGCACCCCGGTCCCGGATGCCGCCCGCTCCGGGCGACGAGCCCGTTCGCCGCCCCCTTCACCTCTCGACCAGGAAGTCCCTCATGAGCATCGCCTCCGTCGACGTCATCGTCACCAGCCCCGGACGCAACTTCGTCACCCTCAAGGTCACCACGAGCGACGGCGTCGTCGGATGGGGGGATGCCACCCTCAACGGCCGCGAGCTGTCGGTGGCGTCGTACCTCTCCGACCACCTCGCCTCGATGCTGATCGGCCGCGACGAGGACCGCATCGAAGACACGTGGCAGTACCTCTACCGCGGGGCGTACTGGCGCCGCGGACCGGTGACCATGGCCGCGATCGCCGCGGTCGACATGGCGCTGTGGGACATCAAGGCCAAGAAGGCCGGTATGCCGCTGTACCAGCTGCTCGGAGGCGCGAGCCGCGACGGCGTCCGCGTCTACGCCCACGCGTCGGGCACCGACTTCGAGGCCCTGGCCAACGCCATCACGGGCTACCGCGAACTCGGCTTCACCGCCGTGCGCGTGCAGACCGGCGTTCCCGGCCTCGGCCAGATCTACGGCGTCTCGGCCGCCGGCCCCGGTGTGCGCTACGACTACGAGCCGGCGAAGCGCTCCGGCGATCGGCCAGCCGAGGAGACCTGGGACACCCGTCAGTACCTCAATCACATGCCCGGGGTCTTCTCGAAGATCCGCGAGGAGTTCGGCACCGACCTGCGCATCCTCCACGACGGTCACCACCGCATGTCGCCGATCGAGGCCGCGCGCTTCGCGAAGGAGGTCGAGCCCTACGACCTGTTCTGGCTCGAGGACGCCACCCCCGGCGAGGACCAGACGGCGCTGCGCCTCATCCGCCAGCACTCCACCACCCCGCTCGCGATCGGCGAGGTCTTCAACACCGTGTACGACTACCAGACGCTCATCACCGAGCGCCTGATCGACTACGTCCGCTCGGCCGTGACCCACACCGGCGGCATCACCGCGATGAAGAAGCTGCTCGACTTCGCCGCGATCTACGGCATCCGCTCCGGCATCCACGGTCCCACCGACATCTCGCCCGTCGGCATGGCGGCGGCGCTTCACCTCGACCTCGCGATCCACAACTTCGGCATCCAGGAGTACATGCCGCACAACGAGCAGACGCTCGAGGTGTTCCAGACCTCCTTCACCTTCGACAGGGGCTTCCTGCACCCCGGCGACCAGCCCGGTCTCGGCGTCGAGCTCGACGAAGAGGCCGCCGGTGCGTTCGAGTACACGAAGGCGTACCTGCCCGTGAACCGCCTGCTGGATGGGACCGTCCATGACTGGTGAGCTTCCCACCCGCACCGTCTCGTCGAAGCTCGTCGTGGTCGCCCGCGCGTCCGCGGCCTCGGACTACGCTCCGGTGCTCACGGCCCTCGCCGATGCGGGCGTGCAGAGCGTCGAGCTGACCCTCACGACGCCGGGCACTTTCGACGCCTTCGCCGAACTCCGCGCGTCGTTCGACGGCGATCTCGGCATCGGCACGGTCACGAACCTCGACCAGCTCGAGCGCGCCATCGCCGTCGGCGCCGACTACGTCGTCACCCCGATCACCTCGACCGCCCTGGTCGAGCACGCGGTCGCCGCCGGTATGCCGATCGTCCCGGGCGGGCTCACCCCCACCGAGCTGTTCGCGTCGTGGTCGGCGGGCGCCTCGGCGGTCAAGGTGTTCCCGGCCGGCCAGGTCGGTCCCGGGTACCTCAAGGATCTGCGCGGTCCCTTCCCCGACATCGCCGTCGTCCCCTCGGGAGGGGTGGATGCCGACAGCGCGGCCGCCTGGCTGGCGGCGGGCGCCGTGGCGGTCAGCGTCGGTGGGCCTCTGCTCGGCGACGCGGTCCGCGGCGGCGACCTAGGTGCGGTGCGCGCACGGGCCGAGCGGTTCGTCGC
>NZ_CAUQWC010000162.1:0-8254 GCF_963521695.1 uncultured Microbacterium sp. | reverse complement strand
GCCCTTCAGCTCGACGGTGGCCGGCGAATGGTCGCTGACGATCGCGTCGATGGTTCCGTCGATGACCCCCGCCCACAGCAGGTCGCGGTTGTCGCCGCCGCGGATCGGCGGGCAGCATTTGAACGCCCCCGCGCCGTCGGGCACGTCTTCGGCGTCGAGGGTCAGATAGTGCGGACACGTCTCGACCGTGAGGCGTACGCCCTCGGCCTTCGCCGCACGCACGTCATCGAGCGCGCCGCCGTCGGAGACGTGCACGATGTGCGCGCGGGCCCCGGTGCGACGTGCTGCGTCGATCACCCGGCGGATCGCGGCGCGTTCGCTGAGCGGCGGGCGACTGGCCTCGAAGTCGCGGTAGCGGGGTCCGAGCGCGCCGTCGGCGTGCAGATGCGCGGGGTCTTCGGCGTGCACGATGAGCAGGCCGTCGAAATCGGCGAGCTCGGCGAGGCATCGCTCGAGCTGGTCGGTGTCGAGGTACCCGAACTCGTCGATGCCGCTCGGCGACAGGAAGCACTTGAACCCCACGACCCCGGCCTCGTAGAGCGTGCGCAGCGATCCGAGGTTCTCGGGCACGGCGCCGCCCCAGTACGCCACGTCGACCGCCAGCTTTCCCACCGCGGCCTGGCGCTTGGCATCCAGAGCTTCGGGGGTGGTGGTGACGGGCGAGCTGTTCAGCGGCATGTCGACCACCGTCGTGACCCCACCGGCCGCCGCGGCAGCGGTCCCCGTCGCGAACCCCTCCCACTCGGTGCGGCCGGGTTCGTCGAGATGCACGTGCGAGTCGACGAGCCCGGGCAGGAGCACCGCGTCGCCGGGCAGCACGGTGGTGGCGGCCGCATCGAAGGGCTCGACGGCGGTGATCACCCCGTCGTCGATCACGACGGTGGCGGGGCTGAAGGCGCCGTCGAGGTAGACCCGTCGGGCGGCGATCCGTGTGCTCATGTCGTTCACGCTAGGCGCCCCGCGTTTCCTGAATGTAACCGTCATCAACATTCATGCGAAAACCGGGAGATCGCCCGCCTGGGGAGGAAGAGCGCGGGTCGGCGCCCCCGGATCGGCCGACGCCTCACCGGGGCCCGGGGTGTGCACCGGGTCGTCCCCCGGACGCCCCACTGCACGAAGCCCGCCCCGGTCCGCCGGCACCGAACCCGTGGCCGCGGCGCCCACGAACGGCCGCGGCGGCCGCGCGTACTCGTCACGTTTGCTGGTCCGAAGACCCATACGCACCATTCCGGATGCCATGCCCACCGCCGCCGCGACCCCGTCGACGACCGGCACGCCGATGCGCTCCGTGAGTTCCGTGCACAGGTCGGCCATGCCGGCGCAGCCGAGCACGATCACGTCGGCGCCGTCGGCGGCAGCGCGCGCACCGTACCGCTCGATGGTTTTGACGGCCTCGGATCCCGTGTCCTCGAGGTCGAGCACCGGGATCCCGGTCGCCTCCAGCGACACGCACGCACGCTCCATGCCGTACCGGGTGACGAGGTCCTCGGCCCGACCGAGCGTGCGGCTGAGGGTCGTGACGACCCCGAAATGCCGACCCGACACCGCCGCCAGGTGCATCGCCGCCTCGGCGATGCCGACCACCGGGGCCTCCACGATCTCGCGCGCCGCGTCGAGGCCCGGGTCGCCGAAGCACGCGATGACGTACGCATCGGCGGGGCCGGGGCCGTCGCGATCGGCCTGGATCGCCTCGATCACGGCCGCCGCCGCAGCGATCTCATCGGTGTGGCTCTCGATCGCGGCGGCACCGACCTCGGGACACACGGCTTCGATGAGCACGTCGGGCCCCGCCACCTCCCGGGCGGCTTCGGCGATCTTCTCCGTCATCGCCCGGGAGGTGTTGGGGTTGATCAGCATGATCCTCACGCGAGCGCCTCGCGGGAGTGTCCGGCGGTCGGTCGCGGATGCGTGGACGCCGGGGTCGCGGCGTCCGGAACCTCGTCCAGGCGCACCCGGGCCGAGCCCGGCGCGGCATCCTGAGCCGTCGGTGCGAGCACCGCACCCGACGCCGACGCTGCGGTCCCGGCATCCTGAACCGTCTGCGCGAGCAACGGAACCTCGGATGCCGCGTCGTCGGCGACCGCGTCGACCGTGCCGTCGGAGATGCCCTCAGTTTCGCCGTCGAACGTCGGGATGCGGGGGTCGAGGCGCTCGAAGAACAGGAACAGCACGTACCCCAGTCCGCAGCCGATGAACCAGCTGTAGTCGCTGATCCACGAGACGTTGAAGAGTGCCAGATCGGCGAACAGCTTCGGGAAGATCGCGATCGCGACCGTCGGAACACCCGCGGCGATGACCGCCTTGACCGCGTTGGGGTTGAAGCCGTTGCGGTACCAGTAGGGGCCGGCGGTGTCCATCGTGAACATCGCGTCGACCTTCACGCGCTGGCGGGCGGCAATGTAGTACCCGGCGATCAGGATGCCGAAGAGCGGGCCGATCAGCGCCCCCAGCACGCCGAGCGAGTAGTGGATGGCGTCGGCGTTGGAGTACCAGTTCCACGGCATGAGGAACGTCGAACCGACGGCGGCGATCATTCCACCCGCGCGCCACGAGATCTTCTTCGGGGCGACGTTGGAGAAGTCGAACGCGGGCGAGATGAAGTTGGCGACGATGTTGATGCCGACCGTGGCGGTGACGAAGGTCAGGCCGCCGAGGAGGATCGCAAAGGCGGTGTCGATGCGCTCGACGGTCGCGATCGGATCGGTGATGAGCGAGCCGAACACCGGGACGGTCGCGGACGCCGTGATCACGGTCAGCAGCGAGAAGAAGAGGAAGTTGATGGGAAGGCCCCAGAAGTTGCCCTTCTTGACCGCCGCGAAGCTCTTGCCGTAGCGGGCGAAGTCGCCGAAGTTCAGCATCGGGCCCGAGAAGTACGACACGACCAGCGCGACGGCGGCGAACATCACCGGGATCGACGCCCAGAAGTCGAGTTGCGTGGTCGAGAGGGTGAACGAGATGTTCTGGATGCCCGCCTGCGAGACGAGGTAGATCGCGAGCACGATCATGACGAGGTACACCGCGGGACCGGCCCAGTCGATGAAGCGGCGGATGACCTCCATGCCGTTCCAGAAGAGGAGGAACTGCGCGGTCCACAGGATCGCGTACGAGATCCAGCCGAGGGCCGACAGCCCCGCGAACGACACGTCGAGCAGGGCCGCCGACCCCGGAATGAACTTCAGGAACACGATGTTCAGCGACTCGGCCGCCAGGAACGTCTGCACGCCGTACCAGGCGATCGCGATGAGGCCGCGGATGATCGCCGGGATGTTGGCGCCTCGGATGCCGAACACCACGCGGTTGATGACGGGGTAGGGCACGCCCGTCTTCTGGCTGGGCTTGGCGACCATGTTGGCGAAGAGCTGCACGATGACGATGCCGACGATCAGCGCCACCAGCACCTGCCACGACTGCAGGCCGAGCGCGAAGAGCGAGCCCGCGGTGACGTAGCCGCCGACGGAGTGCACGTCGCTCATCCAGAACGCGAAGATGTTGTAGCTCGACCACTTCTGCTTCCGCAGCGGCGCCAGGTCTTCGTTGGCGAGGCGGTCGTCGTAGTGCGGCAGCATGTTGCCGCCTCCGTGGGGGTGGCCGGCGGCCTCCACCAGATCATGGGGGCCGGTGAGCGGTGTCGTCGTCATGTCATTCCTCTCAGGACGATGGATGCCACGACGTGGAGTCCGCGGCCGGAGTGGAGCTCTGATGTGAAGTTATGGGTTCACACTGCTCGCTTGGTTTCGCTCATGTAACGGGCGTGTGAAGTCACACCTTCACGCAAGAGGCGTCCATAGACTCGGGGCATGACGCAGCCCGCCGCCGTTGACGATGCCCGCGTCGCGCCCGTCGACACCGCCGGTGCCCGATCCGAGCTCGTGCCCGCGGTCCCCGACTCGGGCGCACCCGCCGAGGCGTCGGTCGGCGCACGCATCCGCGACCTGCGTCAGGCTCGCGGCATCTCCGCCCGCGCGCTCGCGAAGACGCTCGGCATCTCCCCCAGCGCCGTCTCGCAGATCGAGCGGGGGGTCATGCAGCCGAGCGTCTCGCGGCTCATCGCCATCACCGACGCCCTCGGGGTCCCCCTCGTGGCGGCCTTCGACCCGGCATCCGACCGGCCCGTCGACCCCGTCGGCCCCTCGGGCTTCACGCTGCAGCGCGCGGGGCAGACGCCCGACATCGTGCTCGACAGCGGGGTGTCGTTCCGACGCCTCACGCCCGGTTCGTCGCCGGGCATCGACTACTTCGAGTCGATCTACCCGCCCGGCGCCGCCGCCCACGGCGCCGACGGCCTCTTCCATCACGAGGGGTACGAGGTCGGCACGGTCGTGGCGGGCGAGCTCACCATCGACTTCGAGGCCGAGCGGGTCATCCTGCGCGCGGGCGACGCGATCAGCTACCCCTGCTCGGTCCCCCACCGCCTGCACAACACCGGCTCCGACGACGCCGTTGCGCACTGGTTGATCGTGCACGCCTGACACGTCCGCCCGGGGAGGGGGTACCGTCGCCCTGGCGCCCGCGTGGTGCGGCGAACTCGGCCGGCTGAGTCATCGACGCGCCTCCGGGGCGCTGAATGTGCAACGGGGCGACCGTTGCACACCCCACTGCACATCGCGCGCCCCGAACGCGCCCACACCCCACCCACGCCCGGCGAAATGTTCCCCACAGCAACATTGCTGACACATCCCGCCACAGCCCTGTAACGCGCGCCGCCTAGCCTGGTCGGCATGCACCTGCAGGAGTTCCATGCCCTCGACGACGCGGATGCCGCGGCGGTGGCCCGCGTCTGGGCCGACGTGCCGGGGTGGGTCGACGCCGTCGTGGCCGGCCGGCCCTATGCGAACGTCGACGCCCTCGCCTCCTACGCCGGCGACCTCGCCGCGACCTGGTCGCCCGCCGACCTCGAGGCGGCGCTGCACGCCCACCCCCGCATCGGAGGGAAGGTCTCGGGCGACGGCGCCGAGGCCTCGGCATCCCGTCGCGAACAGGGCTCGATGAGCACCGCCGCCGATGACGACGTCGCCGCGATCGCGGCCGGCAACGCCGCCTACGAGGAGCGGTTCGGCCGCGTCTTCCTCATCCGCGCGGCCGGTCGCACCCCTGGTGAGATGCGCGCCGAGCTCGAGCGTCGCCTCGGCACCGACCCCGCCACCGAGACCATCGAGGCCACCCGCCAGCTCGCCGAGATCGCGCTGCTGCGGCTGCGCACGACCTTCGCCGACGACGCCCCCACCGAACCCGAGGCCGCGGAATGACCCACGTCACCACCCACATCCTGGATGCCACCACCGGCACGCCCGCATCCGGCGTCGCCGTGACGCTGGCCCCCCTCGACGGCGCGACGATCGAGGAGGCCACCACCGACGCCGACGGCCGCCTCGCCCTCGGCCCCGAGCGCCTCGACGATGGCGACTACGCGCTGACCTTCGGCACCGGAGCGTACTTCCGCGAGCGCGGCGCGACCTCGTTCCACCCCGTCGTGACGGTGGCGTTCACCGTCTCGGGCGACGCGCACCTGCACGTGCCGCTGCTGCTGAGCCCGTTCGCCTACTCGACCTACCGTGGCAGCTGAGGAGCGTCATGAAGGTCATCGTCATCGGAGCGGGCGTGGGCGGAACCTCCGCCGCCCTCGCGCTGCAGAAGCTCGGCCACGAGGTCGTGGTCTACGACCGCATGCGCGAGAACCGCCCGGTCGGGGCGGCGCTGTCACTGTGGTCCAACGGCGTGAAGGTGCTGAACTGGCTCGGCCTCGGCCCGCAGGTCGCCGCGCTCGGCGGGCGGATGGACGACATGGCGTACTACGACGGGCACACCGGCGACGAGCTCTGCCGCTTCAGCCTCGCCCCCGTCACCGAGCAGACCGGCCAGCGGCCCTACCCCGTCGCCCGCGCCGACCTGCAGCAGATGATGATGGATGCCGTGGGCTCGGCGAACATCCGCCTCGGCAAGCAGCTGGTCGCCGTCGCCGACGACGGCGCGACGGTCACCGCCACCTTCGCCGACGGCTCCACCGACACCGCCGACCTGCTGATCGGTGCCGACGGGGCCCGCTCGCTCGTGCGCGACTACGTCACCGAGCCGACCGGCATCCGTCCGCAACGGTCCTATTCCGGTTACGTCAACTACAACGGCCTCGTGAAGGCCGACGAGCGGATCGGGCCGCTGGATCAGTGGACCACCTACGTCGGCGACGGCAAACGGTGCGCGGTCATGCCCGTCGCGGGCGACCGGTTCTACTTCTTCGTCGACGTACCGGGCCCCTCGGGCGTGGTGGAGGACCGCATGGCCGCCCTCGAGGCCGCGTTCGGGTCGTGGGGAGCCCCCGGCGTGCGGGCGCTGCTCGACGGCATCGACCCCGACGAGTCGCTGAACCGCGTGGAGATCTGGGACATCGACCCCTTCGACACATGGGTGCGCGGGCGCGTGGCGATCCTCGGCGATGCCGCCCACAACACCGCGCCCGACATCGGGCAGGGCGCGTGCTCCGCGCTGGAAGACAGTTTCGCCCTCGGCATCGTCTTCGCGACCTCGACCCTCGGAGTCGAGGACTCGCTGAAGCGCTACGCGCGCATCCGCACCGAGCGGGCCGGCGACCTGGTGATGCGCGCCCGCAAGCGCGCCCACGAGACCCACGCCTTCGACCTCGCGGCGACGCAGGCCTGGTACGACGGCCTTCGGCGCGAGGACGGCACGGGAGTCATCCGCGGCATCGTCGGCAACATCGAGGGAAGCCCCGTCGAGCTCGGCGCGAGCGTGATGCGCTGACGCACGCACCCTTGTCCCACATTCGGCGGCTCTGACACCGCGCAAGCCGCCGTTTCTGGGACATGGTCCGCCAGAAGTGGGACATGGCTCGCAAGGAGCGGGACGCGATCCACGCTGAGGCGATGTGAAGCCGAGCCGTGCGTGTGACCTCGCGTGACGGTGACCCGCAGGAGCCGGCGGAGGGGCGTGGCAACGTGGGGGCGACGCAACCGACCCCGCGACGCCTCCGGGAGGCACCATGTCCGAGTACTTCGACCGCACCGCCGACAAGACCTACACGAAGGTCTACAAGGCCGAGACGCCCGACATCCTCGCCGCGTTCGCCGCGTTCGACCAGGCCGTGTTCGCCCCCGAAGGCCGCGCCATTCCGCTGAAGTACCGGGAGCTGATCGCGCTGGCGGTCGGCATCACCACGCAGTGCGTCTACTGCATCGACGGCCACTCGCAGAACGCGGTGAAGGCCGGTGCGACCGAGGCCGAGCTCGCCGAAGCGGCGTGGGTCGCCACCGCCATCCGCGCCGGCGGCGGGTACGCCCACGGACGCCTCGCGTTCAAGCTCGCCGACGACGCCCGCCCGCACCAGCACTGACCTCGTGACCGACGCTTCCTCGCCGTCGATCGACGCCGTCGAACCGGGCGCACCTCGACCCGCCGGATCCCCGTCCGGCGCGGTGCGACCCGAGAGCGCCCACCCCCGCACACGCGAAACGCGCGCATCCGAGCCCGGCACGCCCGACTCCGACGCCCTCGAGGCGGGGGCCCTCGCGTTCATCCGCGACCTGATCCGCATCGACAGTGTCAACACGGGCGAGGCCGCGACCATCGGTGACGGCGAGACGCGTGCGGCCCGCTACGTCGCGGAGCGCCTCGACGAGGTCGGCTACGACACGGTCCTCGTCGAACCGCGGCCGGGACGCGCGAGCGTGATCGCACGTCTGTCCGGCTCGGATCCGGATGCCGGGGCCCTCGTCGCCCACGCCCACCTCGACGTGGTGCCGGTCGAGGCCGAGAACTGGACGCATCCGCCCTTCGGGGCCGAGATCCACGACGGCATCCTGTACGGCCGGGGCGCGGTGGACATGAAGGACTTCGTCGGAATGCTGCTCGCGATCGCGCGGGCGTTCCGGCGCGACGGGATCGTTCCGCGGCGCGACCTGATCTTCGCGTTCTTCGCCGACGAGGAGGCCGGGGGCGTCTGGGGCGCGCGGTGGATCGTCGAGAACCGGCCCGAGCTGTTCGCCGGGGCGACCGAGGCGCTGAGCGAGGTGGGCGGGTTCTCGATCCCCCTGCCCGGCAACCGCCGCGCCTACCTCGTCGCCACCGCCGAGAAGGGCGTGACGGTGGCCACCCTGACGGCCCGGGGCTCCGCGGCGCACGGCTCGCGCCCGACCACCGACAACGCCGTCGTCCGCGTCGCGCGCGCCGTGGCCGCCGTCGGTGCGCCCCGCGTCCCCGTGGGGCGCCCCCCCCCGCTAAAACGCTTCCTCGAGGTCTACGG
>NZ_CAUQWC010000161.1:0-8264 GCF_963521695.1 uncultured Microbacterium sp. | reverse complement strand
GCCCGGGCGAACGCGACTCAGTGCGGGCGCGGTGTCACGCCGAGGCGCGCGCACGCGGCGTCGTAGAGGGCGACGACCTCACGGCGCACCTCCCGGCGCTCGGCGATGCCGCCTCCGGGCCACGCGATGCGCACCGGAGTGGCGACCCCCTGCGCCGACGCGGTCGACCAGTCGCCCCCGTCGCCATCGAATCCCGTCATGACCGCCGACGCGGCATCCGGGTCGGGACCGAACGCCCGAACGATGAGCAGATTGTCGTCCAGGTGGTCGGCGTTCATGTGGGCCAGCACGGCCCGCTGGATCTCGGGGTCGAACACATGCGTCATGAAGACAGCTTAGGTTAGGGTCACCTAACTCGATGCGTATGATGGGCTTCATGAGCGACGTGATCTCCTTCTCCGAAGCCCTGCGCGAACGGTCTCGCACGGCGCACGCGACCAGCGAGCACTCGGGGTTCATGACCGACCTCATGAACGGCACCGGCACGCGCGACGACTACATCGCCCTCGTTGTGCAGCACTGGTTCATCTACGTCGCCCTCGAAGAGGCCACCGAGCGCATGCGCGCCGACCCGGTGGCATCCGTGTTCCTCAGCGACAAGCTCACACGGATGCCCGCCCTCGAAGCCGATCTCGACTTCCTGCTCGGGGAGGGCTGGCGCGACACCGTCACGCCGCTGCCGACCACCGAGCGATACGTCGCGCGGATCCGCCGCGTCGCCGCCACGTGGCCGGGCGGGTTCGTCGCCCACCACTACACGCGCTACCTCGGCGACCTCTCGGGCGGGCAGTTCATCGGCCGGCTCATGCAGCGGCGGTTCGGGTTCGACACCAACGGCATCGGTTTCTACCTGTTCGGCGACATCGCCGACCCCGAAGCCTTCAAGAACGTCTACCGCGAACAACTGGATGCCACCCCGTGGAGCGATGACGAGAAGGAGCGGGTGATCGCCGAGGTTCTCGTCGCGTACCGCTTCAACACCGAGCTCTTCCACGACCTGGCCCGGGCCAAGGCGGCGCAGACCGCCTGAGCCGCCTTCGCGGGCGACCGTTGGATGCCGCGACCGTCGACCGCCGGTGCGGCGAGGGCGTCGGCCGCGAGCTCAGGCGCCCGGGACCTCGGCGCGACGACGGCGCAGGCGCCGCGCGATCAGCATGGCGGTGAGCGCGACACCCAGGACCACGATCAGGAGCACGTAGAGGCTCCACGGAACGGCCGCGGTCGAGAACTCCGTGGCGACCGGTTCGAGGAGCGCTGCGCCCAGGCCCACGCTCTCGGGAGTGACGGACACCGCGCCCGTGACCCAGCCCAGCGAGAACACGGGCATCTCGCGCTCGACCTCGACGATCGACCCGGGCAGGATCTCGCTCATCTGCTCCGGCGGGGTGCGCGCTGCGAGGAGGCCCGTCGTCGCGATCGTCTCGGTGCCGGACAGGCGAGTGTTGCCGGTGTTCTCCAGCGAGTAGTGCACGACGAGGCGACCCGAGTCGAACGGGTTCCACGAGGGGACGTACCGTGTCGACACGTCCGCGACGGAGGCGGCCGGGGTCAGCTCTCCCGCGACCCGGAGGTTGATGCGGGTGCCGAGGCGCCGATCGACCGACAGCGTCGCTGCGGCATCCTGACTCGTGAGCGAGGTCACGATTCCCGCGGCGTGGTCGCCCGGACGCGCGTCGGCGGGAACGGCGATGGTGAAGGGCACCTCCGCGGAGTCGCCCGGGTCGAGGGTGAGCGGTGTCGGAGTCACCGAGACCCACGTGCCCGCCCCCTGCGAGGGCTGGCCGCCGACGAGGACGTCGATCTCGCCGGTGGAGGCCGTGAACGCATCGGCGGCGTACACGGAGAGCGGCAGGGGCTCGGTGCCGGTGTTCACCACGATCATCGCGTCGGAGATCACGGCCCCGGGCGCCACGTCGTACGTGAAGTTCGCGCGCCCGGTGCCCTGGGGGTTGTCGGCGGTCTGTACGGTCCAGGCGACGCCCCCGTCGGCGGTGGCGGCGGAGGCGGCGGTCGGTGCGGCGAGGGCGGCGAGGACGGCGCCGACGAGGACGAGGGCGCCGAGGCGGAGTCGTGGGAACACGGGAGTGCTTTCCTGAGGGGTGGGGAAGGGGGCCCCGACGGATCGCCGGGGCCCCCTTCGCGGTGCTTACTGCAGTGCGGTGATCGTGAGCTTCGCGGTGTAGTCGCCCGCCGGCGTCGTGCCGGGGATCACCAGCGACAGGTCGGCGCCGACGGTGGCGCTGGCCGCCGCGGTCGATGACGCGAGCACCCGCGAGGATCCGAGCCCGACGCCGCCCAGGCGCGTGGACACGACCTCGGCGCCGGCGGTCACCGTCTGCCCGGCGGTGACGACCTTGGGCTTCCACCCCAGCAGGCCGCTCGAGAACGAGCCGCCGCCCGTCGAGGCGAAGTCGCCGACCTGACCCGAGATGCTCCACGTGTACGGCGTGGTTCCGCCGGCGCGGGTGTCGGTCACGACGATGTTGGTGAGCGAACCGGATGCCGTGAAGTTGGCGCCATCCTGCACCGCGGTGCCGAGGCTCGCGGGAGAGGTGCCCTCGAACGCCCAGCCGAACGAGCCGGTGGGGTTGTCGACCCACTCCGGCACCTCGACGACCACGTCGGACGACGACGCGAAGGCGATCGGGGTGAAGGTCTCGAAGGGGGCGTAGACGGTGCCGCTGCCGGCGTAGGTGTAGATGCCGAAGCGACCCGCGGCGAGGTTCTGCGCCTCGGTCGTGCTGAGGACGAGGTCGGCCGAGAACGTCCCATCGGCCTTCAGCTCGATCGCACCGTTGCCGGCGCCGCCGATGGCGGCCACGCTGGCGGTGGGCACGGCCCACTTCTGTGCGATCACCGAACGCGACGACGACGGGGCTCCCGCCGAGGGCTTCCAGGTGTCGGCGAACTTGCCGAACACGACGTAGGTTCCGCTGAACTGGCCTGCCAGTGGCGGACGGACCCCGTTCGTGGCGCTGCCCGACGGCAGGAACCCGCTGCCGGTCACGGTGACGGTCTCGCCCTGGGCGATCCCGCTGGTCTTCGACACCGTGACGGTGGGGGTCGCCGCGACGGGGGCGGCGGTGTACGCGACCGAGAGGGGGCTGGCGGGCTTGCGCGCGTCGGCCGACCCGCCCGAGGAGTACCAGTACGAGCCCTGGCCCGTCTTGACCTGGAAATCGACGAACGACTGCGGGAAGGCCCCGGAGGTGGCGCCGGTGGTGACCTGCGCGACCGATCCTTCGGGGACGGTCACTGTGCGGCCGAGGTAGTCGGGGGTGACGGTGAAGCCCGTGGGCGTCACGTCGACGCCGGTGAGTGTGGCGATGACCACGTTCGTCGCGGGCGTGAGGGTCTCGAACTTGTCGGGGTCGTCCATCGACGTGCCGTAGCCGCCGAGGGTCGCGGTGACGGTGCCGGTGCCGTCGGAGGCGACGGTGAGCTTCGGGTCGGTGATCCAGGAGCGGGTCATACCCGAGTAGTACGCCGAGGTGAAGGTCCCGGTCCACTGGATGCTGGCCGTGTTGGCATCCACGTCGACCGTTCCGGTCCCGCCGGCGATCTCGGCGATGTGTCCCGAGTTCAGTCCATTGCCCGTCGTGAGGGTGGTGCCGTTCGCGTCGGTGCGCAGCCCCGCGAAGGTCGCGGTGGCGTAGCTGCCGTCGGCCTGGCGCTTCAGGATCTGCGTGTTGCCGTCGCTCTGCTTCCAGTTCGATGCGGTGACGCGGTCAGCCGACGAGGTGGCCGTGACGACGCCCGCCGAGAGCAGATTGACCGTTCCGGGGGCGAAAGCGGCCGCGTTCGATTCGGCGTTGACGCCCCAGCGGAACACGGCACCGTCGATGCTCGTCCCGGCGGCGTGGGCGGGGGCGGCGACGAGAGCCCCGCCGAGGGCGAGCGCCGCGGCGGTCAGGCTCGCGATGGTCACGCGGGCGAACCGATGTCTGTGCGCGGAGGATTCCACGTTCGTTCCCTTCTCAGCCTTTCGCGGGTCTCACGGCGTGCGCGAGTGCGCCCCGGATAGGGCACTGAAAGGCAGGTTAGCCTTACCTAACCACGAGGGCGGGTCAGTGAGCAATGTTGAGGGTAGGCTCACCTTACTTGGAGGTGCGTTCATGACCCGTCGAACCACTCGCGGCTTCGCCGCGCTCGCGCTCGCCCTGACCGTCGCCGTGGGGATCACCGCCTGCAGCGGCGCCGATCCGATGCACGGTGGCGGGGCCGCTGCGACGCCGCCGCTGGCGGAGGTGACGCCCCTCGCCGATCCACTCGCGTGGGAAGGTCCCTCGACCGCCGTCGCCGCGTCCTCGGCCATCGTTCCCGTCGCCGAGGGGGCGCAGTCGCTCCCCGTGACGATCACCGATTCCCAGGGCACCGCCGTGACGGTGACCGACACCTCTCGCATCCTCACGCTCGACATCTACGGCTCGCTCTCGCGCATCGTCTTCGAGCTGGGGCTCGGCGATCAGGTCGTCGCCCGCGACATCTCCACCGGTTTCCCCGAGGCGGCGCACCTGCCCGTGGTCACCGAGAACGGACACGACCTCAACGCCGAGGCGATCCTCGACGCCGCCCCCAGCGTCATCCTCACCGACACGAGTCTCGGTCCCTGGGACACCATCCTGCAGATGCGGGATGCCGGTATCCCGGTCGTCGTGGTCGACTCGCACCGTTCTCTCGAAACGGTCGGATCGCTCATCGATCAGGTGGGCTCGGCGCTGGGCGTGCCCGAGCGTGCGGCCGCGCTCGCCGCGCGCAGCACCGCGGCCATCGACGCGAAGATCGCGCAGATCGCCGCCATCGCACCGGCCGACCCCGCGCAGAAGCTGCGCATGATGTTCCTCTACGTGCGCGGTCAGTCGGGGGTCTACTACCTCTTCGGCGACGAATCGGGGGCGGACAGCCTGATCGATGCACTGGGGGGAATCGACGTCGCGGGCGAGATCGGATGGAAGGGCATGCGCCCGATCACCGACGAGGCCCTCGTCGACGCCGATCCCGACCTGCTCATCATGATGACGAAGGGCCTCGAGTCGGTCGACGGTGTCGACGGACTCGTCGAGCACCTCCCCGCGGTCGCCCAGACCGAGGCCGGTCGCCACCGCCGCGTCGTCGACATGTCCGACACCACCGTGCTGAGCTTCGGCCCCGCCTCCGCCGACGTGCTCGATGCGCTGGCCGTTGCGGTGTACGCGCCCGAGGCGGCGGGATGACGACGGTCGCGGCGGCGCCCGTGGCGGTCTCGGCTGCCGGCGCCCGCGCAGGTCTTCGCGTACCGGCGGTGTTCGTCTCCCTCACCCTCGCGTTGATCGCCCTGGCCATCGTGTCGGCGGGCAGTGGGCAGCTCTCGATCCCGCCCGACCAGGTGGTCGGCGCCTTCTCCCGCGCCTGGAACGACGGGGTGCGCTCGGTCGGGCTCGGCTTCCTGTCGGTCTCGCCGGGGGCGGCGATGCAGCACGTCAACGGCGAGGCCACGCTCTGGCTCATCCGCGTGCCCCGGCTGCTGATGGCCGCTCTCGTGGGTGCGACGCTCGCTACCGCCGGCGTCGTCATGCAGGGCGTCTTCCGCAACCCGTTGGCCGAGCCCGGGGTCATCGGCATCTCCTCGGGAGCCGCGGTGGGCGCCTCGGCATCCATCGTCTTCGGGCTCACCTTCTTGGGGCCCCTCACCCTTCCCGCGCTGGCCTTCGCCGGCGGGCTGGCCGCGACCGTCGTCGTCTACGTCTCGGCACGCGCCGACGGCCGCACCGAGGTCGTCACCCTGGTGCTGACCGGCATCGCGGTGAACGCCGTCGGGGGCGCCGCCATCGCGCTGTTCACCTACCTGGGTTCGACCCAGCAGCGCGAACAGATCGTCTTCTGGCAGCTCGGGTCGCTCAACGGGACCCGCTGGGACGACCTCGCCGTCGTCGCCCCGCTCGCGGTCGTGGGAATCGTGGCGTGCCTGTTCTTCTCGGGCAGCCTCGACCTGCTCGCTCTCGGTGAGCGGCAGGCCGAGCACCTCGGCGTCCGGGTGGAGCGGCTGCGCGTGATCGCGATCGTCGTGATCGCCCTGCTGACCTGCGCGGCCGTGGCGTTCTGCGGGATCATCGGCTTCGTGGGGCTCGTGGTGCCGCACCTCATGCGGATGGTCCTCGGGCCCGGTCATCGTCTGCTGGTGCCCGCGAGCGCGCTCGGCGGTGCGGTGCTGCTGCTGGCCGCCGACCTCGTCGCGCGCACGGCCGTGCCCGGCTCGGAGCTGCCCATCGGCATGCTCACCGCCCTCATCGGCGGGCCGTTCTTCTTCTGGCTCCTGCGCCGCACGCGCCGTCGGTCGGGGGGATGGGGATGAGCCCGGTGCTGCGGGCCCGCGGGATCTCGGTCGACGTGGGGGGTCGACGCGTGCTCGACGCGGTCGATCTCGACCTCGCGGCGGGCGAGATGGTCGTGCTGGTCGGCCCGAACGGCGCGGGCAAGTCGACCCTGCTGTCGGTGCTCGCGGGCGACCGGGTTCCCGCGGCGGGATCCGTCGAGCTCGAGGGTGCGGCCCTGGCATCCTGGCCCGTCGCCGAGCGCGCGCGCCGTCGGTCGGTGCTGACGCAGAACAACGAGGTGTCGTTCCCGTTCATCGTGCGCGACGTCGTGCGCATGGGCCGCGCCCCGTGGCGCCGTCATGCCGCCGCCTCCCGAGACGACGCAGCGGTGGCTGAGGCGCTCGTCGCCGGTGAGGTGCAGGCGTTCGCCGACCGGCCGGTCACGGGGTTGTCGGGCGGGGAACGCGCGCGGGCCGCCTTCGCTCGGTCGTACGCGCAGGAGTGCGGGATCGCCCTGCTGGACGAGCCCACCGCGAGTCTCGACATCCGCCACCAGCACCGGGTGCTCGCCCGCACCCGCGATCGCGTGGATGCCGGCGGGTCAGCCGTCGTCGTGCTGCACGACCTGGGGCTCGCCGCCGCTTACGCCGACCGGATCGCGCTCCTGGAGCACGGTCGGCTGGTGGCCGACGGGCCCCCGCGCGACGTGCTCGATCCCGATCTGCTCACGCGGGTGTACCGGCATCCGATCGATGTCGTCGCCGGGCCCCGCGGGGCGCTCCTGGTCGTCGCCGACTCCGCGCCCCTGCCCTCCCCCCTCCCCGGAGAACCCTCATGAACCATCTGTCTCGTCGTCTCATCGCGATCGCCGCCGCGCTGACCCTCACCGCTACCGCTACCGCTACCGTCGTCGCCGGCGCCCCGGCGTGGGCTGCCGGATCGGTGACGGTCTCAGGCCCCGGGGGGACGGCATCCGCGGATGCCGACTACGCCACCGACGTGACCGTGTCGGGGTCGGGTTTCCAGTCGATCCCCAACGGCTTCGGCGGGATCTACGTGCTGTTCGGCTGGGTCGACGACGCCGCGGGCGGCTCGTGGCGGCCCAGCGCCGGGGGTGTCGTGGGGATGGACTACCGATACGTGCCCGACGCGGAGTCGGTCGACAACAACGGCTTCCAGCGCTTCCTCGCCTTCCCGGGGAGTCAGACCGAGAGCTCAGCGAACGGCATCCTGGGCGCCGATGGATCGTGGTCGGTGTCGATGGTGATCCCCGGCGCGGTCTTCGAGAGCCAGGACCGTGACGGACGCGTCTCCGAGGTCGATTGCAGGCGGGTCACCTGCGGCATCATCACCATCGGCGCGCACGGGGTGAAGAACGCCAACAACGAGACGTTCACGCCGGTGTCGTTCACGTCCGCGGCAGCTCCTGCGGCCCCCGCGGCTCCCGGGGCTCCCGGGGGAGAGGGCACGGCCGGGGCGGCGGGCACCGTGCGGGTGGGCGTCGAGTCGGCGTCGGTCACGGCCGGCACGTCGATCGTCTTCACGGGCCAGGGCTTCACCCCCGGCGAGCAGATCGTCGCGTCGCTCGACGGGGGGCTCACGGCCGTCGGTCCCCTGACCGCCGGGTCGCAGGGCGAGGTGGCGGCGGCGCTGCCGGTGCCGCGCGAAGTCCGTGACGGCACGCACCTGCTGACCCTGCGCGGGGCGGGATCGGACGCCGTTGCCGAGGCCGAGGTCACGGTCAGCGGGGGTACGGTCGCGGCATCCGTCGCCGCGACCCCGACCGCACCCACCTGGGTGCTCGTGCTGCTGCTCGCCTGCATCGCGCTGTCGGTGACGCTGATCCTGGCGAGCATCGTCACGGCCGTCGTCCGGGCTCGCTCGCGGCGCCGGGTGAAGCGGGAGCATGCGGGCGTGACGGGTGCGCGTGCGGCGGGCGTGACGGGTGCGGCTGTGGCGGCGGGCGTGACG
>NZ_CAUQWC010000160.1:0-8319 GCF_963521695.1 uncultured Microbacterium sp. | reverse complement strand
AACCGCGCGCAGAAACAACGGGACAACGCGTTTCTCGGCGCGAATCGCGTTTCTCAGCGCTCGCGGTCACCGCCGCCAGCCGACCTCGCCCGGACGACGGCGGCGCCCCATCAGCGAGAAACGCGAACCGCGCGCAGAAACAACGGGACAACGCGTTTCTCGGCGCGAATCGCGTTTCTCAGCGCTCGCGGTCACCGCCGCCAGCCGACCTCGCCCGGACGACGGCGGCGCCCCATCAGCGAGAAACGCGAACCGCGCGCAGAAACAACGGGACAACGCGTTTCTCGGCGCGAATCGCGTTTCTCGGCGCGAATCGCGTTTCTCGGCGTGGGTGGCGGCGCGCGACGGGCTCGCCCCCGTGACAGGGGCGCCGAGCATCGCCGCCTTGTCTCGGGCGATGTCGGAGGCCGGGGTTAGCCTGGGAGCGGAGGTTTCGAATGACACTCGATCCGCACTCGCCCCGCACCTCGCCCTCGCTCGACAACCCCGGTCCGCACCCGTGGCGGCGCTACGTCGCGTTGGGCGACTCGTTCACCGAGGGCATCGGCGATCCCGTGCCCGACGGCGGTCATCGCGGCTGGGCCGACCGTGTCGCCGAGGTGCTCGCCGCACAGGTCGACGACTTCGCCTACGCGAACCTCGCGGTGCGCGGCAAGCTCATCGCGCAGATCGTCGCCGACCAGATCGAGCCCGCGCTGGCGCTCAAGCCCGACCTGATCACCTTCTCCGCCGGGGGGAACGACGTCATCCGTCCCGGCACCGATCCCGACGCGGTCTCGCAGCAGTTCGAGGACGCCGTCGTGCGCCTCCGCCGCGACGATGCCACCGTCGTGGTGTTCACGGCCATCGACACCGAATTCACGCCCGTGTTCCGCGGCATCCGGGGCAAGGTGGCGATCTACAACGAGAACATCCGCGCGATCGCCGATGCCCACGACTGCGTCGTCGCCGATCAGTGGAGGCTGAAAGAGGTGCAGGACATGCGCTTCTTCGACGATGACCGCCTGCACTACAACGCGCTCGGCCACCACGAGGTGGCTCGCATGGTGTTGCGCGCGTTGAACGTTCCCAACGACCTGCAGCCGCACCAGCCGGAAGCCCTCACCGCCACCACCTGGCGCGCCGCACGAGAGAAAGACCTGGTGTGGGCGCGTTCGTACCTCATGCCCTGGGTGCTGCGACGCTTGCGACACCAGTCGTCGGGCGACCACGTACACGCCAAACGACCCGAGCCGCTGCCCATGACGACGCTCGCCCCGGGCCGGGATGCCGCGGCGTCTCCCGAGACGCCGGTGTGACGGCCGTGTCGACCGACGCTCCCGCCCCTCTGCCCGACGCCGTGCGGGCGCTTCTCGAGGCCGCTGACGCCGACGCCCTGCTGCGCGACGCCGAGTCGCTCGCCGAGGGGCTGACCGATGCCGGATGGACACCGGAGGTCGAGAGCGGCCGCTTCGGTGCCGATGACTGGGTCGTGCTCTCGTCGGCGTGGGCGCCTGACGTCTCGGTGTTCTTCGAGGGCGATGAGACCGAGGTCCGCATGCGGGCGCAGGCGGTGGCATCCTTCCTGACCGCCCAGCCCGGACGCTGGGCCTTCCGCACCGACGGAGACGACTGGTCGGGGTGGACGCTCGACGACGCGCGCTGGACGAGGGGGGACTGGATGGCTACGTACCCCTTGGAATGGCACGGCCGTGGCGTGGTCGTCTCGCTGTACGTGAGGCCCGACTACCAGCCGGGGAAGATGCTCGCGCCCTCGAATCTGCACCTCGGGATCGAGCGCGAGGACACACCGGCCGACGGTCTCCCCCGCGACGATGCCCGTGCCCGCCGGCTTCTGCGCGACGGGTCGGTCATCGACCGGTGGTACCTGGCCGGACAGCACGAGCTCCCCGATGATGTGATCGCCGCGCTCGAGGACGACCCCGACTCCCGGGTGCGCGCCGCCGCGGAGTCGGAGCGCTGGTATCGCGAGCGAACGGTGATCGGGCCGCCGCCTCCCAGCGACGGCGAAGGGCCGGGCGTGCCGGCGCCTCCCGCTCGTTTCTCTGCGCGGTAGCGGCTCCGTCGTTCAGCGCTCCGTCCCGTAAATCAGCGCCGGGCCTGCCGGAACCTCTTGCTCGCTTCACCCCGAGGTGGCCGCGCCGCGTTCAGCGGCTCCCTCCCGTAGATCAGCGCCGCCCGCGCCCCAGCTCCCACAGCGCGACCGCGCTCGCCGCGGCGACATTGAGGGAGTCCACGCCCCCGGCCATCGGAATCGTCACGATCGAGTCGGCGGCGGCGAGCGCGCTTCGGCTGAGCCCGTCGCCCTCGGCGCCCAGCAGCAGGGCGACGCGCTCGTGCCCGGCGGCCGAGAAGTCGTCGAGGCTGACCGCGTCGTCGGAGAGGGCGAGAGCGGCGAGGTGCAGGCCCGCGTCGACCAGTTGCGGCTTCGCCTCCGACCATTCGGGGAGTCGCGTCCACGGCACCTGGAACACGGTGCCCATGCTGACGCGCACGCTCCGGCGGTAGAGCGGGTCGGCGCAACGCGGCGTGACGAGCACGGCATCCGCTCCGAGGGCGGCCGCCGACCGGAACGCGGCCCCGATGTTGGTGTGGTCGACGATGTCTTCCAGGACGACGACGAGCCGTGCTCCCGCGACGACATCGGCGACGGATGCGAGGGCCGGACGGTGCATGGATGCCAGGAGCCCCCGGTGCACGGCGTACCCGGTGACCTGCTCGGCGACCTCCGCCCGCACGACGTACACCTCGGCGTCCTCGCCCACGAGGGCGACGGCGTCGGCGAGGAACTTCTCCTGCACGAGGACCGAGCGGGGTCGGTGACCGGCGCGGAGCGCGCGGTCGAGCACCTTGGACGACTCGGCGATGTAGAGGCCGCCCGCCGGCTCCGTCACACGGCGCAACGACACGTCGGTGAGGTCGCGGTAGTCGGCGAGACGCGGGTCGTCGGCGGAGTCGAGGGGGATGACGGGCATCGTCCCATCGTGCCAGCCGAGCACCGGATGCCGGACGCCGGGGGGTGTGCGGCGCTCACCGTGCGAGCCGGTGTCGGCGCCCCGCCCTAGACTCGGTGCGACGGAGGTATGCATGACCGACACGACGAAGGATTCCGGTTTCTCGGCATCCATCGATCGGGCTGTCGAGGTGCTCGCCGGCCGGCGCATCGCGGTGCTGACCGGCGCGGGTGTGTCGACGGATTCGGGAATCCCCGACTATCGCGGCAAGGGCGCGCCGACGCGCACGCCGATGACCGCGCAGCAGTTCCTCGCCAGCGCCGACGCACGCCGCCGTTACTGGGTGGGCAGCCACCTCGGCTGGAAGGTGTTCGCCGCGGCCGAGCCGAACGACGGGCACCGTGCCCTCGCCGACCTCGAGGCCGCGGGGGTGGCGAACGGTGTCGTGACGCAGAACGTCGACGGTCTGCACGTGCGTGCGGGCAGCGGGCGTGTCGTGGAGCTGCACGGCACCATGCGCCGCGTGGGCTGCCTGCAGTGCGGGCAGGTCTTCGACCGTCGCGACCTCGCCGAGCGCGTCGAGGCCGACAACCCGTGGATCAGCCTTCCCGAGAACGTCGAGCTGGGTCCCGACGGCGACGTGACGCCGGCATCGGCCGACGGCTTCGTCGTTCCGGTGTGCTCGGTGTGCGGCGGCACGCTGAAGCCCGACGTGGTGTTCTTCGGCGAGTACATCCCGGTCGAGAAGTTCCGCGAGGCCGAGCAGCTCGTGCACACCAGCGACGCGCTCGTGGTGGCGGGGTCGTCGCTCGTGGTGAACTCCGGCATCCGGCTCGTGGAGCGCGCTCGACGCAAACGCCTGCCGGTCGTGATCGTCAACAGGGGTGAGACCCGCGCCGATCAGCGTGCGACCGTGAAGATCGACGGCGGAACGACCGACGCCCTGCGCGCACTCGCAGAACGACTGCCCGGGCTGCTCTGAGAGCTCTCGGCGGAACGACCGACGCGCAGCGCGCGCTCGCAGAAGGACTGCCCGGGCTCCGCGGAGAGCTCACGGCGGAACGACCGACGCGTTCTGCGCGCGCAGAACGACTGCCCGGGCTGCTCTGAGAGCCGTCGACGCCCGACGGAGCGCGCGTGAGCGGGATTACGCGTCCCGTGGCGCGGCGGAGCGTGACGAGCGGAGGACATGGGGCGAGCGGAGGACAACAACCCTCCCCGGCATCCTCCGCTCCCCGCATCTCCTCCGCTCCGCACCTTCGGCGCGAGCTCACGCCGGCGGGCGGGGGGCGGGGGGCTCGCGGGGTAAGACCGACCGATCCCCCGCTCGGTTAGGCTCGAAGCGTGACGATCCTGACCCTTGTGCGACACGGTGAGACCGACTGGAACTCCGGGGGCCGCATCCAGGGCTCGACCGATATCCCCCTGAACGACACGGGCCGCGGCCAGGCGCGCGAACTCGCCGAGCGTCTCGCGACCGAGTACGCCGGGAGTGAGGTGGTCATCGTCTCGAGTGATCTCTCGCGCGCGGCCGAGACCGCCGACGTGATCGCCGCGGCCCTGGGCACGACGGTGAGCCGACGGATGCCGGGACTGCAGGAGCGCTCCTACGGCGACGCCGAGGGACTCGACGTCGCCACCTTCTACGAGACCTACGGTCCGTGGCATGCCGCCGACGTGCCGAACGCCGAGACGTGGCCGGTGGTGCGGGAACGCGCGCTCGTCGCCCTCGCCGAGGTCGTCGCCGAGACACCCGAGGGTGTCGACGTCATCGCGGTCGCGCACGGCGCGCTGATCCGCGAGGTCATCATGTTCGCCACCGACGGCGCGTTCCCCCGCGAGGGCGAGCGCCTGCCCAACTGCTCGGCCACCACGTTCCGCCTCGACGGCGACGTCTGGGAGATGCGGGCATACGCCGGCGTCGCGAGCTGACACCGACGCCGGACCGGGGCGTCCGTGGGGGGCCGCTGAGACCATCGACGCGACCCGCAGAACCCGGCCCCGCCACCGGACTCGGGCGTCCGCGCTGGGCCACTCGCCCGTCGACGCGACCCGCAGAACCCGGCCCCGCCGCCCGACCCGGGCGTCCGTGCTGGGCTACTGAGTCCGTCGACGCGACCCGCAGAACCCCGCCCCGCCACCGGATTCCGGCGTCCCTGCGAGGGTCCTGAGCCCGCCGACAGGAGTGCGATCCGCAGAACCCGAGCACATCGACGGGCTCGGTCATCTCGGCGCGTGCGTGCCCGCTACTCCCCCGCGCGCTGCAACAACAACCGGGCGTGACGCAGCATCGGCTCGTCGATCATCCGCCCCTCGTAGCGGAAGGCCGCGTACTCGCCCCCCGCGGCCTCGAGCACACCCCGCGCCCACGCGACCTCCGCGGGTGGCGGCACATACGCGTCGCGGATCGTCGCAACCTGCCCCGGGTGGATGCACGCGGTGGCCACGAACCCCGAGGCGGCGGCATCCCGAGCCTCCGATGCGAGTCCGTCGAGATCGGCGATGTCGACGTGCACCGCGTCGATCGCGCGTTTGCCGGACGCTCCGGCCGCCAGCAGCACGCGGGCCCGGGCAAGGCGCGCGACGTCGCGGTAGGTGCCGTCGGGGAAGCGACTGGAAGTGCCGCCGAGGCTGGCGACGAGGTCTTCGGCTCCCCACATGAGTGCCACGACCTGCGGGAGCGCCGCGAGCTGCTCCGCGGCGGCGACCCCGCGCGCGGTCTCGCACAGGGCGATCACGTCGTAGTCGGCGAGCGCGGCGAGGGATGCCGGATCCTCGGCCTTGGCGACCATGACCGTCTGCACGCGGGTCTCGGCGAGGGCGGCGACGTCGCGCGCGAAGTGGGGCGTTTCAGGCCCGTTCACTCGCACGATCACGCGATCGGGGTCGGGGTCCGCTCTCACCATCGCCTCACGGGCGACGGTCTTGGCGTGCGGAGCGACGGCGTCTTCGAGGTCGACGATGGCGGCATCCGCTCGTTCCCACGCCTTCGGCAACCGCTCCGGGCGGTCACCGGGAACGAACAGCAGCGCCGGGCCGAGACCGAACGGGGCTCGCGTGTCGGACGCCTCGCTCACTCCGCGCCGTCCTTCGCCCACACCAGCACGGTGCGCGTGGCGGTGACGACCATCTCGTCGTTCTGCGAGCATCCCGTGTGGGCGAGCACAACGACCCCCTGCCCCGGACGGGATGCCGAGGGCCGCACCGACACCACCTCGGTCTCGGCCGTAAGGGTGTCGCCGACGAACAACGGTGCGGGAAAACTCACATCGGTGAGTCCCAGTTGGGCGACGAGCGTTCCCTGCGTCAGCTGCGCGACGGAGAGGCCGATGAGCGTGGACAGCGTCCACATCGAGTTCACGAGCGGACGGCCGAAGGGTTGGGTCGCCGAGAACGCGGCATCCAGATGCAGGGCCTGCGTGTTCATCGTCAGGGTGGTGAACAGTACGTTGTCGGCCTCGGTGACGGTGCGCCCGGGCCGGTGCGCGTACTTCTCACCGACGACGAACTCCTCGAGGAAAAGGCCGCGCTGCTCGATCATGCGGCAACGGTACCGGTGAGTCCCAGCGCACGCGAGATGACCATGAGCTGCACCTCGGTCGTCCCCTCGCCGATCTCGAGGATCTTCGAGTCGCGGTAGTGACGCGCGACGGGGTACTCGTTGATGAACCCGTTCCCGCCGAACACCTGCGTCGCATCGCGCGCATTGGCCATCGCGGCGTCGCTCGCGGTCATCTTCGCCACCGCGGCATCCACCGAGAACGGCTTACCCGCGTCGCACAGGCGCGCGGCGTGCACCCAGGCGAGGCGCGCGGTGTGCACGCGGGCGTGCATGCGCGCGAGCAGGAACTGCATGCTCTGACGCGTGGACAGCCGCTCGCCGAACACGACGCGGGTGCGGGCGTAGTCGACGGCCGCTTCGAGGCAGCCCTCGGCCGCGCCCGTGGCGAGGGCGGCGATGGCCACGCGACCCTCGTCGAGCGTGCGGAGGAAGTTCTTGAGGCCGTGACCCTGTTCGCCCAGCAGGTTCGACGCGGGGACGCGCACGCCGTCGAAGGTGAGCGGGTGGGTGTCGCTGGCGTTCCAGCCGACCTTGTCGTACGCGGGCCCGACGGTGAACCCCGGGGTGCCGTTGGGCACGATGATCGTGGAGATCTCGGGGCGGTCGCCCGTGCGTCCGGTCACGGCGGTGACGGTCACGAAGCGGGTTATGGCCGTGCCGGAGTTGGTGATGAACTGCTTCGACCCGTCGATCACCCACTCGTCGCCGTCGAGCCGCGCCGTGGTGCGTGTGGCGCCGGCATCGCTGCCGGCCTCCGCCTCGGTGAGACCGAATCCGGCGAGCGCGCGACCGGCCACGAGGTCGGGCAGGTACTCGGCCTTCTGCGCATCGGTGCCGTAGCGGTAGATCGGCATGGCGCCCAGGCCCACTCCTGCCTCGAGGGTAATGGCGAGCGACTGGTCGACGCGGGCGATTCCCTCGATCGCGACGCACAGGCTGGCGTAATCGCCGCCCTGCCCGCCGACCTCCTCGGGGAAGGGCAGGCCGAACAGGCCGAGCTCGCCCATCTGGGCGACGATGTCGAGCGGCAGTTCATGGGCGCGGTCGGCCCCGTAGGAGCGCGGCGCGATCACCTCGTCGGCGAACTCGCGCACCATCGCGCTGAGTTCGCGCTCGTCGTCGGTGAAGGACTGCTGGGTGTCGATGCTCACGGGAGCGTCTCCTTGTGGGAAGGGATGGGGGCGGGTGCCGGGATATCGGCGGGATCGTGCGGTTCGGGTCGCGCGGGAGCTCCGGTGGCTGGGCCCGAGGAAGCCTCGGGCGTCGGCGTATCCTCAGCGATCCGCGCATCCTCAGCTGGAACCCCCGCGTCCGCGACGGAGGTGAGGCGAATCACGGAGGTTGTGCGCGCGGAGCCGGCGGACGCGGGCTCGGCGGACGAAGACGTAACTCCGGCGATCCGCGCATCCTCAGCTGCAACTCCCGCGTCCGCGACGGAGGTGAGGCGAATCACGGAGGTTGTCGGCGTGGAGCCGGCGGATGCCGGGGAACCGACGTGATCGTGGGGCTCACCGACCCCCGGCGTCACCGTCGCCACCACCGCGTCGCGGGCGACCTGGGCGCCCGCCGCCGTGCGCAGCCGCACCGTGCCGGCGTGCGGCGCGGTGACGGTGTGCTCCATCTTCATGGCCTCGATCGTGACGAGCCGGGCACCGGCCTCGACGACGTCCCCGTCGGCGCTGTGCACCGCGACGACGGTTCCGGGAAGGGGAGCGACGAGCTCGGGGTCGACGGCTCCGGGGGCTCGACCCGCGGCGGCTCGGCGACGCGCGGCGGCATCCCGGCGCGAGACCACCCGCAGCC
>NZ_CAUQWC010000159.1:0-8370 GCF_963521695.1 uncultured Microbacterium sp. | reverse complement strand
GGTCACGGCATCGTCTTCGCCGAGACCCGGGAGGGCGCCGTCGTTGACCTCGCGGACTTCCGCGGCATCGTGCCCGCCCCTCGCCTGGCGACGGCGCTTCTGGATGCCACGCTCGGCGACATCACGCGCGGCGAGACCCCCGTGATTGAGGCGCACCGCGTGGGCGACCCGCGGACGGTGTTCGCGCTCATCGAGGAATCCGGCACCGACGTCGTCGCGGTCGTCGACGGGGACCGCGTGGTGGGGACCCTCTCGCCGCGCACCGCCCTGCGCGACTCCGTGTACCGTCCGGGCGTCGACGCCGATGGACGTCTCATCGTGGCCGCAGCCGTGGGCATCAACGGCGACGTCGCAGGTAAGGCGCGCGCGCTCGCCGACGCCGGTGTCGACGTCCTCGTCGTCGACACCGCCCACGGGCACCAGGCGCAGATGCTCCGCGCGCTCCGCCAGGTCGCGGCTCTCGACCTCGGCATCCCGATCGCCGCCGGCAACGTCGTGACCGCCGAGGGGGTACGAGACCTCGCCGACGCGGGCGCGACGATCCTCAAGGTCGGCGTGGGACCCGGCGCCATGTGCACGACACGCATGATGACCGCGGTGGGGCGCCCGCAGTTCTCCGCGGTGCTTGAGACGGCAGAGGCGGCGCGCAGCGTCGGCGCGCACGTATGGGCCGACGGCGGCGTGCGCTACCCCCGGGACGTCGCGCTGGCGCTGGCCGCAGGCGCGGCATCCGTCATGATCGGGTCGTGGTTCGCCGGCACCATCGAGTCTCCCGGTCGGCTCCGAACCGACGATGCGGGCTTGCTCTACAAGGAGTCGTGGGGCATGGCATCCACCAAGGCCGTACAGGGCCGATTCGAGCGTCTCGATCCGTTCGAGCGGGCCCGCAAGGAACTGTTCGCCGAGGGGATCTCGTCGTCGCGCATCTACCTCGACCCGCAGCGCCCGGGCCTCGAAGACCTCCTCGACATGATCACGTCGGGGGTGCGCTCCTCGTTCACGTACGCCGGTGCGTCGACGGTCGCGCAGTTCCACGAGCGCGCCCGGGTGGGCCTGCAGTCGGCGGCCGGATACGAAGAGGGGAAGGCGCTCCCCGTCAGCTGGTGACGAGGCCCGACACGGCGACGTCCGCTTCGAGGGTGATCCACGCGCCCAGCTGCACCGAGAGGTCGAAGTCTTCCCCGGCCGCGCGGGCTGCGCGCCGGGGGTCCGCGGAGAACAACCCCGCACGTCGTCCGTTCCACAACGCGTCGGCGTTGCGGTGGACGAGATCGCGCGCGGCGCGAGACACGGCGCGGTGTTCGTCGTTCGACCCGTCGTCGGCGAACCACACCGCCGCCTCCGCGAGATAGCGAGCCAGGATGCCGGCGAACAGCCCCCCGTCGCCGCCACCCGCGGAGGGGAAGAGTCCTTCCTCGGCCGCGCACCAGCGCGCGACGGCGTGGACCAGCGAGGCTGCTCGCGCCTCGTGCGCCTCCCGCGCGTCGGCGTCGGGGGCACCCTCTGCGAGGGCGAGCGCGGAGCCGATCGCGACACCCTGGTTGTAGGTCCACAGCTCGGAGCGGACGATGCCGTCTTCCACGCCGTCGCGCACCAATCCCGTGGTCGGGTCGTCGAGGGTCGCGGCAACCCATGCGTCGAGGTCGATCGCCGATCCGCGGCGCGCCGACCACGCCAGCGCGATCGCCGCGGGCCCGTTGGCGGGGGCGTTGTAGAGCGCACTGCCGACCGCCCACGGCAGCGCTCCGACCGCGGGATCGACGGCCTCGTCGAGTCGCTGGACGAGGCGGTCGATGCGTCGGTCGTTCAGGTCGTAGTGCTGCAGCGCCAGGGTCATCCAGGCGACGTCGTCGTAGAACGGCGTGGTCCAGCGCCCCCACGTGCGCAACGTGACACCGCGATGCAGTGCGCGCAGGAGTCGCTTACGCCGGGGATCGGGTCGGTGCAGCTCGGCGTCGTGGAAGACGTGGATCAGGTGCGCGTGCCACCAGTAGTGCCAGGTGCGCGAGCCCTCGACGCCCGGCGACGCGGCGTGCGCCCACGCGACCGGCCCGTAACGGTGGACGTAGCGGCGGACGACGGCCGACTCGGCGGAAAGCGCGCGTGCCTGCACAGGAGATGTCGCATCCATTCCCCCATCCTCCACAGGCCGTCGGGCGTGGGGGAAACCGGTGCCGGTCGCCCGTGGCTGCCATAGAATCATCCGCACGATGGACGACCCTCCCAGTTGTAGACCCGAGCCCCGAAACCCCTCTTCCGCCGAGCGATCGAGCGGGGGTGACGACTGATGGAATTCGTCATGCTGGGCGTGGGGCTCCTGCTCACGGTAGGCACAGGACTCTTCGTCGCGAGCGAGTTCGCCCTGGTCAACCTCGACCGCGCCGACCTCGAGGCGCGCCGCGACGCGGGCGAGACGCGGCTCTCGCTGACGATCGACGCGCTGCGCATCACCTCGACCCACCTCTCGAGCGCGCAACTGGGCATCACGCTGACGACGCTGCTCACCGGTTACACCATGGAACCGGCGATCTCCAGCCTGCTGCGTCCGGCCTTCCAGACGTGGGGACTGCCCGAGGCGCTGATCGTCTCTCTCGCCGCGGTCATCGGCGTCGCGTTCGCCACGGTGCTGTCGATGATTCTGGGCGAGCTCGTGCCCAAGAACTTCGCGCTCGCCATTCCGCGGCAGACCGCGAAGCTCGTCATCCCGTTCCAGGTGGCGTTCACCGCCGTGTTCAAGCCCGCGATCGTCGTGCTCAACGGCAGCGCCAACGGGGTGCTGCGCGCGATGGGCGTCGAGCCCAAGGAGGAGCTGTCCGGTGCGCGCTCGGCCGAGGAGTTGTCGAGCCTCGTCCGACGCTCGGCGAACGCCGGGATGCTCGAGAAGGACACCGCATCGCTCCTGGATCGCAGCCTGACCTTCGCGCGCCTCAGCGCGGCCGACGTCATGACCCCCCGCCCGAGCGTGCACGCGCTCGCCGCGGGCGATCCCGCCGACGACGTCGTGCAGCTCGCGCGACGCACCGGCCACAGCCGCTTCCCCGTGTACGACGAGTCGATGGACGACATCGTCGGCGTCGTCCACCTGAAGGCGGCCATCGGGGTGCCGCGCGAGAAGCGCGGTGACGTGCCGGTGGCGGCGCTGGCGACCGAGCCGCTGCGCGTTCCCGAGACCGTCCACCTCGACACGCTCGTCTCGGAACTGCGCTCGCGGGGCTACCAGATGGCGATCGTCGTCGACGAGTACGGCGGTACCGCCGGTGTCGTCACCCTCGAAGACCTCGTCGAGGAGATCGTCGGCGAGGTGCTCGACGAGCACGACCGTTCCCGCGCCGGTGTGGTGCGCTCGGCGGCATCCCTGACTTTCCCCGGCGACCTGCGACCCGACGAAGTGCTCGACCGAGCCGGCGTCCGGGTGCCCGAGGGCGAGGTCTACGACACCGTGGGCGGGTTCATCATGGCCGCACTCGAGCGCATCCCCGTCGTGGGCGACACCGTCGACCTCGACGACGGCATCCTCGCCGTTCAGCGCATGGACGGCCGCCGCGTCGACCGGGTGCAGTTCACGCCCACCCCGCGGGAGCAGAACGTCGACGACCTCGTCCGCGCGGCGAAGGGCGGTGATCAGTGATGAGCGACTGGGCCGGAATCGCCTGGCTGGTGGTGCTCCTCATCGCCAATGCCTTCTTCGTCGGCGCGGAGTTCGCCGTCATCTCCGCGCGCCGCTCGCAGATCGAGCCGCACGCCGACCGCGGGTCGCGCGCCGCCAAGACCGCGCTGTACGCGATGGAGCACGCCACCCTCATGCTGGCGACGTGTCAGCTCGGCATCACGATCTGCTCGCTGCTGATCCTGAACGTGTCGGAGCCGGCCATCCACCACCTGCTGGCAGGTCCCCTGGGGCTCACCGGGCTCCCCGAGGCCGCGGTCGACGTGGCATCTTTCATCGTCGCGTTGCTGATCGTGTCGTACCTGCACGTCGTGTTCGGCGAGATGGTGCCCAAGAACCTCGCGTTCACGCTGCCCGACCGCGCGGTGCTCATGCTGGCGCCGCCCCTGGTGGCGGTGTCGAAGGCGTTCTACCCGATCATCGTCGCGTTGAACTGGACGGCGAACCACGTGCTGCGCCTGTTCCGGGTGGAGCCGAAAGACGAGGCCGCCTCGACCTACACGCTCGACGAGGTCGCCACGATCGTGACGCAGTCGCGACGGGAGGGTGTGCTCGACGACTCCGCCGGCACCGTCCGCGCGGTGGTCGAGTTCACCGAGAAGAAGGCCGCCGACATCGCGGTGCCGATGGGTGCGCTGGTCACGCTTCCCGAGACGACGACCCCGGCCGAGATCGAGCGTGCCGTCGCGCAGCACGGCTACTCGCGCTACGTGATCGTCGACGAGACCGGTGGCCCGACCGGCTACGTGCACCTGAAAGACGTGCTGCGTGCGGCGGAGGGGTCGGATGCCGACATGCTCCGACCCATCCCGGCGAAGCGCATCCACCACATGGTGTCGGTGCTGGAGACGACCGATCTCGAAGATGCGCTCGCCCTCATGCGCCGCTCGGGGCGCCACCTCGCACAGGTGCGCGACGAGCGCGGTGACGTCAAGGCGGTGCTGTTCCTCGAGGACGTCATCGAAGAGCTCGTCGGCGAAGTGCAGGACGCCACCGAGCGTCGACGTTTCGTCTAGACGACGACACCGGATGCCGCGGGGCTCGGGCCTCGCGGCATCCGGGGTTCTGCGTCTCGGGGCCCCGGGGAGGGGTCCGAGCGGTCCCTCGGGTGCGTCGGGCACTGACGGAAAGACGTGGGTCCGCTACGAAGCCCGCAGATCGTCACGTTCCTCGCAAGTTCGGGGCCGAAATCTGCGAGAACCGCGGTTGTCTGCGAGCAACGGCCGACCGCGAACACGTCAGCTGACGCGCTGGTGACGGATGCCGGACGGTGCGCAGGACGCGGAAAGGTACCTCGCGGACACGGGGAGTCCGCGCGCCGAGCGGCGGGATCAGACGTCAGTACGCGCGAAGGTACTGCGCGGGGGCGGGCGAGTCGGCACCCAGGACAGCGGCCGCACGGAGGGCGTAGTGAGGGTCGCGGAGCCATTCGCGGGCCGACATGATCGCGTCGGCGCGGCCGTCGGCGACGATCTGCTCGCCGAAGGTCGGGTCGTCGATCATGCCGACGGCGCTCACGAGCAGGCCCGTCTCGCGGCGGACCGTCTCGGCGTAGTCGACCTGATAGCCCGGTCCCGGCACGATGCGCTGATGGGGCACCAGCCCGCCACTCGACACGTCGATGAGGTCGGCGCCCGCCTCGGCCACGAGCCGCGCGGCGGCAACGGTGTCGGCGACGTCCCACCCGCCCTCGGCGGCGTCGGTCGCGGAGAAGCGCACGAACAGGGCTGCGTCGGGAGCGGCCGAGCGAACGGCCCCGGTCACCCGCACGAGCAGGCGGACCCGGTTCTCGAACGATCCGCCGTAGGCGTCGGTGCGGTGGTTCGTCAGCGGTGAGAGGAACTGGTGCAGCAGGTAACCGTGGGCGGCGTGCACCTCGACCACGTCGAACCCGGCCCGGACGGCGCGGCGGGCGGCATCCGCGAAGTCGTTCACGACGTCGTCGATCGCCGCGGCATCCAGAGCCACCGGTTCGGCGTAGGAGCCGTAGGCGATCGCAGACGGGCCGACGGTGGCCCATCCGCCCGCGTCGCGGGCGACGGATCCGCGCTCGCCGGAGAGCGGCGAGGTGGTCGAGGCCTTTCGGCCGGCGTGGCTCAGCTGCACGCCCGCGACGGCGCCGCGGGAGCGGACCGCCGCGACGATCGGCGCCCACGCCTCGGCCTGCGCGTCGTTCCACAGGCCCGCGTCGTCGGGCGAGATACGACCCTCGGGCGAGACCGCGCTCGCTTCGGCGATCACCAGGCCCGCCCCTCCCGCGGCGAATTGGGCGAGGTGCACGTGGTGCCAGTCGTTCGGCATGCCCTCGACCGCGCTGTACTGGCACATCGGCGACACCCACAGTCGGTTGCGGAACGCGATACCGCGGATGGACAGGGGTGTGAAGAGGGCGCTCACGGAGGACCTTTGCGTTCTAGGGTGACGCCATGACGGCGAAGGACTGGAGCGGGCTGGATGCCGCCCGCACACTGCGGAGGCCAACCGCGGACGACGACAAGTATTCCCGCGGCGTCGTGGGGATGCGAACCGGGTCCACGCGGTATCCGGGAGCCGCGGTGCTGGGCGTCGAAGCGGCGTGGCGGGCGGGCACGGGGATGGTCCGCTACCTCGGTCCCGCGCGCGCGCAGGATCTCGTGTTGCAGCGCCGCCCCGAGACGGTCACCACCGACGGGCGCGTGCAGGCATGGGTGATCGGGTCGGGAACGGATGCCACCGAGCGCGAGCCCAGCGAGGCGGCGGCGCTCCGCGGCATCCTGAGCGGCGAGGTTCCGGTCGTCGTCGACGCCGGATCGCTGGACCTCGTGCCGCAGGCCGCGGCGCCGGTCATCGTCACGCCGCATGCGCGGGAGATGGCCCGTCTGCGGGAGGCACTGGGGTTGTCCGCCGTCACGACGACGGACGTCGACGCACGGGAGCGGGCGGCGTGCGAGACGGCGGACGCGTTCGGCGGCGTCGTGCTCCTGAAGGGGGCGGTGACGATCGTGGCCGCGGCGGGGGGCTGGAGCCGCCGTGTGTCGACGGGGACGGCCTGGCTCGCCACCGCGGGCACCGGCGATGTGCTGGGGGGAGTCCTCGGGGCGGTCACGGCCGGAGCCGTCGCCGCCGGACGCAGCGGCGTCGAAGAACTGGGGGCGTGCGCGGCGACGGCGGCGTGGCTGCACGGCCGCGCCGGTACGGCGGCATCCCTCGCCCACGGGGGAGGGGGCGGACCGATCACCGCGCTCGATGTCGCCGACGCGCTGCCCGGCGTCGTCTCCGCCCTGCTCGCGGACTCGATCGCATAACGTTCGTGTGGTTCTCGCCCGTCGTGGCGCGAGAGGGTCCGGCCGTCGGTGGGGGCGTTCAGACAGCCCCGTTTAGGATTACCCGGTGCTGAGGCGTGTCGTTCCCCTGTTGATCGCGTTCGTCGCCGTGCATGTCGTCGTGGCGGTGCTGGGCTATCAACAGCCCAACGAGCCGATGGGCGACGTGTACCTGGTGTATGAGCCGTGGTCGCGGTGCGCCCTTTTCGGCGGCGTCGACGTGACCTCCTGCACACGCAGCGACACCTGGCAGTGGCCCGGCATCACCGAGAAGTGGATCTATCCTCAGCTCGCGTTCCTGCCGATGACCTTCGCGTGGGTGTTCGCGTGGGCCATCAGCTACACCCCGGCGTGGGCCCTGACGGTGTCGCTGTTCAACCTCGTCGCCTTCCTGATTCTCGTGGGCGACGCTCGCTCGCGCGGTCGCGTGATCGCGGCGTGGTTCTGGCTCGCGGCGATCCTGCTGATCGGTCCGGTTGGTCTCTACCGCATCGACGGCATCACCGTGCCTCTGGCCCTCCTCGGTGGCATCTGGATGCTGCGTCGTCCGTTCCTGGCATCCGTTCTGCTTTCGATCGCCGTGTGGATGAAGGTGTGGCCGGCGGCCATCCTGGCGGCGGGTCTCGTCGTCATCCGTCGTCGCCTGGCGCTCGTGTGGGGCGCGGTGGCCGTTTCGCTCGCGACGATCATTCCCGTGGTCGCTCTGGGCGGTGCCCCGTTCGTCTTCGGATTCGTCGGCGATCAGACCTCGCGCGGCATTCAGATGGAGGCGCCCGTGGGCGGCCTCTACATGTTCCTCGCCGCCTTCTACGTTCCCGGCAGCGAGGTGTACTACGACGGCGACGTCCTCACCTTCCAGGTGACCGGACCCGGAGCCGAGCCGCTCATCGCGGCGATGACGCCGATCATGCTGCTCGTCATGGCGGGCGTGGCGGGTGTCGGGGTGTGGAAATTGCGCCACGGTGCGACCTTCCTGAGTCTCTTCCCGCCGCTGTCGCTCGCGCTGGTCACCGCCTTCATCGCCCTGAACAAAGTGGGGTCGCCCCAGTACTACGTGTGGCTGTTCGCGCCCGTCGCGCTCGGCTTGATGCTCGATCGTCGTCGCTGGTACGCCTTCGCCGGGATGACGCTGGTGATCGCCGGTCTCACGCAGTGGATGTACCCGCTCCTGTACGACGGCCTCATGGCGACGCACCCCAACCCGTTCCCGGTGGTCGTGCTCGAGGTGCGCAACCTTCTCGCCCTGGTGCTGCTGGTGTGGGCGGTCGTGCGTGTCGTGAAAGCCCCCGTCGCACGCGTGCGCCCGCCCGCGGGGCTCCGCGAGATCGTCACGGGACGACGACCGGTGCCGCCGCGCGTGTCTGCCGGACGGTGATCCCGCACGCGCGCTGAGCGTGGCGG